>NZ_JBKABN010000019.1:0-113903 GCF_046269175.1 Serratia sp. J2
TGGGAGAGGGTTAGGGTGAGGGATGTCACCATGGCCCGACATCGGTCATTTACTTGCGGTAACGGGGATAATCTCCGCCCCGCTTTCCGCCGTTCTGCTGGAGGACTCAACCGTCATCGGAGCCTGGAAGCGCTTCAGGCGCAGCGCGTTGCCGAGTACAAAGACGCTGGAGAGCGCCATCGCCGCCGCCGCGAAGATCGGCGAAAGCAAGGTGCCGTTCAACGGATAAAGCGCGCCCGCCGCCACCGGGATCAACACCGCGTTGTAGGCAAAGGCCCAGAACAGGTTCTGTTTGATGTTGCGGATCGTCGCCTGGCTAAGCGCGATAGCGTTCGGCACCCCGCGCAGGTCGCCAGACATCAGCACCACGTCGGCCGCCTCGATAGCCACATCCGTACCGGTACCGATAGCCAGCCCAACGTCCGCTTCCGCCAACGCCGGGGCATCGTTGATACCGTCCCCCACAAAGGCCACTCGCGCCCCGTTGACTCGGAACCTTTTCAGCGCAGCAACCTTGCCATCGGGCAACACCTCTGCCGCAACTTCATCAATACCGAGCTGTTTGGCGATCGCTGCCGCCGTTGCCGCATTGTCGCCGGTGATCATCGCCACTTTGAGGCCCAGCGCGTGCAGCGCCTTAATAGCCTCTGGCGTGGTTTCCTTGATCGGATCGGCAACCGCAATCACCGCCGCTAAACGACCGTCGATAGCGGCATAGAGCGGGCTCTTACCCTGTTCGCCCAGGCGCTGGGCGGCAGATTTGAAGCTCGCCACATCAAGACCAAGCTGCGTCATGAAGCGATCCGCACCGACTGAGACCACCCTGCCATCAACCTTGGCCGTTACGCCAAAGCCCGGCACGGCGTCGAAGCCTTCAACGGGGGCCAGCGTGATGCCTTGCTGTTTGGCGGCCAACACAATCGCTTCGGCGATCGGGTGCTCAGAGCGGGTTTCAACCGCCGCCACCAGAGCCAGCACTTCGCTGTACTCAAAACCTTTAGCGGGAACGAGATCGGTGAGTTCTGGGCGTCCTTTGGTCAAGGTGCCGGTCTTGTCGAGGGCGATAACGCTCACGTCACGCAGCGCCTGCAAAGCTTCCCCCTTGCGGAACAACACGCCAAGTTCAGCTGCACGCCCGGTACCGACCATAATTGATGTCGGCGTAGCCAGCCCCATGGCGCACGGGCAAGCGATAATCAGTACCGCAACTGCATTCACCAACGCAAAGGTCAGTGCCGGTTCCGGGCCAAAGATCAGCCAGACCAGGAAGGTCAGCGCGGCGGCAGCCATCACTGCCGGTACGAACCACATGGTCACCTTATCGACCAGCGCCTGGATCGGCAGCTTGGAGCCCTGCGCTTCCTCAACCAGGCGGATGATCTGCGCCAGCACCGTATTGGCCCCGACCTTGGTGACGTGGAAGCTGAAAGCACCGGTCTTGTTGATGGTGCCACCCACAACGGCAGCGCCTACGCCCTTCGATACGGGTAACGGTTCACCGGTGATCATGCTCTCATCCACATAAGATGCCCCCTCGACGACCTCGCCATCGACTGGGATCTTCTCCCCTGGACGAACGAACACCACGTCACCGGTGGTCACCTGATCAAGCGGGATCTCAACGGTATCGCCGTTGCGTTCAACGCGCGCGGTCTTGGCCTGAAGCCCGACCAGCCGTTTGATGGCCTGCGACGTTCGCCCCTTGGCGCGAGCCTCCAACGTGCGCCCAAGCAGGATCAAGGTCACGATGACGGCGGCGGCTTCGAAGTAGACGTTAGCGGTTCCCTTAGGCAATACCTCGGGAATGAATGTCGCCACCACCGAATAGCCGTACGCCGCTGCCGTACCCACCGACACCAGCGAGTTCATATCGGGAGCCCCACGCAGCAACGCCGGGATACCTTTACGGAAAAAGCGCAGGCCCGGGCCGAACAACACCAGGGTGGCGAGTACAAACTGTATATACCAGCTCGTCTGTTCACCCAAAACGCCCTGCACCCAATGGTGCATCGGAGGAATAAGGTGCGAGCCCATCTCAAGGATAAAGACCGGCAAAGTGAGAATGCCCGCAATCAGCAAAGAGCGGCGCAAGCCACGCGCTTCATTCTCGCGGCGTTCGGTATCCTGATCGTTTACATTCTCCGTTTCAGCAGACAAACGACGGGCCTTGTAACCCGCCTGCACAACCGCCGCTTCAAGGTCAGCGGTGGAGACAACCCCGGCGAGGTGCCGTACCCGCGCACGCTCGGTCGCCAGGTTGACGCTGGCTGAGAGGACGCCTGGAAGTTGCGTCAACGCCTTCTCAACTCTTCCGACGCAGGATGCGCAGGTCATCTCTTCGATCGCCAGTTCAGTGGTCTCTTCTCGTACAGCGTAACCGGCGCTCTCGATAGCACTAACGGCCGCTTGTGGATCGGCCACGCCGCTGAAGGTGACATCTGCCCGCTCTGTGGCAAGATTGACCGTGGCCGTTTGCACGCCGGGAACGGCTTTTAGTGCGCGCTCAACACGGCCAACGCACGATGCACAGGTCATTCCTTCGACCGGCAGGCTCAGACGAGCCGCTTGATTGGAACCTGATGGGAGGGAAACGGAAGCCATGGTTCTACTCCTGGGAAGTTTCGGTAACAAAAAGCTTAAACCTTCCCACCAGGGGAAGGTCAAGGCCTGTTAGCAATCAGTTCTGTAGGGGGGCATTGGCTATACCGCTGGCCCCATTACAATTGCGTTCCGTCTGAGTACAGACTTCCCAACCGCCGCCCAACGCCTTATAGATGCTGACAATAGCAAGCTGCTGGTTAGTCCGTGCGACGACCAGCGCGCGCTGGCTGGCAAAGTGAGCTCGTTCGGCATCGAGCACCTCCAGATAGAGACCGTCACCTTCGGCAAATCGCACCTGGAGCAGACGCGCTGCTTCGCGATTGGCCGCAGACTCTAGCAGGCGCAACTCAAGCGTGCTGCCCGCAGCGCCATAGGCTTTAAAGGCATTATCCGTTTCCTGCAAGGCGCGCAACACGGCCTGGTCATAGCCGATCAAGGCCTGTTTGCTGCGGGCTTCACTGGCGGCGATCCGGGCGCGCGTGCGGCCAATATCCAGCAGCGACCAGCGAATCACCGGCAAGATAAAGCCTGAAAGCGCCTCGGCACCGTTCAACGCATCAAGACTCCCTGCCACAAAGCCGAGCGATCCCTGCACCTGGATCTCGGGATAGAGCGCAGCCGTCTCGACGCCAATCTGGGCGGTAGCCGCAGCAAGGTCCCGTTCCGCCGCCACGATGTCGGCACGCCGCGAGAGGAGCGATACGGGATCGCCCACGGCGATGGTTCGCACAGCTAACGAATCATCCAACGGCACAATTGCTGGCGGCCTGAACGACTGAGGTACTGTGCCGAGAAGGATGGCCAATGCGTTGGTGCTTGCCGCCCGACGGCGTTCCAACTCAGGCATGGCCACCTCAACATTACGTAACAGCGCCTCGGCACGCAGTCGGTCAAACTCGCTGGCTGAACCGGAGTTGACCTGCTGTTCAACCAGCTTCAGGCTTTCACGCTGGCTCTGGCTGATGTCGGTTACAACGGCAATTTCGGCCTCGAGACCGCGCAATTCGAACCAGGTAGCGGCCACCGTGGCAATGACGCTCACCTGCACTTCACGCAGTAACGCCTCGCGGGAGCCAGCTTGCGCCTGCGCAGCTTCCACCGAACGCCGCACGCGCCCAAACAGATCGAGTTCCCAAGCGGCATCGATGGCTCCGCGATAGCTTTCGCGTTGCCGCGGCTGGTCGGGTGAAATTTCCACTTCTCCCCAACGGCGGTTCTCATAGCTAAGCGCGGGGCCGCCGCTGGGCAGGAAGCTCTGGCGATCTTCCCGCAGCATGGCCTTGGCCTCTTCCAGCCGCATGGCCGCGATGCCAATATCATGGTTCGCTGCCAATGCCTGCTGGATCAAGGCCGTTAGCGCCGGATCGTCGAAAGTACGCCACCACTCAACCTCGACGGCCCCAGAGCCGAGCCCGGCAGTTGGCTCACCAAAGTTGGTCGGCAGCGGCGACGAGGGTCGTGCATAGTCAGGACCCACCGCCGAGCATCCGGCCAGCAAGAACAGCGCACTCAGAGGAAGCAGCACAGTTTGATAGCGATCTCTCATGGCTGGCTCCCCTTGATGCGTTGTTTTGATGCTGAGCGATAATGCTCGACGCGGGCGGCAAGGCCACGCATCACCACATAAAAGACCGGAGTCAGGAACAAGCCAAACAGCGTCACGCCGATCATGCCCGCAAACACCGCAATGCCCATGGAGTGGCGCATTTCCGCCCCTGCACCACTGGCCAACACCAGCGGAACCACGCCAGCAATAAAGGCCAGCGAGGTCATCAGGATCGGCCGTAACCGCAGTCGACAAGCCTCGATAACCGCCTCAAGTGCGCTCGAGCCTTTGGCTTCGAGGCTGCGTGCAAACTCAACGATAAGAATGGCGTTCTTGGCAGCCAGTCCCACCAACACGATCAGCCCAATCTGAACGAACACGTTGTTGTCTCCCCCCACCAACCAGATACCCACGATCGCACTCAGCAGACACATCGGTACGATCAGCAATACCGCCAGGGGCAGCAGCCAGCTGTTGTACTGCGCGGCGAGGATCAGATAAGCGAGCAGCACACAGAGTGGGAAGATAAACAGCGCCGAGTCTCCGGCCAGCTTTTGTTGATAGGTGAGATCGGTCCATTCGAAGCTCATGCCTTCAGGTAGCACCTCCTGCGCCAGTTGCTCCATCAGCGCCACCGCCTGTCCGGAACTGACGCCCGGCATAGCACCGCCGGAGATATCCGCCGAGGGGTAACCGTTATAATGCATCACACGATCCGGGCCGGAACTTGGCGTAACGGTGACAAACGCTGACAGCGGCAGCATTTCCCCGGCCGCATTGCGCACTTGCAGCCGACCAATGGCTTCAGCTTGCATGCGGTGATCCGCATCGGCCTGAGCCGTGACTTTGTAGGTGCGGCCGAAGCGGTTGAAGTCGTTGACATACAGCGAGCCGAGATACACCTGGAGTGCCTCAAAAACGTCCGCCAGACGAACGCCTTGGCTCATCGCCTGGGTGCGGTCGATACTGACGTCGAGCTGCGGTGCATTGACGTCAAGGCTGGTGAGCAGCCCGGCCACCTGCCCCGTTCCGCTGGCTTTCTGCATCAGGAGCTGAGTTTGCTGAACCAGCGCATCCAGCCCGGCACCACCGCGATCTTCAACCTGCATTTTGAAACCACCGGTTGCACCCAGTCCTGGCACCGGTGGTGGCGGAAATACGCCAAGGAAACCGTCGGGGATGCTGGCGAATTTGGCCTGTAAGCGCCCGGCGATTGCCATCGCACTGAGGTCGTCCGTGGTGCGATCTTTGAATGGGTCGAGCATCACGAACATCACGGCGGCATTTGGCACGTTAACAAAACCGTTGATTGAAAGCCCCGGGAATGCCACAACGCTTTCAACACCGGGTTCCGCCAGTGCGATCTTCGACATCTGCTTAACGACGGCCTCGGTGCGATCCAGTGATGCGGAGTTGGGAAGCTGGGCAATGCCAACCAGATAATACTTATCCTGCATGGGGACAAAGCCCGGCGGTACTGCCTTGAAGCCGAAGAAGGTCAGCGCAAGCAGCCCAGCGTAAACCACCAGAGCCAGGCCGCTGACCCGCACAACCTTGCGGACCGTGTTGCCATAGGCGTCCGGTGCGCGTTGGAAAGGCTTGGCCAACCGCTCAAACCTCCGTTCGACACGACCACGCAGGCTGCCAGGATCATGAGTGATCCCCACCTTACGTGGCCGCAACAGGAGACCGGCAAGCGCCGGGCTGAGCGTGAGCGAATTCACCGCCGACAGAATGGTCGAGATGGCAATAGTGAGCGCAAACTGTTGATAAAACTCGCCTTGTAAACCGCTGAGGAAGGCGGTAGGGATAAACACCGCGGCGAGCACCGAGGTGATGGCGATAATCGGCCCGGTGACCTCGTCCATCGCCTTCCTGGCGGCTTGCGGGGGATCTTCACCATTTTCGATATGCCGCTCGACGTTTTCCACCACCACGATCGCATCGTCGACTACGATACCAATCGATAGCACCAAACCAAACAGCGACAAGGTGTTGAGCGAGAACCCCATCAGATGCATTACGGCGAAGGTACCGATAAGTGATACCGGCACGGCCATCAGCGGGATCAGCGAAGCCCGCCAGTTGCGCAGGAACAGCACCACCACGATCACCACCAGGAAGATGGCCTCCAACAGCGTGGTAGCTACCGATTCCAGTGAAGCCCGAACAAACACCGTCGGATCATAGGCGATGCGTGAACTGAGCCCGGCCGGGAAGTTGCCTTCAAGCCGCTGCATGGTGGCCCGCACTGCCTGCGAAACGTCCAGCGCGTTGGCTCCCGGGTTTTGAATGATTTGCAGCGCCACGGCGGGCTCACCGTCAAGCAGGCTGCGCAAAGCGTAGGCATCTGCACCCATCTCGATGCGGGCGACATCCCGTAGGCGTGTCACCTGGCCATCAATACCGGTGCGAATGATGATATCGCCGAACTGTTCTTCATCGGTCAACCGCCCGAGGGTGTTCACCGTCACCTGGAAGGCGGCGGTAGAGTTAGGAGCTTGGCCGACCGAACCCGCCGCCACCTGTACGTTCTGCTCACGTACCGCGGCTATCACGTCGCCAGCCGTCAGCCCCCGTGCTGCGATCAGGTTTGGATCGAGCCACAGCCGCATGCTGTATTCACCCGCTCCCCAAACCAGCACGTCGCTGATCCCTGGAATACGGGACAGCTCGTCGCGCACCTGCAGGTAGGCGAAATTGGAGATATACAACGGATCGTAACGCTTATCTGGCGATAGCAGGTGCACCACCATCAGAATGTCTGGCGAGGTTTTCTGTGTAACCACCCCCTGGCGTTGTACTTCTTCAGGCAAACGCGGCAACGCACGGGCGACCCGGTTTTGCACCTGAACCTGCGCCATATCGGCATTGGTTCCCTGGGCGAAAGTTACGGTCAGGATCATCCGGCCATCAGTGGCCGACTGCGACGACATGTACAACATGCCCTCTACTCCGGTAATTGCCTGTTCGAGCGGCGCGGCCACCGTTTCAGCGATCACCTTGGGGTTGGCGCCCGGATAAGAGGCGGTTACCTGCACGGTTGGCGGCGTCACGGCCGGATACTCACTGAGCGGTAATTGGAAGAAGGCAACGGTGCCAGCCAACACCATCAGCACCGAGAGCACGATGGCAAAGATCGGCCGATCGATGAAGAAACGTGGAAAGCTCATTGCGCGCCTCCTGAGGTTTGCGGCAGCGCAATAGGCGTACCGTCAATCGTCGCGGACTGTGGCGTAATCTGCATCCCTGGTCGAACCAATCCCTTGACGACGATGCGCTCGCCCGCTTGCAGACCTTGTTCGATCACCCGCATTCCATCGGCTATCGGGCCAAGTTCGACCGGCCGGTATTCTGTTGTATCGTCTTTGCCAACGACCAGCACATAGCGGCTGCCCTGGTCGGTGCCAATCGACAGGTCAGAAACCAGCACCTTGGGCTGCGGTGCGCCAGTCTCCAATTTGACTTTGGCGAACAGACCGGGGGTTAATTGCCCATCAGGATTGTCCACCACCGCACGTACCCGCACCGTTCCGGTACTGCGATCGGCAGAGTTGGCGAGGAAATCAACACGACCGGGCCGCGAGTAGGTCTTGTCGGCGATCAGCGCCACCATGACTTTGGTTACCTCGGCCGCCTCTGAGGTTTTATTGGTTCTGTCAGCGGCTAGCGAACGTAAATAAGTGCGTTCGTCGACATCAAAATAGACATGCAGCGGATTGATCGAGACGATGGTCGTCAACGGAGTCACACCGCTGGCAACATAGTTACCTTCAGTGACCAGGGTTTGGCCGACACGTCCGCTGATGGGGGCGGTGACGCGGGTGAAACTCAAATCCAGTTGCGCAGCATCCAGCGCGGCTTTGGCGGCATCCACCTGGGCTTTGCCTGCGTTCACTGCGGCGGTGGCGGTATCAAGAAATGCTCGCGCGACGACCTTTTGCGCGAACAGTTTCTCGGCTCGTGTATATTCCGCCTTTGCGAGTAGCGATGCCGCTTCAGCCTCGCGTAGGCGTGCTTTGGCAACGTTCACTGCGGCTACGAACTCCCGAGGATCAATGAGAAACAGCGGGTCTCCTTGATTAACCAAGCGCCCCTCGGGCACCGTGACCTCCTGGAGATAGCCCGCGACCCGTGGGCGAAGTTCAACCCGCTTGACCGCGGTAAGCGATCCGGTGAATTCCACAAAAGGCGTTATCGGGCGCACGACGACTTCGGCCACAGGAACGCCAGGCGGTTTGGCAGCTGCGCCGGAAGGCACCGCCTCCTTGCATCCGGAGATAATGAACGCGGCGCTTATCGCCGCAGTGAGCAGGGTTATAGCTTTGACTTGCATCGGTATACCTTTCGCGACGATTGTCGACAGTAGGTTTGGCAGGCTGCCTTTATCCGGCTTGTCACGTTTGGAAGGTCAAGTATTTTTTACGGCAGGCAATGAGCGACCAAGTTGGAGCACAGTCACGCTGACTGCAGCGGCTCCAATGGCCGCTGCAGTCGTATTTGAGGAGGGTTAATTATTCTATTGTTTTAGCCGCTAAATGAGATTGAGGCGATAATATAAGCGAAATAAAAAGCCCCATTAATAAATAACATCCACACTTTCAGCTTTTTGTTTCTGGCATTGATCCACAGCCAAAATGCCGATGAAAGCGTAATAAACACCCCGATCAACACTTCATGCCGGGGCTGCCACGGCGTCAACAATATACCGATGGCGGGTAATATCGTGCCTTGGAAAACCATTGCGCCGGTAATATTGCCTAATGCCAGAGTATCCTTTCCTTTGCGTATCCATAGAATGCTGTTCACCTTCTCTGGCAATTCGGTAGCTATAGGAATGATAATCAATGACAGCAACAACACCGAAATGCCAAGCTTTTCCGATACTGCGGCAACACCGTCTATAAAACCTAAAGCCCCTGCTACCAATACGCCCAAACCCATTAAGGTTTGCAGGATGATGGTAAATAGCGTGGTGGGCAATCCCACTCGGGATAAGAACATGACGTTATCTGCCGCTGTTCCATTGCCTTCAGCCACTAATTTTTTCGAAGCGTGTAAGGTTTTTACAATATAGGTGACATAAAGCAAGACCAACAACACGCTGACGCCCATTCTGGCTATTTTCATCTCCACAGGAATGAACAAGGCAATTGCGGCTAACACAAAAGCCAGCAGGAAGAAATGCGTATCCCGTATAAACCCCGTGGGCTCTGGGGTGATTGACCCGTTAATGCCCCGCCGTCTAACCACGGCCAGCGCCATCAAAAAGACCGACAGCGTAGACAACATCAGCGGCGCGCCCAATATTGCCCCCACGCCAATCTCTTCGTTAACATTAGCGGCCGACGTGCCGGCAACCAGGGCCAAAATGGGCACCATGGTTTCAGGTAAGGCGGTGCCAATGGCGGCAAAAAGCGAACCGGTTACCCCTTCAGAGATCTTCAACCTTTCGCCAAGGTGTTCCAGAGCATTGGTGAAAATTTCAGAGGCAATCAATATGATGATTAAAGATATTGCGAGCTGGAAAAATGACAGCGTCATCCTTTAGCCCTCAATTCGCAAAGCTTTTGGGCGGTTTTTTTGCTGAGGTTATGTGAAATTAAAGCAGAAAAAAGGGTCATTATGGAAATACCGACTGGACGTAGCAAACCATGGTGTAATATTCCTCGTCCAATCCAAAAGAAATATTACCCCTATGGTCTCGCCAATCTGATCGACGGATGTGCCACAGCAAGTTGCTGAGTATGTTGACACATCCTCCTTCATGATGAAGGAAGGCTACTCCCCAAATGAGTGGGGCAAGCTTAGTCGAACTGTCATGGCGCTGTCAAAGTCAATTACTCTGCCGGTCTTTCACCAGGCGCAGCATTTGATAAATCGTCATCAACCGCTGGACTAATTGCGTGTGGTTATTGGAGCGAATACGCTCGGGTAACTCGTTTAACCATGCAGACAGCTGCACCAGGCCATAGCCATTTAGCGCTTCGGCCAGGATTTCCACCCGCTCAATCCCGCGCCCTCCTTGATGCCGGATCCCCTGCTGTAACCACTGAGCCAGCAACGTTTCGGTGTCTGCCAACGCTTGCTGCATGCCTGAGCGCTGTTGCAGATCGGCCTGGCGCTCCATTGGGAAAGGCTCAGCCTCATCGGCACACAGCGAGAATATCTGGGCGTCACTGGCGACGGCTAACGGCTCGATAATCAGTTTGCCTGACGCGATCTTCACCCTGCCTGAAATCAACCGTGGCGGAGTTGCTGGCGTGAGCATTGCCCTGGCCAATACCTCGATAGCCTGAGGGGCAGCACTATCGTAATTTAGTGACACTGTCACCAAATTATCATCACCCGCCTCTCCGCTTAAGAGTTCAAGCTGCAAGCACTGTAAGGCCGGGTCCCAGCACCAGTCGAGCACCTCGCTAACCGGTAAGATATGCAGCTGCTCGATCGGCTGTCTGGGGCGTACAAAATCCGGCAATGCCTGCTGGAGATGACGCTTCAGCGCTGCCGCATCAGGCTGCCTGAGCGGTTCCCCCAGCAGCTCCCACGCACGGGCAGAGAGCGGCAATACGCTGGTATATTGCTTACCGCTGGCAATGTCCAACGCTCCGTTTGCCCGGCGTTTGGCGGCATTGGTGATCACCTGGCAGGCCGCCAGTTTTTTTACCGGGTGGCCGGCAATCCTGCGGCTGCCTATCGGCGTCGCCACGCCTTGTGGATCGCTCTTTCTAGGCCACTGGCGTTCGATCACCATCAGCGCTTGGGAGTCCGGGTCGATGTAGATCAGATCCACCCCTTCCTGCTGCTCGTCGGCCCAATAACGCGCACCGAGCGAAACCAGTTTCAGATGTTCCAGCTGGATCTCACCTTTGACGCCCAGGCCAAGAATTTCAGCCGCCGGAAGGCGTGGTAAGGTCTGCTGCTGCGCCTGTTGGTCCATGCACCTGGCCGCGACCAACCGAGCGGAAAGCCCGCTGATGCGCTGCAAGAATTCGACCGGATGATAGCGGCTTGAACGATTATGTTGATCGGCCATCCCTTGCTGAATATCCGCCAGGCTTTCGCTAATCCAGCGCCACTGAAGCTGCTGGGCATGGCGACTCACTTCTGCCATCAGGGGTTTGATGGCCGTCTCAGGCTGGCTGCTGCCGTCCGACCACAGCTTGAGCAGCAATTTATCCAACGACGTTTGTAATAACACTGCTTCTGATTGGTCGAATAAGGCGTTTGCCTGCGCCTGTTCGCCGTCAGGCAAACTGATTTGCAGCGTTAACTGCTCAAAGTCTGGCTGGTTGAGTTCGGCCTGCTCAAAACCCCAGACCGCCATCACAATATGTTCGCAAATCGTCTCCTGAATACAGTCACAGCGTGCATGAGCCAGGCTGCTGCGGGAGAAAAATCGCACGTCACACATCGGTAAACGCGCTGACGGAGTGGCTTGCGCCCCGCTGCCTTTGCTCAATTGCACCACTACGCTGCTCTGGATCAGCTTTTTAGCCCGGCTAATAACCGAGAGCGGGACATCGCCAAGCTGTTCACTAAATCTGGCCGGGGACCAAGCCGGTGCAGGTTCTTGCGGCTGAGCATCGTCAGCTTCTGGGGGCACCCCAGTGGCATGTAACGCCTGATAGGCCAGGACCAGCGTGACCCGATGGCGGCACATGCTGCTGGCCGGGCAGCTACAGGCCGCATCCCGCAAGGTTTTGCCTGGCGGAAAAGTGACTTGGTTACCGTCGCTGAATTTGGCATCAATACAGCCATCGTTACGCTCTGTCAGTTCAGGCAGTTTTCCTTCGGCGACCTCTTTCTGTGCGCGCTTAACGAAACCCGCGTTGCTTAACGCCATCAGGGCTTCCGGCGTGAGTTCGAGTAAATCGGAACGTTGAGTCATCCTTGTACCTTTTCAGCCAGCCAGGCCGCCAGTTCGCCGGGCGTCATGGCGCCAATTTGTGCGCCGACCGCGACCAGCCGGTTAGCCATGTCACGATCGTATTGTGGGTTGGCCTGGTGATCTAACGCTGCCAACCCCAACACTTTGGCTCCGGCCTGAATGCAGGTACGCACCCGCCGAACCAGTTCGCTTTCGCTGCCGCCCTCGAAGAAATCACTCAGCACTACCACGATCGTGCGCTGGGGATTGGTGATGCAGGACTGGGCATAGCCCACCGCCTTGGCGATATCGGTGCCGCCACCTAGCTGTACCTTCATCAGCAGTTCAACCGGATCGCTGACGTCTGCGGTCAAATCCACCACCGCGGTATCAAAGGCGACCAGCCGGGTTTGCATGCCTGGTAAATTCCACAGGCAGGCCGCCATCACTGCGGCATGGATCACCGAATCCACCATCGAGCCACTCTGGTCTACCAGCAGGATGATATCCCAACGTTCGCTATGGCGTTTAACCCGGCTCATAAACGCCGGGTTTTCGATAAACAGCTTGCCGTGCTGTGGGCTCCAGCGGTGCAGGTTATTGCCAACGGTGCGTTTAAAATCAAAGTTGCGCGCCACCTTGACCTGCGAGGGGCTGCGGCGGTCACGGCTGCCGGAAAATGACTGGCGCACGTCACGTGCCAGGCGTTCCATGATCCGCCGAACCACTTCCGCCACCAATCGGCGTGCGGCGGCCAATACCTGCGGGTTCATCAAGTGTTTGGTGTGTAACACCGCTTTCAGTAACGCTTCCGAGGGTTCAATACGTTCCAGCACGTCAAGATTGGTGACCACATCGTCAATGCCGTAGCGCTCAACCGCGTCCACTTCCAGCCGCTCAATCACCTCTTTCGGGAACAGCTGATGAATTTCATTAATCCACTCAGGCGTGGTCAGGTTGGATTTACCCAGGCTGGCTCCGCGCTCACCGCGAGCCAAACGCTCCGGATCCCGTCCATACAGCCATTCAAGTGCACTATCGACTGAGCGATAGTGATCGTCTAATTCACCCAACGAGGCCTCGGCGGCTTCGCCTAACAGCAAGCGCCAGCGCTGTAATTCTGGAGTTAATTGATTTGCCATTACGCCAGCCCCCATTGGCCAAGGATTTCCAGTGCCCGCTTTTCGGCCTGTTGCATAGCCGCAATCTCCTGCGGCGTTGCGGCAGTAATTTCGCGATTTAACGACGAAATCGGTAGATGACTCGCCTGATGGAGCTCCAGTATCTGGCGGGCAAACTCACCGCGCTCCCTTGGTGGCAGCCAGGCAAATGCACCGCGCATCGCTGGCAAGGCCAGCAGGAAGTCTTCATCATCCAGTGCGCTAACCAACTGGTTCAGGCCGTCAACAAAGGTTATATCCTGAGTCAACTGGTGGCGCGCCAACGCAATCAATCCGCTGAGCGCATCGCCCATTTTATTGGTTGCCAGGGTGGCCAGCAGCGCTAACGGCTGTGCGATCGGCGATGTGGTATCAGGCTGGGTGTCATTCAGGCTGAGTAATGCGCCCAATGCCGCACCACGGCTAAGTGGATCGGCATCGGTAGACGCGGCTTTTCTTTGCCAAACGGTGAGCGCGCGATCGGCTTCCAGCGCGGGAAATAACGTATTGCGGTCGGCATCAGGCAGCGCGAGCAGATCCCGCGTCACCAAACGGATCGCCTGAAATGCCACAATGTGCCGATGGCTGTCGACGGGGTTCACGCTGCCATAGCTTTCACATAGCCATAGTGCGCGGTCGAAAGTTATCTGGATCACCGTCAACAAGATCGCTGATCCTTGCATACCTACGCTTTCACCGTGGCGATAGAGCGTGTGGGCCACTTCGAGCGCTAACCCCAGGTCTTCAAAGTTCCCTTCCTGGCTGACCGCCGCAGTGAGCTGTTCTACTACCCGGCTGCTGAAATCCGCCAGCCCGGCCAATGCCGCCTGATTCAGTAATTTAACCAGCGCTACCACCATCCCCTGGCTACCGTGCAGATCCAGCAGGGCCTCTTCCAGCTTGGCCAGTGCGGCATCGGCCAGCGTGGCGCCGTAGGAGGCTGCCTCAATCAGCGCTGCAACCTGCTCAAGCGGTGCTCGAAGCTGCCAGTGTTCGCTCATTTCGCCCGACATGGCCTGCCCAACCCCTTTCAGGCAATGAATGCCAGGGATCGCCAATATCGCTAACTGATGCAAGGCTCTGCTGCGCTGGCGATCTTCCGGTTTAAGCAGGTCGAGTTTGACCTCCGAGGGGATCGTAATCGCCAACCGCGCCAATTCGAGCTCCAGCGAAATCAACAGCGGCGGACGTGGCGTATTGGCCGCAAGTTTACCGTGCGACTCTCCCGCTAAAACCGCCATCATCTGCACCAGAATGGGGTCGGTTCCTGGCCGTAAAGGACCGCGATAGGTCCACGGCAGCGGGACATCCATCGCCTCTTTCACCAGCGAACCGGCCATGGCATCCAGCCAGTCATTGCGTAACGGCAACTGGTGGCCCCGCAGCCGCGCAAGTGCCTGAACCCGTAAATACACCGCGCCCATATCGGCGGTAGACGCCGGTAGGTTAAGCTTGCGCAGCCGTTCAAGTATGCGCTGGAAAGCGTATAGCCCCGCCTGCTCCAGGCCAAATTCCCACACCCACTGCTGGAACGCCGGTGACGGCATACCGGAAGCATAGCCAGTGAAAGCATCCAGCCGTTTATAGCTGTAGGGCACCAAATAAGAACCGGTGGTGTATTGCGCGTCGCCTTGCCAATCGTCAAAACATTGGCTTAAAGCGGGCAGCTCAGGCTCATGATCTTCACTGGGGAGGTTTTGCCACAGCTTCATCAAGGCGGGGGCGTGATAGCCGCCACATACCACTAACACGGCCCCGTTCTGTTGATCCATAGCCCAGCGGATCCAGCGGGCCATCATGGCTTCACGAGCCTGATTGCCTTGCGAGCCGGAAACCTCTCCGCGTAACCGTTCGAAATAGAGGCTTAGGCGTTGTTCCAGCTCCTGCACATCGCACCGATCTTCAAATAACCGATCCCAAAGCGCATCGCGCCCCTGAATACCCAGTTCCAGGCTCAATGTTTGTTCAAAATCCTCGGCCCGTTGCTGCTGTTCGGCATCGGCCAAATCGGCGTAGCGGTTGGCAATATCGGCAAACGCAGCATGCCAGGCCGGCAGATCCATAAAGCGTATTTCCGCCTTGATAGCTCGTGCCTGCTGCAGCGCCTGCCACTCAGGAGAATGCTCGGCAAACGGTGACCAGGAACCTCTGCGCACGCCCTGTCCAGGCTGTTGTGGCACGCCATAGCTATAGATAGCCAGCGGCAGCTGATGGGGCAAAAACAGCTCATCAAGCCGGGAGTTGAAGTCCATCGGCCCTTCTATCAGCACGTAGCGCGGTTTTAGCGTGTTAATTCTCGCCGCTACCAGCCGGGCACAGGCCGGGCTGTGGTGGCGGATACCGATGATTTCCGGTGATTGATTCATTACGCAGCGCCTTTAAGGCAAACGGTGTCTGGCTTGGTAATAGGCCCGCCAGTGGTTACCGGGCTTTTTCGCGACCTTCTGCTCAAAATAGCGCCTGAGTTTCGCCCGATCGTCCGCATTATCTTTGACCACCGTCCCGGCGATACACTCCACCAGATCGGCAGGCTCACCGCTGCGCTGTTCAAAAAACCATGCCCGTACCCCCACCGCATGGGCCACGTTCACCGCCTCGGCGGTCGACATCACGGCGGTTAACCGATCCATGGCACTGTCGCCGCTTTTACCCGCTGATTTCTCACCGCCGCGCAGATCGCGGAAGGTCGTGACCAGTAACTCCAGCACCTCAACGGGGACGGTGTGAGGAATGGCGCTCTTTTCCAACAGCCGGTTTGACGCCGTAGCCACCAAATCCAGTTCCTGTTGGAAATCCATGATCGGAAATACGGTTTCAAAATCAAAGCGACGCTTCAGTGCGGCACTCATTTCGTTCACCCCGCGGTCACGGGTGTTGGCGGTGCCGATAATGTTGAACCCTTCCTGCGCATACAGCAGGTTATGGTCATCATTCAGCTCGGGGATGGTCATCACCCGATCGGACAACATACCCAGCAGGCAGTCCTGCACTTCTAATGGTGCACGAGTGATCTCTTCAAAACGCACGATTTTGCCGTCGCGCATGCCCTGATAAAGCGGTGCCGGAACCAGCGCTTTCAGCGAAGGCCCTTCGTTGATCAGCATGGCGTAGTTCCATGAATACTTGATCTGATCTTCGGTAATCGATGCCCCGCCCTGGATCGTCAGGCTGGAGGTGCCGGAGATGGCGGTCGCCAGCAGTTCAGACAGCATGGATTTGGCCGTGCCCGGCTCACCAACCAACATCAAGCCTCGGCCAGTCGCCAGCGTGACCAGCATCCGCTCAATCGAGGCCACGTCGGCGACAATTTTACGCTCAATGCCTAACTTTTCGTCACCCAGAATAAAGCGCCGAGCGGCATTCAGGCTAAGTGCCCAGCCCGGTGGGCGCGGCTGATTATCCAACTCTGCCAACAGGGCAAGTTGTTCTGCATATTGAATTTCCGCTGGTGGCCGCTGCATTTTTTGTTGTTCAGACATAGGGATGGATTCTCTTGGTAGGCGGTACGATCCCGACATGCGTCGGGATCAAGGCAAGCTTAGGCGCGCAGGGCTTCCATATCGCGGATCAGTTCGCTGATGACGATGTCATCCACAAGGGTGAATGGTTTGCGTTCTTCGGTTCGCTGCCAGTAATACTGGCCGTCGTCGATCACCACCGTCTCCAGCGTCTGTTCAGGGTATTCATCGACCATGCCCACGATAATGCAAGGTTCAAACGACAGGCTAAACCCCAACTGGCGATCGATGGGTTTGATGAAGTCCATGATCGCGCCGCCGTCCTGGGCATCGCCCCGGCGCCAGCCTTTGTTCGCCAGCCCAAGAATACGGCCAGTAGGGACTACGGCCCCTTTCCAGCGCAGCAGCTCACGGCTCGCCCGCTCTTGTTCGGTCAAGCTGTAGGTATCGCGGCCCAACTGCACGAACGGTTGCAACAGTTCATAATCGGCAAACAGTTGGCCGAAGCCTGCCGCCTGGTGCTCAGGCAACTCTAACGCGTGCGGAATACCAATGCGCACGTTATCGCCATGTGGCAAGGTGTATTCGTCATCTTCTGCGGTGGTCAGGCTGCCGTCTTCGGCAACGCGGAAACAGTCCAGCAATTTGCCGCCGTGAGTCGATGCATCGTCCACCAGATAGACGCCCCACGCCAGGCGTTGCACCAAGTGGCGTACCAGCGGATGGCGTACCAAGAACAGTTCGAACAGCTCAGGGGTCCAGCGGCGGCGCTGGCACATGGCAATTTCCAGGCGCACAACTTGCTGGGCGGCCACGGTGCGGGCATCTTTTTTCAGCAGCTTGAAGATGTTCACCGCTTCATTAGCCAGTTCCTGATGGTCGGTCTTTTTCGGCTTCGGCAGATCTTTCAGGCGGGTGCCATCCATATCGCGCACGAACGGTTTCAGCGTTTCATCGAAGCTGACGGTAAACTGGCGATCGCCAAAGTCCAGCCGCAGCGAGCCGTTTTCATCCAGCCCTAAATCCGGCGCTAAACGGTCTTCCAATTCCTCAATGGTTAACTCACGGGCTTCGGCAATGGCCGCAATCTTTTCCCGCGCCCGGTCCTGCAAGCCTTTAAATTTGACCTTCTGCGCGATGCCGTTCAGCAGCATCAGCGCCACGTCAGATCCGATCTGATTCAACACTTCAAGGCCGTTAACCGCCCGCTGGTGCTGAGCCTCTCCCGGCCAGGCACGAATAAACGGCGTGAGCTTGCGTGCAGTATCATCGGTACCAAACAGGCCCAGAGACATAAATGCCCAACCCTCTTTGGAGGGCGCGGCAGCAAATAACCATGCCGAGAACATATCCCAGGCAAAGTCCGCCAGTGAGTCTGGATCACAGGCCTGTTTAACCTGATTGATCCCTTCATACAGCCCCTCACTGACCGGGAAGCGCAGCATAGTACCCAGGTGTTCCAGCGCACTGTCCGGTAAGGCTTTGTTACTGGACTTGAGTAACGGACGACGCCAACCGGCGGGTTGATAGAAGTCCGGCGATTTGCTGATTTTACTTGGGAAGCGATCGAGCGGATCTTCATCCAGCATAGCGCGCAGTGCGTCGATCACCTCTGGATTGCCGTAAGCTTCACCGGTTTGCATAATCAACGCTTCGTGCCCCTGCGTTGCCAGCATCCGTAACGCCGAGGTCGCGCAATCTTTGGCTTCCCCTTTTTTGCCTAAGGCCGCAGGGATCAGGCCGATAGCGCTGTGGTGCGGATATTTGCACAGCCATTGCTGGGCTTCACTACGCAGCGTTTTCAGCTTGAGGTAGGCACGGGCGATAAGCGGAGCCAATTCGCACGCCCCCACGTGGCCCCAGATAGTGGTCAGTTCCGTTGGACGAGAGCGCACCGCGTTGATCAGGCCAGGTAGAGCCGCTTCGCCAAACTTGGCCACCATATACCCCTCACCGCTGCATTGGTGAGTAGACAAACTGTTCCATAAGGCCAGCGCCATCTCATCGGGCAACAGGGAGGTAAAGCGCATACTAAAGTTTGACCAACTGGTCTGCGCAAGCTGAGCCTTCCAGGCGTCAATCAGCCCCTGCGTATCCCGGTTTCTGATGGCAATGGCTGCCGTTTCGTTCTGGCTCTTTCTATTACCTGATTGATAGATCTGGAAACCCAACTCGTTGGCCAGCGTGTTCATGTTTTTTGCGGCAGCCTGATAGCGTTTTTCTTCCCACCCATTCAGCGCTAACCACTGTTTTTTCTCCTCATCGGTTAAATCGAGTACCGGTGCCAGCACCTGAGGCTCAAGTGCCAGGGCTGCCGCTTCGCGTTTTTTCTTTTTCTGTAGCCAAGGTGGGCTGACCAGCACCCGGGGTAAATCAGCCTCATCGGCTAATTCAACCGGGCCAGATACGCGGGCAATCAAGTCTTGCACCTGAGTTTGCGCGGCCCCGCTCATCCAGGGCAGTAACTTGGCCACTTGTTCAGGATTGGCCAACAGCAGATTGCTTAAGCAAGCGCTCAACATGCCGCTGTCTTTGTTGTTAGAGGCCAACAGCTCGGCAAGTGCCGGGATCGATGCCAGCGGCCAGCGGTGCGCAGCGTCGATAAACCGCGCCAGAAACGCTTTACCCTGACCGGAGACCTGCGCCAGAGCGGTTATTGCCGCAGGCGTGCCAATACAGGCCAGAGCATCACCGGTAAGGGTGATTTCCGGCTGGTAGGCCAGAATTGGCACCGCGTTAACGCCGCGCTCTGCAATCAGCGTAGCGATACTAAATTCACAGTTAAGGAATGCAGCGTGACGATACACAGAACGGCTCATTGCTCCTAACGACTTCAGGACAGCCTCGTCGGTGGCGACCAACTGTAGCCATGGCGTGACGTCACTATCCCCCTGTTGGAGCAACTCACCGGCTAACCGGTTCGCGATATCTGGGCGTTCAGGCAGTAACAAGGCAATCAACGGCTGGCGGCTAACGTGCAGCTGCGGCAAGCCTGCGAGCAGTTTAGCCACGCAAATCTGCCATTCGGCCTCATCGGCACAAGCCAGATACTTACGAAATTGCAGCTCAGCGCAGCTATAGGGAGACATCCACGAGCCGCTTAGCGGATCTGCGATATCCGTATTGAGGTAGTAACTGTGCTTTTGCGCATCACTATCCCAGTTTGATTCAACACAGATCCCTTGCGCCAGTAACAGTACATCAATCGCGTACGGCAATCCCTTTCTGGCCACTAAAAAGTCGGTAATATCTGTCTTGTTGTCGCCATAATAACGGTTGGTACCGGCATTGCATGCAAGGGCAAACAACACCGCATCTGACTCAATGGTGCCGTCCATCTGTTGATCGGCCAACTGTTGCCAGCTTGCAACATAAGTCTGGCGCAACTCCGCAGACGAGGAGTCAAAGTCAGTCTGAAAATCGTCACTTTTATAGAGGTGGTTGCGAAGCTTGATCCAGCTCTGCTTAGCGTTTAGCCCCGGCTTTTCGCCCGGATGGGCTCGGTTGGCCAATGCCTGAACGCTTAAATTCTTCGGTAAGGAAATCGGTTCACCATTGGCTAGCCAAGGTGGTGTTTCGCCAGCAGGTTTGGCGATGTCCGAAGAGATAACGGATTGCGAGAGTATGGTGGCAGCAGAGACCTGAGGCGTACTTTCCGCTGGGGTATCGCTTATTGGCTCAGCGCGGGGTTTTTCTGCTGGTTCGGCCTTCGGTTGTGGCGCCGTGGCGCCAATGGTGGCGTTTTCATCAACGGCAATTTCAACGTAGCCTTTGCCGGTTTTTTCCTTCACCAGCTTGGTCATGGCAGCCGAGGCCTTGGCTTCGTTATCAAAACTCTTGGTCTGGCTTTGCCCTTGCGTACCAATCTTGCCCCAGCGCAGGTTTAAATCACTGTCCGACTGCTCGATTTGCCAAAATTTGTTTGATTTATCATCTTTGAATTCGAAATGACGCACCGCTGTCTCCCTGGGAATCAATTATCCATAAAATAACGCGTGGGATTAAGTTATCAGATATTTAGGCTATGAATAGAGGGACCACATGGAATTTGGGAAAAACGCCATGCGGTCAGATTGATGACAAAGCGATGTGCACACATGCTGCGCCCACGGCCCCTCTTAAAGATAACAGTGCAACTGTATGACCCGCTTAACCGTTGTTAATGCCTCACGGAGGGTGGGCAGCGGCAGCGAACCCAACGCCAAACGCAGGGCATGTGGTATATGAACCGAAGTAGCAAAAGGTTCTGCGGTAGAGAGCGAAATACGCTCTTTTAGCAGGGCTGCGGCGATGCGATCCGCCCTAACCTCCTCTGGCAAGGGTAACCACAGAAAATACGAATCAGGGTGGCCAATATAGTTCAGCTCGCTCAGTGCTTCACGAGCGATTGACTGACGTAACCGGGCATCTTGGCGTTTTTCGTCTTCTAGCCGCATAACGGTGCCGTCTTCGATCCACTCACACAGGATCGCGGTCATGATCGCTGGGGTATTCCAAGTGGTTGCCCTGATGGCTCGTTCCAATGCGGGGATCCATTTTTCCGGCGCGGCCACTATGCCAACACGCAACCCGGTCGCAACATTCTTGGAAAAACCGGAGATATATACCGTGGATTCAGGGGCGAGACTCGCTAACGGCAATGGCGGTTTCTCTGCCAGATAGGCGTAGGCGGCATCCTCAATGATTAGCAGCCCATGCTCACGCGCCAGCGCCACCAACCGATGCCTCTGTGACTCGCTCATCACCCAGCCAAGTGGATTATGCAGCGTTGGCATGCAGTAAACGGCCCGCACCTGTCGGCGCTGGCATAGCCGTTCAAGTTCAGCCAAATCAGGGCCGTCGCTTAACGCGGGAATGGCGACCAGCTCAAGATGGTAGCTCTCGGCCAGGATTTTAAAGCCCGAGTAGGTCAGGGCATCAACCGCGACCACGTCGCCCGGTTGCAACAGCCCCATCACGGTGACGGCTAACCCTTGTTGAGCGCCATTAACCAGTAAAATGTTCTCTGCCGCCAGGTTTAAGCCACGGTGGCTCAGATGTCTGGCTACGATAGCCCGCTCGTGTGGCCGGCCTGCATGGGGTTGATAGCGTAGCAATGCGTCCAGATCGCCGGAGGAAGCCAACTGGCGTAAAGCAGCCCTCAGCAGTTCGCTTTGTGACGATAGCGTTGGGTAATTGAAGTTCAGATCGAGCATGTCCGTGGCGACGGCCTGCTGATCGATGCCCAAGCCCGGCGGCAGCGAAATCTCCCGAACAAAGGTCCCCCGACCCGTTTCTCCGCTGACTAACCCCATCGCTTCAAGTTCCGCATACACCCTTGAGGCAGTGACCAATGACATACGTTCCTGGGCGGCAAGCTGGCGATGGGTGGGCAAACGGGTCCCTGGTATAAGACGCCCTGCGCGAATATCAGCGGCAAAGCTATCGACCAGCGATTTGTAACGAGCACGCGCCATAGCAACTTGTATCCATGACAATTTTTTGATTGTCATTATTTTGCGGCATAACATGCCGATCCACAATCTTCCAACGTCGAAAATAAGGGTGTCCCATGCAGGTGAAGAACGAGGGAAACAGCACCAGCGGCTGGCTCAACGGCTTTCTGGGCATGGTGATCTTCAGCGGTTCACTCCCCGCCACCAGAGTCGCCGTGCTCAGTTTTGATCCTCTATTTCTTACCGTCGCTCGTGCTTCTATCGCTGGCTTGATCGCACTCCTGCTGTTAGGGCTGTTTAAGCAACAGCGGCCACGAGGCGATCAGCTATTCTCTCTGGTGATCGTTGCATTGGGCGTGGTGGTGGGTTTCCCACTGTTGACCGCGTTAGCGCTTCAGCATGTCACCTCAGCCCATTCCATCGTCTTTCTTGGCCTGCTGCCGTTAGCCACCGCGATATTTGGCGTGTTACGGGGTGGCGAGCGCCCTCGCCCGGCTTTCTGGCTGTTTTCCATTATCGGCAGCCTGTTGGTGATGAGTTTTGCGTTTGTTCAGGGGGTTTCCGCTTCGCTGGTCGGGGATGCGTTAATGCTGGCTGCGGTGGTGGTTTGCGGGTTGGGCTATGCCGAAGGGGCAAAACTGTCGCGGGAGTTAGGTGGCTGGCAGGTGATCTGTTGGGCGCTGCTGCTGGCGTTACCCGTGATGCTGGTGACTTCACTGCTGCTGATGCCTTCATCCCTCGAGGCTATCCGCCTGCCAGCCTGGATAAGCCTGGCCTATGTTTCGCTGTTCAGCATGTTGATTGGTTTTATCTTTTGGTATCGGGGCCTGGCCCAGGGGGGTATTGCCAGCGTCGGCCAACTGCAATTGCTGCAGCCCTTTTTTGGCCTGGCGCTGGCGGCAGGCTTTCTGCGTGAACCCGTCAGCCTGCTGATGTTGGCCACTACGTTGGGGATTATCCTCTGTGTGGCGGGATCGCGACGATTCGCCGGTTAACTCACCCGCAAATAAGCAAACAGCAGGGCTAGCAGGATCACAGCGACGATGGTGGCAATAGCCAGGCGATCGGCAAAAAGACGGCGCATTGGCTCTCTCCTCAGGCAAAGTTATAACGCTCGCAATGGTAGCGCGACATCGGCACGTGCAAATCGGCCAGCGTCTGCTCTATCACGTCCATCATGACGTTCGGACCACAAATAAAGTACTCATGTTCGGCATAACCGGGTGGCAGATGGCGTTTGAACAGTTCCGCAGTGATAAAGCCCCGCTCACCAGGCCAGTCCTCTGGAGGCTGTGTCAACACATGGACAACTTTCAGGTTCACTCTTTGTTCCAAGGCGGCCAGTTCCTCACGAAAGGTGACCGACTCCCAGTCTTTGCTGCCATAAATCAGCATCAACGGTTGGCGATCGCCACGATCGGCCAGCGTGCGGATCATGCTTATCATCGGCGTAATGCCCACACCACCAGCAATCAGCACGCGCAGATCGGCCTGTTTACCCAGCGTGAACGCGCCATAGGGGCCGTCAAGATAGACGCGTTGCCCAACCTGCAATGTAGCAATAGTGCTGGTGAAATCACCCAGATTACGAATGGACATCTCGACCTGTCCATCCGCAACTTCGGCACTGGAGGAGAATGAGAACGGGTGGCCCGTAAGGCTGAATGGGCTACCCCAGACGGTCAGCCAACCAAACTGACCGGGGGAAAAGCGAAAGCCTGGATGCCCTTCCGGCTGCATCAGCAACGTGGTGGTGTCTCCCCGTTCCTGGCGCACTGCCGCAATCCGATAAGGCTTGCGTAGCATAAACAGGGGTTTGATGATCCGCACATACAGCAACAAGGCGAGCCAAAAAGCGATCAGCGCAATCCACAACCCACGTTTCCAAGGATCATCCAGATAGAAACTCCAGCCAATCATATGCAGGATCCCAGCCCCAAGCGCGATCAGTGCCAGGATGATATGAGTAAGATGCCAGGTTTCGTAACGGATATTCAATTGCACGCGCCAAAGCGCGGTGACCACCAACGCAATTAGCGAATAGGTTGAGAGCGCGGCAAAACGGGCGCGCCAAGGGGCTTCAATAAAGTTGAGTAATGCCAGCAGTTCGGGGCGGACGACAAACAAGATTATCGGGTGGGCAATCACCAGCCCCACGGCGATCAGCGAGATACGACGGTGAAAATGGTAGAGAACATCTTCGCCCAATGGTTCGGTCACGTAGCGGAAACGAGCGGTCAGACCGAACTGTAACCCCATCATTGCCAACCCAGCATAGCCTAAGGCAACTGAAAACTCGGTCCAGAAATCTCTCGCGGGCGGCATAGCACCCAATAGTAAAGCAAACAGCGGAGCAAGAATGAAAAACAGATAAATCAGCAGCCAGCCAGCACTGCGCAGTGTGTAGTTCATTGCCATACCCCGTGCCGAAAGCCTTGATCTCAGTATAATTCAGCATCAGCTATTTGCTATTTTATGGCGAGAGGTTACCACCTCGCACCAGAGTTTAACTCCCCGTTTTCGCTTTCAGCGATTCACCGATAGCGTAGAACTGCCCACCGGCAATATAGTGCAGGCTTCGCAGTGCAGGTTCGGCGGTGTCAAAATGCCAGTGACCCTCTTTAAACACCCGCGTATCGGACCAGGCACCGGTCACTTCGCCAATAAACAAATCGTGGGCCTGCTGATTATGGGGCTCAGAGATCAGCCGACACGCCAACCAGGCAGAGCATCCGGCCACAAAAGGCAGTGGTCGATCGTCAAAACTGAACAGCTCGACGCCACAGTTTGCCAGTTTGTCGGGGTCGGTATGCAGGCTGCGGTTGCCAACCTCATAGGTCAGCTGTAGCTGGGCCGCAGTGGGAACCTGGATCACAAAGCGCCCACTCTGCTCGATCAGCTCACGGGTTTTGGTCATCTTGTCTAGCACCACCGTCAGCTTCGGCGGCGAGAAATCCAGCGCACAGGCCCAGGCGGCGGCCATCACGTCATTGACACCGTCGTGGCTGGCGGATACCAACACCGTCGGGCCGTGATTAAGCAGGCGATAGGCCTTTTCCAAGGCCACGCTGGCAATAGGTTGGTTCATCATTTATCCCTCAAAGTTAGGCTGGGCTGGATACATTATCGTAGCTCGGCCGCGAGCCATTGTGAAAGACATGTTGGCGGCAGCAGAATTTGTGACAACGTCACTCCTGTATGACGGGCTGCCCCTTGCGATAAAACTGGCTCCACAGTGCCAACAACAACCCCAGTGCTGCTAAAACGGCCGCCACCAGATAGGTCAGCTGTAAACCTGCCGTGCTCCCTAACCGTATATCGCTGGCTGCCGAGGCCAAAGCGAATATGCCCCCCATGGCGGAAGCCCCGATGATAAAGCCAAGGTTGCGCGCCAGATTTAACAGACCGGAAGCCCCCCCACGCCGCTCGATGCCAACCTGTTTGATCACCGCCGTGTTGTTGGCCGCCTGAAATAAAGCATAGCCTGCGGTGATCAGGCAGATAGGTAATATATAGCCCAAAACGCCCTGCGTGGCTGACATCATCGACAAGGCTAATGCTCCCAGGCAGACTCCCAGTAATCCCAGGCTAATCATCTGCGGTGCGCCGAAGCGATCGACCAGATATCCCGATGGCACACCCGACATTGCAGCGATCAGCGGCCCGGCGGACATGACCAAGCCAACCTGCTGTGGCGCTAACTCTAATCCGTGCGCAAGATAGAACGGCCCTACCACGAAGGACGTCATGATCACCGTACTCACCAGCATATTGGTTAGCAGGCCGCTGCTCAGGATTGGCTGACGCAGTAGGGCCAGTTGGACCAACGGGCTTGCTACTTTTTTCTCAACCCAGACGAACGCACAGGCCGCAACGGCTGTTCCCAACAGCAGCAGGCTATTGAGCGAACCGAAATGGCCGTGCCCTAACGTCATGGCCAGCGAAAATAGCGCCAGCGTCAAACCGAGCAATGCCATTCCGACGAAATCAAAACCACCCCGTTTCGTTACCTGCTGCGGATCGGTTTGCGGGAGATAGCGATAAACACAAAACAGCGCGACGCCCCCCAGCGGCAGATTAATCAGGAAAATTGATTGCCAGCCAAACCCGGTAATCAAGACGCCACCCAGCGTTGGGCCAAGCGCAGTTCCCACTGCGGATAAGGTGCCGAGCAGCCCCATCGCCTGTCCGACTTTCTCCTTGCTGATGGTTTCGCCAACTAGCGCCAGAGTGATGGCCATCATCACCGCGCCCCCTAAGCCTTGCACAACACGGGCAGCAATCAGCCACCAGAGGGTAGGGGCGACAGCACAGCCCAGCGAGGCGAGCATAAATAGGCTCAGTCCGGCCAGTAATAGCGTGCGACGGCTGATGATATCCCCCAATCGCCCGACGCCCACAATCAGCGTGGTGATCGCCAGCAGATAAGCGATCACCACCCACTGTACATCTTGAAATGAAGCACCGAACACCTGCGCTAATGTAGGTAGGCTGACGTTGGTGATGCTGCTGGCCAGAGAGGAGAGCAGCGTTGGCAAGGCCAGACTGATTAGCCCGCCGCGCAGGGCCGAAGGTGGTGCGGGCAAGATATTTGGTACGGTAGATTTCATGGTTGGCTGACTCCTGAATTAACTTGTCAGTCAGCGTATGGCAAACCATGACATGGCGGAAGACGCATGGAATACAACTTATAAGTGCACCAAACGCCCTATGTCAGAATCGGGCGCAGCATGCAGCGCCCCTACGGTTGAATTTAGCAATACCTGTGAGCTTTCTCACAACTCCGTGATAAAGCCGGGGGCGAGCAAAAAATGGGAACTGTATAAACAACCGCTGGCAAGCCGCCCTTGACGCTCTCGGTATACTCAAGGCGAATCAACCTGAGTGAGTAAGTAAAATGAAAACAATAGAAATCGTCTCAGACAGTTATGTGAAGGTCGGCGTACGGGAAAAGATTGGCTATGGCTTCGGCGATCTGGCCTCCAACCTGTCGTTTGGCTTTGTCTCCCTGTTCTTACTGTTTTTTTACACCAATATTTACGGCATCAGCGCGGTACAGGCGAGCCTGATCTTTGTGATTGCCAGGGTGCTGGATGCGATTTTTAACATCTTTGTCGGTTACTTTATTGATAAGACTCAAACCCGGCACGGCAAGCTGCGCCCTTACCTGCTGTACGGCGCGGTGCCCTTGGGGATTTTGACGGTCCTGTGTTTCAGCACCTTCGACAGCGACTATAAATTTTATTACGCGCTGATCACCTACACCCTCTATTGCCTGGCCTACACGGCGGTCAACACGCCCTATTCTGCCATGACCAATATGCTGACCCAGCACGAAGGCTCACGGGCTTCACTGTCGGTTTACCGCTTTGTGTTGGCTATTGTGGGTTACTTGATTGTCTCGACCACAGCCGACCTGCTGATCTCACAGTTCACCGATCAGAAGATGGGTTATGTGTTTGCCGTCAGCTGCTTTAGCCTGTTGGCCACCTTCTTCTTCCTGGCGTGCTTTGGTATGACCAAAGAGCGGGTAAAAAGCCTGCCAGATCAAAAGGCCCCCACGCTTAAAGAGATGATCACCGCCGTTTCCGGCAACCTGCCGTTAATCCATCTTTCCCTGTTCACGGTGTTTTTCTATATCGCCTATACGGTATGGATGGCCATTGCTATCTACTTCATCAAATACACCCTGGGAGATGAAAGCTTTACCGCCAAGTTCTTCATGATCCAATCTGCGGCCTATGTGGCGGGTACGGTGATCTCAGAAAAGATCATCAGCCTGATGGGCAAAAAGAAAATGGTTCAGTTGGGGCTGCTGATCGGGATTGCCGGCTTGCTGTTCCAATACTTCCTGGCGGGTGATAACGCCTACCTGATTATGACCGGCGTGTGCCTGTACAGCATTACTCTGGGAATGGGCTTTGTCGCGATGTGGTCGATGATTGCCGATACCGTTGAGTATGCCGAATGGAAACACGGCGTACGTACCGAAGGGGCCATTTACGGCTTCTTTAACTTCATCACCAAAATTGCCATGGCGATTGGTGGCGGCTGTGCCGGCTTGATGCTCGATTACTTTGACTACTCGTCCGAGCATATCAGCGCCAACGCGCTCAACGGCATCAATATGATGATGACGCTGTTTCCTGGCCTGATGTTTGCCCTGGGGATGCTGTTTATCTTCTTCTACAAGCTGGATGAGCACACCTACCGGAATATCATCAAAGACATTGAATTGCGCAAAGCTAGCGCGCAGTAACCAGCAGGTAACCCTATGAAAAAAAATTTCCACGCCATCATTGCCGCCATGACTGCCGAAGAGAAAGTGGCGCTGCTCAGCGGTAGCGGTTTATGGCGTACCGCCAGCTTCCCACAGTATGGCATTAGCGACATTGTGATGACGGATGGCACCTACGGTGTCCGTTACAGCACCAGCCAGATCGAACAGGGGGAAAATTGGCACATTAGCGATTTTCTGGCCGTGATTGGCCAAAGCGCTGGCGAGGTGGAAGAACAAAAAGGCGGCTCTGAGGCACTGTTCAGCAAATCCAAACCGGCCACCTGCTTCCCGAATGGTTCAACCCTGGCCTGCAGCTGGGACGTGGATCTGGTGTACCAGATGGGCGAGGCGTTGGCCAAAGAGTGCCAGGAGATGGGCGTCGGCATTCTGCTTGGCCCGGGGATCAATATTCGCCGCACACCTTTGGCTGGCCGTGGCTATGAATATTACTCGGAAGATCCGGTGGTCAGCGGTGACGTGGCCGCAGCCCTGATCAATGGGCTGCAGGACGGTGGCGTGGGTGCCAGCCTGAAGCACTTTGCCGCCAACAACTCGGAATACCGCCGTACCGAGATGGATTCGGTGGTGGAAGAACGGGCGCTGCGCGAGATTTACCTCTCGGGATTCAAGCGGGCGATCGACAAATCCACCCCCTGGACGGTAATGTCGTCCTATAACCGGCTCAATGGCGTGCAAACGTCGCAACACCACTGGTTGCTGACCGAGGTGCTGCGCAATGAGTGGCGCTATGACGGACTGGTGATGTCCGACTGGTACGGCATCAAAGACCGCCCCGCTTCTTTGCTGGCGGGTAACGATTTGGCGATGCCGGAAACCCAGCGTGATAAACAGGAACTGTTGCAGGCGATCGAGCGTGGAGAAATCCCTACAGAGGTTCTCGATACTGCCTGCCTGCGGATGTTAACCCTGATCGACAAGGTGCAGCGCCACCGCAAGCCGGGTACCAAAGCCGATTACCCGCAACATCATCGCTTGGCACAGCAGTTGGCTGCCGAATCGATGGTGTTATTGAAAAACGAAGGCAATATCCTGCCGCTGCAAGCCGGCAAGAAAACTACCATCGCCGTATTGGGTAAACCGGCGCAGGAGCCGGTGATCCAAGGTTCAGGCTGTGCTACTACCGTGCCTTACATGCTCGATCGTCCGCTAGATGAAATTTTCGAGGTGGCCGGTAACGACTTCCAGATCGACTATGCCATCGGCACCCCGGATGATAATCACGTCGACCCGCAGGCGCAGGCACATGCGGTTGAGCTAGCCAGCAAGGCGGACGTCGCCGTGGTGTTCGTCAGCACTGCCATTGGCGAAGATGGCGAAAACGGCGATCGCCGGGATCTCAATATCTTACCAAGCCATGAAGCGCTGATCCGTGCGGTAGCCAAACAACAATCCAATGTGGTGGTCGTGTTGGCTAACAGTGATGCGGTGGTGATGCCTTGGCTATCAGACTGCAAAGCCCTGCTGGAGACCTTCTTTGCGGGCCAGGGCATGGGCCGGGCGGTGGCGGATATTCTGTTTGGCCGAGCCAACCCCTGCGGCAAGCTGACGGTTACGGTGCCCAACACTCTGGAAGAAACTCCAGCATGGCTCGATTACCCAGGGGAAAACCTGCGCCATCACTACAGTGAAGGGCTGTACGTAGGTTATCGCTACTACGACCGACGTAAGCTGACGCCGCAGTTCCCGTTCGGTTTTGGCCTGAGCTATAGCCAGTTTAGCTATGCCAAGCTGGCGACTTCGGTCACCGAACTTGAGGAGGGCCAGCCCTTAACCGTCAGCGTTGAGGTGACCAACCGTGGCGATCGGGCCGGTAAAGAGATCGTGCAACTTTACCTGACTGCACCGCAGGGAGATCTGGCACGCGAAGTCCTGGCGTTGAAAGCCTTCGCCAAGGTGCATCTTGAGGCGGGCGAAAGTAAAACGGTGACCATGACGCTGGAATGGCCGGATTTTGCCTGTTTCCATCCGGGTATGGCCGCTTGGGTAGTCGATCCTGGCGAGTATCAGCTTCACGTGGCACGTTCTTCGCGGGATATCGCGCTGAGCACGGTGGTCAAGCTGTGCGCCAAGCCCTATTATTTACCGCTAAAGGTGGACAATTCGTTGCAGCAACTGATCGCTACCCCACCGGCTTTTGACCGAGTGGTGAGGTTATTGGTCAGCAAGAACGGCTTGCCGGAGGCGCTGATGCGCGAAAAGCTCATCGCGATAGCTCCGGATCTGTTCTGCGGCCTGTTTATCGCCCTGACGGAGTTCCTGGCTATTGATATTACTCAGCAGGAGTTGGAGGCTGCATTAGCGGAGCCTGCCGCCTTGTGACCCCTCACCCCAACCCTCTCCCGCAGGGAGAGGGAGCTGTACGGTGATGTAAATAAGTACGTAATTCAATTTTCGGCATTTTAACTCTGGGCACAGGAGTAAAGTTGTAGCACGGACAGTTCCCTCTCCTTGGGGTTAGGGAGACGGAGAAAGACGCCGCCCTAATCAGACACGTATTTTCATCACCAACCTCAGGGGATTAATAAGCCGATGTTTCCTTTCTCTGTTACGCGACAACCCAAGCCGCAGTCCCATCGGCAGGCGCAAGCAGCGATCCATGAGGGCAGCGGCTATGAGCTGATCTCGTTTGACGCCGAAAAACTCAACGTCTTCGCCGCTGAAGTTTACTACTGCGAGCCCCATTGGCACTCGGCCCCTGAGCTGATCTGCATCCTGTCCGGCGAGTTTTCCGTCACCCTCGGCCATGCCACCTCAGTGGCCAGCGCGGGAAGCATGCTGTATATCAACCCGGACGAAATCCACTCCCTTGAAGCTCGCGCCCCAAACAGCCAACTGCTGACCATCCAGTTTTCCCCCCATCTGTTTGATGAAACCCATCCGGCCCCGCTGATGTTTAATCAGGGCGACCGCACTGCAGAGCAGCAGATTAGTAACGCCGTGATCGCCCTGCTCGATAACCTGGTCACGGCACAACCTTCGTTTACCCGCATTGCCCTGGTTTATCATCTTTTGGGAACGCTTGTTGCAGCAACGCCAAGCCAGGCCGACCAACAGCAGGTTAGCGTCAGGAAAAAAGACCAGCAGTTGGTCAAATACGGCATTGAGTTTATCAACCAGCATTTTGACGATGAGCTCAACCTGGCCACCATTGCCGAACACGCTGGCGTCAGCTATCACCACTTTTCCCGTATTTTCAAAAAGATCAGCGGCTACAACTTTAAAGAATATCTGACCATGATCAGAATTAATAAGGCCAAACTGCTGCTGAAAGACACCAACATCCCGATCACCGACATCAGCTACACCTGCGGTTTCAGCGGCCATAAACAGCTGATTTTTGCCTTTAACAAATATTGCCGCATGACGCCAACCGAGTTCCGAAAAAGCTACCTTACCGCCATCAATTCGGCGGCAAAGCTGCAGATCATGACCGATTTCCGCTGCCTGCCACTGGATCGGCAGATCGTTGCACGTTTACAAAGCTTCAACGCTGACCCGCAATAATTAAAATAATCATTGCCCTATACCGCCCATGGCTATACTTACCTCAGTAGCTACCGCAGGTATTGCTGTTGCCTGAACTCTCCTGTCTTAACTGTCTGTGGAGCCGTGCCCATGAGCAAATCAGCTAAAACTCCCCGCCCTGTTAAAGCTCCAAGCTATCTGGATGCTCTACTGCCGATAGTGACGTTGATTTTGCTGGTCGGATCTTCCGTTGCTCTGTTTGGGCTTGAAGCCGTCAACGGTCCTTTGCAGGTGGCCATCATCATCAGCACCATGATCACCGCGATGGTCATCCTGAAGAATGGCCATAGCTGGGAGGAGGTTTCCGAGTCCGGCCGCAAAGGCATTGCCACCATCTCGGGGGCCATTTTTATCCTGTTTTCCGTCGGGGCGCTGATTGGCACCTGGAACATGTCCGGCACCATTCCTACCATGGTGTATTACGGCATTATCATGATCACCCCCAACTGGTTCTATCCGATAGCCTTTTTGGTCTGCGTTGGCGTCTCTTTAAGTATTGGCAGTTCCTGGACCACGGCGGGCACTTTGGGAGTCGGGTTGGTTGGGCTGGCCAATATGCTGGGGCTATCACCAGAAATTACGGCTGGAGCCGTGATTTCCGGGGCTTACGTGGGTGACAAGATCTCGCCGCTGTCTGAAAGTACCGTATTGGCCGCTCAGCTCAACGGCGTCGAATTGTATAAACATATTCGCGCCCAGCTTTGGACCACCATTCCGGCGGCGGTCATTGCCCTGATCGGTTTTATTCTGTTAGGGCTAAATCAGCACAGTGCCTTTGATGCCACCATCACCAACAACGAACTGACCCGTTTTAACGAACTGTTCCACATCACCCCGTGGAACCTGTTGCCGCTGGTTTTCCTGTTGGTATTATCGGTCGCCAAGGTGCCCGCCCCGTTGGCCATCATGTGCTCGGCCTTGATGGCGGGGATCATGACGTCCTTTATGCAACCGCAGGTGATCGAACGCTTTATTGTCGAGCCCGATCTTGCCAGCCCGCTATTGGCCATCAAGGCGGCCTGGCTGGCGATGGCGACCGGTTTCCAGGAGAACTCAGGTATTGAACAGATCGACGCCCTGCTGTCACGCGGCGGCATGGACAGTATGTTGTTTACGATCTGGCTGATTATCGGCGCGGTGACGTTTGGCATTATGGTGGATGACTTCGGCCTGCTGAACAAACTGGTTACGCCGCTGCTGCTGCGGGCCAAAACCGTGGGCAAGCTGTTTACCTCGGTGGTTGCTACCGCAATTGGGCTGAATATTGCCGCGGGCGATCAGTATATTGCGCTGCTGCTACCCACCCGGCTGTACCGTGCCGAATTTGCCAAGCGAGGGCTGGCACCAGAGAACCTGTCACGCATCGTTTCGGATGCCGGGATTGTCACCTCTCCGCTGATCCCCTGGAACTCCTGCGGAGCTTATATGGCTGCGGTACTGGGTGTCTCGACCATGGCCTACATGCCGTTTGCCATCTTTAATATTGCCGCACCGCTGATCACTCTGGCACTTGGCATCACCGGTTTTAATATTCGCCATATTCCGGTGGCTGCTCCCTCAGAAGGAGATAATCCGAGCCGTAAAGCGGTTGAGAAGCAACAGCCGTGAAACCAATACCGAGGCGACAAAAACCAGGACCAGTAAGGTAAATTTAAGCGTGGCGTCATTGAAGTCATACAGCGTAGTAATGAAATAGAACACGCTGTAGTGAACGATATAGACGCCCACCATCGCCGGGCTAATAAACTCCACGACGCGGGTAAGCAATCGGCTCTTGATGGCGATATTATCAAACAGGATAAACAGCGCCAGGCTCATGCCCAACAGGTGCAGGTGCTCCAACACAAACCAGCCGGCGACGCTGATCTGGGTATGGGTTGACAGATAAAGTTCATAGAAATACATGGAGATACCGATGGGGATCACCAGCAGCCTGGCGGCCCACTGCACGCTGGATTTTTTGGTGAACCTGCGACCAGGTGCTTCCCCCAGCACATGGCCAATAATGTAGTAGCCGCCCCAAACCCAAATAAACGAATAGCTGGAGATAAACAGCGGATCGTCTTGGGTATCCAGCGGGCTGAAAATATCCAACAGGGCAATAACGGCAACCAGCCCGGCAAACACGGCCGCAGTAACTTTCAAATGCTTAATGCCCTTAAGGATGATGGGGTAAATTAAATAGATGATCCCCATATTCAATAATATGCCATTCTGTAAAATATAACCTTGATGAATGTATTGGGTTTTAATCAAAGATGAAACAATGTTCCAGAAAATAATTATCAGGATAATGGATTTTATTTTCACCATAATCTCCTGCCTGGTGAGTTTCTCTACCTCATCCATATAACCGATAATGATAAAAAACAAAGGCTTGGCAATAATAGACACAAAGTACAATATCCCCATGGTATTCGCATGGAGGAAACACTCGAGAGCACACATTTGGCTGGTCGAGAAGAAGGTGACGGCGGCAAAACAACTTAAACTCTTTAATGCCTGCTGGCTGACACTGTTGATCATGGTTTTCCATCCATCACCGGGTTGATATGACACACCCTACTGTTTTTTATAAAAATAATCTTAGTACATTAACACCCACTGCACAACGCGCATCTTTAGCCATGATCCGAATGACCACCCATGTAATGGGAATTTTCCCAGAAGCCAATGGACGGACTTTGATATATTAACTATTTTTATACAACCTGCGTTTTTATGCTTAAAGCACATTGGCTCCCCTAGTCGGCAACAATCCGTTACCTTTTGTTATGTTATTGATTTTATTTAAAAAAACAATAAATCTGATTGAGCATGCCAGTTCCAGTCCGCTAAAGTAAAGCATTATCATTATTTTTAGTGGCTTTAAAGGATTGTTAATCAAGAATATTCTCGTGATTGGTTTTTTATTCCGTCAGGCGACAGTATTTCCCCCATTCGGAATCAACAATGCTGATGTTGAAGAAAAAAGTTATTTGCGACAGGAAAATTTGCCGGTTATGACTATGATTTAATCGTAAGTCGGTTGGTAACGTTATCCTTTAATTACGCAAAACTTTATTTGACTTGGTGTCAGTAAGGAAAACCATGACGAGCTCATCAACGAATAAACTGTCCCTATGGTCACTCACCGCACTGGTAGTGGGCTCCATGATAGGGGCCGGTATATTTTCTTTACCGGCCACCTTTGGGCGTGCTACGGGAGGGTTTGGTGCCATTATCGCCTGGTGTATTGCGGGCGGCGGGATGTTAATGCTGGCCTTTGTGTTTCAAACGCTGGCGCAACGTAAACCCGATCTCGATTCCGGCGTGTTTATTTATGCCAAAGCCGGATTCGGTGATTATCTGGGATTTGCCTCTGCACTTGGCTTCTGGGCCGGGACCTGTATTGGTAACGTCTCTTACTTTGTGCTGATCAAATCCACCCTGGGGGCCTTCTTCCCGATATTTGGCGATGGCAATACCATTCCCGCGGTGTTGTTTGCCTCGGTCATTCTTTGGGGATTCCATATTCTGGTACTGCGCGGGGTTAAAAGTGCTGCGGCTATCAACACCATTGCCACCATCGCTAAAATCCTGCCAATCCTCATCTTTATTATTGTGCTGATCTTTGCCTTCAAAAGTGACGTGTTTGCACTCAACTTCTGGGGATCTCCAGAGAGCGCAACCTCTGCAGCCTCTTTGGCAAGCGTGGGCGATCTCTCTCACCTCAACGACTACGGCTATGTCGGTCATGCCGCCGCCGCCATTGTCCCTACTGCGGAACCCGAATCCCTGTTCAGCCAGGTGCGCAGCACCATGCTGGTGACGGTATTCGTTTTCCTGGGGATTGAAGGTGCCAGCGTCTATTCCCGCTATGCCAAAGAACGCAGCCACGTGGGCATTGCCACGGTGCTGGGGTTCATTGGGGTGCTGTGCCTGTTGGTGCTGATCACCATGCTGTCTTACGGCGTGATGCTCCGTCCCGATCTGGCAGCGTTACGCCAACCTTCGATGGCGGGCGTGTTGGAAGCTATCGTTGGACGCTGGGGGGCGATCTTCATCAGCGTGGGCCTGATTGTTTCGGTACTGGGGGCTTATCTCTCCTGGTCTTTGCTGGCGGCAGAAGTGCTGTTTTCCGCCGCAAAAAGCAAGAGTATGCCGAAGGTGTTCGCCACCGAAAACAGCAATGCGGTGCCCTCTTCCGCCGTCTGGCTGACCAACATCACCATTCAGGTGTTCTTAATCCTGACGCTGTTTAGTGATTACGCCTTCCAACTGGCGCTCGAACTGACCAGCTCCCTGACGCTGATCCCTTATCTGTTGGTAGGTGCCTATGGGCTGAAGCTGGCCATGACCGGCGAAACCTACGAAACCGATAAACGCGATCATAAAAAGGATCTGATCTTCGCGCTGATCGCCACCTTCTACGCACTGCTGATGCTGTACGCCGGTGGTATGAAGTATCTGCTGCTCTCCGCCATCATCTATGGCCCAGGCACGCTGCTATACATTATGGCCAAACGTGAACAGCACGCAAAAGTGTTCACCCCGGCCGAGATGGGGCTCTTTGTAATCGTTATGGTCGCCGCCGTTGCTGCAATCTACAGCATTGCCACTGGCGTTATCACAATCTGATCGAGGCAAGTCATTATGTCGACTAAAAAAAAGACGCAGTCCAAGTTTGGTGTTCATTCAGAAGTAGGGAAATTGCATAAAGTCATGGTCTGCGCCCCTGGCAAGGCGCATAACCGGCTGACACCGAGTAATTGTGATGAGCTGTTGTTTGATGACGTGCTGTGGGTTGAGCGCGCCAAGCGTGACCATTTTGACTTCATGACCAAGATGCGTGAACACGGCGTGGACGTGGTTGAAATGCACAACCTGCTGGCCGAAACCCTGGCGCTGCCCGAAGCCAGAAAGTGGATCCTGGATCAGCAGATTGTGCCTAATGAAGTGTCCCTGGGGATCTTGAATGAAACCCGCAGCTTCCTTGATGGCCTGGCACCACGGGCATTGGCGGAGGTACTGATCGGTGGCCTTTCCACTACCGAGCTGGCTAAAGAAGGTTATGCCGACCACGAAGAGCTGAAGCTGATCCGCGAAGCGGTAGGCATTACAGAATACCTGCTGCCACCGCTGCCGAATACCTTATATACCCGTGATACCACCTGCTGGATCTACGGCGGCGTGACCTTGAACCCACTGTATTGGCCTGCCCGTCACGAAGAAACCATTCTGACTACGGCGATCTACAAGTTCCACCCAGACTTTGGCGAAGCCAATGTTAACGTCTGGTGGGGGGACCCAACTGTGCACCACGGTACCGCCACGCTCGAAGGTGGGGACGTGATGCCGATCGGCAACAAAACGGTGCTGATTGGGATGAGTGAGCGGACCTCGCATCAGGCGATCACCCAACTGGCCGCCGCGCTGTTTGCCAACAAACATTCCGGTGTTGAACGGGTGATGATTGCCGCCATGCCGAAACTGCGTGCCGCCATGCACCTGGATACGGTATTTACCTTCTGCGACCGCGATGTGGTGACGCTCTACCCGGCTATCGTCAATCAGATCAAAACCTTCTCACTGCGCCCGGATGCTGGCCCAACCGGCATGAAGCTGAGCCGCGATAAAGGCACCTTTGTTGAAGCCATTGCCGGAGCATTGAACCTGAAAAAACTGCGGGTGGTGGAAACCGAAGGCAACGACTACGACACCGAACGCCAACAGTGGGACAGCGGCAACAACATGGTGGCGCTCTCTCCTGGGGTGGTGCTGGCTTACGATCGTAATACCAAAACCAATACCCAGCTACGCAAAGAAGGGGTTGAGGTCATTGAGATTGTCGGTAGTGAGCTGGGCCGTGGCCGTGGCGGCGGCCACTGTATGACCTGCCCGATTATCCGCGATGCCATTGATTATTAATCGCCAGGCGTGATCAGAAAAGGCCGGATTTTCCGGCCTTTTTTATGCTGACAAAATCACTACGCGTCTACGCGGTGAATATCCCCGATTCAAAGTCCTTCGGTGACAATTTTAGCGGCCGCAGCCAACACGTCTTTGCGGGCTTCGACATTCTGCTGTGGCTGCGTGAAATAGGTTACTAATACCAACGGTGCGTGGTTAGCTGGCCAAATCACGGCGATATCGTTAGTGGTACCGTAATCACCGCTACCGGTTTTATCCCCAACCACCCATGAAGTTGGCAGACCTGCATGAATGCTGGCTCCGCCGGTAGTGTTCCCCTTCATCCATTCAACCAACTGAGCACGCTGTGGTTCACCAAGCGCTTTGCCCAAGGTCAGGTTTTGCAGGCTTTTTGCCATCGCCAGCGGTGAGGTGGTGTCGCGCTTATCACCTGGAATGGCGGTATTTAAAGTGGGTTCGGTACGATCGAGACGGAAGGTTTTATCGCCAATAGTACGCGCAAATTCAGTAACTTTTGCCGGGCCGCCAAGATGCTCAAGGATCTTGTTCATCGCCGTGTTGTCACTGTACTGGATAGTGGCGGCGCTGAACTCGGCCAGGGTCATCCCGGTATCCAGGTGTTTTTCGGCGATCGGGTTGTAGTTGACCAGATCGGATTGCTTGATCTCCATCCGCTTAGCCAAAAGATTTTTATCCGTCTCGCTCTGTTTTAACAACGCCGACACCGCCATCACCTTGCTGGTGCTGCACATGGGAAAACGTTCATCCGCGCGATACAGGATCTGCGAATTATCAGCGGTATCGATCAGCGCCACGCCCAGGCGGCCACCGGAGTTTTTCTCCAGTTCAGACAGTTGCTGCTGAATATTCGCCTTGGCATTAGCGGATTGCGCCCATAGCGGTGCGCTACCGAACAGCAACGGCATAACCGTAGCGACCATCAGGGTGGTTTGACGTAATGTATTTTTAACCATGTTTTGCCTCACATAAAATAGATTAATGCAGCGGAGTTCTCTTCAGATGGCGGGAAATATCCTCTGTTAGGCCGTTATTGACAAGCGACAAGAATTTTCTCTAGCATAAAGAAAATCTTTTGGATAACACCTATGCGCTCTAATCTTCCCCTGAATGCCCTACGTGCTTTCGAAGCCTCTGCCAGACATTTGAGTTTCACACGGGCAGCGCTGGAGCTCTATGTTACCCAGGCCGCCGTTAGCCAACAGGTTCGGCTGCTTGAAGAGCGCCTGGGTATGGTGCTGTTTAAACGCTTACCCCGTGGTTTAGAAATGACGGAGGAGTCGCGAGCGCTGTTTGCCGTGCTAACCGACGCCTTTGGCCATATTGAGAAAGCCTTCCGGCAGTTTGAAGGGGGACAATTCCAGGAGGTGCTCACCGTCGCCGCCGTCGGCACCTTTGCCGTGGGCTGGCTGTTGCCGCGTCTTGATCGGTTCAGGCAAGAGCATCCTTTTGTCGAACTGCGTCTGCGCACCAACAATAACGTCGTCAATCTGGCCGCCGAAGGGCTGGATTTCGCCATCCGTTTTGGCATGGGTTTGTGGCCATCAACCCATAACGAGATGCTGTTTGATGCTCCGCTGGCCGTGTTGTGTACGCCCGCTACGGCTAAGCGGCTCGTCACCCCTGCCGATTTGCTGCAAGAGGATCTGCTGCGTTCTTACCGTGCTGAAGAGTGGGAAAACTGGTTTGCCGCCGCTGGCCTGCAGACGGTGAGAGTTAATGGCGCCATCTTTGACTCATCCCGTCTGATGATCGAGAGCGCTATCCATTCCGGTGGTGTGGCATTAGCCCCACCGAAAATGTTTGCCCGGGAACTCGCCACCGCGCAGCTGGTGCGCCCGTTTGCTACCGAAATCAACATGGGCAGTTACTGGTTAACCCATTTAAAATCGAAGGCAATGACCCCGGCGATGGAAATATTTAGCGAATGGTTACTGAAGGAAGCGGCAGAAGATAATTCGTAGGGGCACAGCATGCTGCGCCCCTACAGTATCCAGACTTATTGCAGCTCCTCACGGATCCGTTTGGCCGTGCTCTGCAACAGCTTATAAGCCTCATAGCGGTTAGCATGCAACGGGTGGAAATCCGCATTCGGTTGGTATTGGCTATCCAACTTGGAAAACTGTGCCATCGCCTGTTCCACCGAGGTGGCAACCTTCCCCGCCACTGCACCCAGGATCGCCGACCCCAGCAATACCGGCTCCTCTGCCTTGGTTGTCACTACCGCGCAGCCACAGCTATCCGCCAGCAACTGCCGCACCAACGGATGACGGCCAGCCCCGCCGCTGATCACGATCTGCTCAACGGTGACGCCCATCTGGGACTGGGCATCGAGGATTTGCCTAAGCCCATAGCCAATCCCGCAAATACCGGCAATATACAGGGCCACCAGGTTATCGAGGTTGCTTTCCATACCCAACCCGGCCACCACGGCACGGGAATGGGGATCGGCAAAGGGAGCGCGGTTACCAAGGAACTCGGGAACCACATGCAGACCATTGGCGAGTTTTGCTGCTGACGACGCACAAACCATTTTGGTCAGCGCCAAATCGGCCAACAAGGTTGGCAGTGAAATACCCAACGCCTTAGCCTGCTCCGCCGCCTCTGGTGCCGCGGGGTGGAACGAGACCAGTTGCTTGATCGCCGCCCCCGCCGCGCTTTGCCCACCTTCATTAAGCCAGAACCCAGGCACCATCGCAGAGTAATAGGGACCCCAAACGCCTGGAACAAAGGCCGGGTTTTGCGTAGTGGTCATCGTGCATGACGACGTGCCAAACACGTAAGCCAGGTTATTGGTGACACCACCGCCAACACCGACGGTACCAATCCCGCCAGCATGAGCATCAATCAAGCCCACGGCGACAGGCGTGCCCGCTACTAATCCCATTTCTTTGGCGGCTTCTGTCGTCAGGCCGTTGCCACAAGGCGTACCAGGTTCTTTGATATGTTCCCCAATGCGGCGGAACGCGTCGTCTGTCAACTCTTCAAGGCCGATGGTGCGAAAATAGTCCGGGTCCCAACGTTTCTCATGGGCCAGATAGGTCCATTTGCAGGTTACCGTACAGACGGAACGAGCCAGATCTCCTGTGGCGCGCCAGGTCAGGAAATCGGCCAGATCGAAGAACTGCCAGGCGCTATCGTAGACCGCACGACGGTTCTCCTTCAGCCAAAGCAGCTTGGGCGTCTCCATTTCTGGAGAGATTTTTCCGCCAACGTAGTTAAGTACCGGATGGCCGGTGGCGTTGATCCGCTCGGCCTGCTCCGTTGCCCGATGGTCCATCCACACGATAATGTTGCGGTCGGGATCTTCCGATGGCCCTACCGCCAGAGGTTTGCCGTCTACATCGAGTACCACCAGGGAGCAGGTGGCATCAAAGCCAATGCCTGCGACATTGTCTGGGGAAATACCGGATGCGGCCACCGCCTGCTTGATGCTGGTGCACACCGCTTGCCATATCTCACGGCTGGATTGTTCAACATAATTTTCCGGGCCGCGGAACAGGGTGATCTCTTGGCTGGCATGCGCCAACATAGTACCGGAGAGATCAAAAACCCCTGCCCGTGCGCTGCCTGAACCCACATCGACACCGATAACGACCTGCTGTTGATTGTTCATCATTTTCACCTATCAGAGATCGACACTATTTGGCAGGATCACCAAGTCACGCACGGTGACATGCTTAGAGCGCGTTACCATAAACAACACCGCTTCGGCCACTTCCCTTGGCTGCATCAGGCTGCCGTTGGCCAGCGCCTCATCCATCTTGGCTTTTGGCCAATCGTCCAGCAGCGCGGTAACCACCGGCCCTGGTAACACGGCGCCAACCCGCACGCCATACTGCGCCACCTGGCGGCGCGTGGAGTGCACAAACGCCTGAACGGCAAATTTTGAGGCGGTATAAATCGGTTCCCAGACCACCGGTACGACCCCGGCGATCGAACTGGTAAACAGAATATCGCCAGACTTTTGCTCGATCAGATGCGGCAGCACCGCCTGCACCGAACGGAAAGCGGCGTTAATATTGAGATTAAGCACGCGATCCCAAACGTCCGGATCGCCTTCCGCCACCGGGCCACCAATGTACGCACCGGCATTGGCATGAAAAATATCGAGGCGTCCGGCAGCAGCCAGAATGCCGGGCAGCATACCGGAAACCTGCTGTGGGTTGAGCAAATCGATGACCAGTGGATACGCGTTTTCGCCAAGTTCATCGGTGAGGCGTTGCAGCTTTTCCTGGTCACGGTCGATCAGCACCACTTTAGCCCCGGCCTGCAGGAAAATACGCGCGCACTCCAGGCCGATACCCGAGGCCGCACCAGTGATCGCCGCGACCTTACCTTTGAGGGAGAAATTCAATTGGGTGAAATCTGTCATGGTTGGGTTCCTTTATTAAACAAAAGATCAAATCATCACGACGAAGTCACTGCGTGTAAGTTCATCGCGTTAAGAATTTGGCTGTCGATATTGCCCCTCACCCTAACCCTCTCCTAAAGGGAGAGGGAACCGAGCGTGCCACGGATTAGCTCCCGAGCCTGACTTAAGCACCGAATTCGCAAGGGCTAAAGCGTGCAGCTGTTCCTGACCCAGCTATATATTTGCAAGGGTTGGAAACGTACCACCGCAGCTGACCCCAACGCCGTACCAGCCCCTCTCCGTGTGGGAAAGGTTTGGGGTGAGAGGGTATTTACGTCCCCTGTCACACCCTTTGCTCATGGCGCTCAATCGATTGAGCATAATTGCTACTTTTTATTTTTACTGTCAAGATATAGAAAATTGGGGAGCGAAATTTGTGACTGGGTTCAAAGCAAAAAAAACGACGATTTACGATCTGGCCGAACTGGCCGGGGCCTCCTCAAGCGCGGTCAGCGCCGTGCTCAATGGCAGTTGGAAAAAGCGCCGTATCGGTGCCCAACTGGCAGAAAAAATCCTGCGCCTGGCCGAAGAACAAGGCTATACCGTCAATCAGCAGGCCAGCCTGCTACGCCGTCGCAAATCGACGATGATCGGCATGATCGTCCCCAAGTATGACAACCGTTATTTTGGTTCGATCGTCGAGCTGTTCGAATCGATGGCCCGTGAACGCGGCCTGTTTCCGGTGATCACTTGCACCAGCCGCGATCCTGAACTGGAAATCGAAGCGGCTCGCACCATGCTCTCCTATCAGGTTGACTGGATCATCTCTACCGGTGCTACCGCCCCCGACAATATCACCGAGATCTGCGCTGCCTCCGGTATTTCAACGCTAAATCTCGATCTGCCAGGCACCCTCGCCCCTTCGGTGATCACCGATAACTATGCCGGGGCCAAAGAGCTGACGTTACGAATTCTGGCCAACTGTGAAAAACGGCTGGGCTACCTCAAGCCACTGATCTTCGTGGGGGGACGCGGGGTTGACCATAACACCACGGAACGCCTGCGCGGCTTCAGAGATGCCCACCGGCAGTTAGGCGTTGAGGTCATCGAAGAGAACCTGTTGGCCTGCGGCTATTCCCCAGACAAGGCCGAGCTGGCGATGAAAACGTTTATTGCTCAAGGCGGCGATCTGCAAACCGGGCTGTTCGTCAACTCGACGATCTCGCTTGAAGGTGTGATGCGCTGGTTGGTGGCGTCTGGCTATCGCGGAGATAAACAGCCGGTGATGGGCTGTTTTGACTGGGATCCTTTCGTACTGATGTTAGGCCATGACATCGTGATGGTGAAGCAGGACGTCAACAAGATGTTGCAGGCGGCGTTTGCGCTGATCGATGCCAACTCGCAAGAAAAACAACTGATTGAAATACCGCCGATCTTCCCAGAGATGATTTGAGGTAACTACGCCGGTATCTTTCGAACGGGAGGCTTCAGGTAAACGTTTTGGCCGCCCTCCCGTTCCGGTCCTCAATAATAAAAAAAAACAACCGACTGCTATGTGCCAAAAGCAGACGTTGCCAAGGTCCGTCTGAATAGGTTTAAATACCATATTACCAATGGACATGGATTATTCGCATGAAAATACGATTATTAATACTCTTGCTGCTCATCACCTCCCAGTCGTGGGGACGTCAGCAAACCCCGAGGGAACAAGCGAAACACATGGCTGAAGCAGCATGTCTATTTCAATACGAGGTCATCAACTCTCGCTTTACTTTGGGTTTTTCTGAGGAAAAAGCCATCCAAACATCGACTATAATACTGACTAATTATCTGGAGAAGAATAAAAAGATAGCAGGTGATAAATTTCTCTCCTCGATTCGAAGAAATACAATTGCACAATTACGGGAATTGGAAGTAAGTAAAGAGGCAGTGCAGCAACTAAAATCTCCGTCATTAGATTTTAAAGATAAATTTTTATCTTCCTGTAATGAAATTAAAACGGAGCAGTTGGAAGCGATGCATGTTTTTGACTAAGTGCAGCATTCATATAGGCATGATATGCGTTTTTGAGGCTCTATCGTGTTTGTTACCTCCGCACCTCGCTCACCGAGGCTGTCCGCTTAGTGCTAGAAGCGGATGTTGTCGATATGATGTATTGGTTGATAGAATCCAAGTCTGAAAATCCAAATATTATTCTGTTAGCAAATTCAAAGTTGAAAAAGACTTCCGAGAAAATAACCAACAAAAACAGCCTATTAAAGCTAACGTCATTATATGATTTTTTGAATAATTCTAGTTAAGATGCTTAATTAGAAAAGACTCAATATTACTAATCATATTTGTTACATCTTCTTTGGTAAAATCATCATTTTTACCATGAGCAGCACTATTTCGAATTCCAGCCATAGCAGTGATAACTTTCTGCTGTATTGAGTTATATACGCCATGCTTAGCTAAATCAGCGTTCATCTTATCCATTTTCCCATTTGGAATGGAGTTTCTTTCACAAAGTTCTCTAAGGCTTGTTTCTAATATAGTTCCTGCTATAACCGCTGATGCAGTTGTGTATCCAGAGGTGAGTAGCCCTTTAGCTTGCTCCAACTCACTATCAAATAACTCAGCTTGGATCAGAGATTTATATGATATTAGGTAACCACTCTCATAATCTTCCTTTATAGCTATGAAGATAGCTTTAAGCCTGTCAAAAATATTTTGATTCGTTTCATAACTACTTACTATTTTGGCCTCTGCAAACGTTTTAAAATAAGTCGAGTTTTCTCCACAAACATTAACAATTAAATTTTCAGTTTTTGTTAACCATTGAAGTAATAGTTCTGAATCAACATAGGTATCACTTCCAGTAAACTGAGAGTGTTCCGTATGACTACTGCTACTGACTCTATCGGAGAGTTCTTTTAAGTCATCAAATCGTTGCTGAACTTTATTTGTCATTAGATTTTCCTTTTAGCCACTATCCATTATTGTGCATAATCGATACAAGTATACCAGACTCTGTAGAATCATTTTAGATAACCTCACGGTGTTTGGTACAGTAACATTAACTTCCGCTAATCGCTCTTGAGGGACGCCATAATCAAATCTCCCACACCTCAGGAGGTTTGATTATGAACACGTCACCGTGGAACAAAAATCGTATCATCGGCCCAAAAAAGCCGCTTCAGATATCCCAAGTCTGGGGGATCCGCATCAGACTTGAGCTGAAAGGTAAAACGCGCGATTTGGCTCTGTTCAACATGGCTTTGGATAGTAAGCTTCGGGGCTGCGATCAGGTTAAGCTTAAAGTATCGGATGTTGCATATAGCGGTTCTGTTTCAAGCAGAGTAACTGTATTACAACAAAAGACCGGTAGCCCTGTCCAGTTTGAGTAACCAAAGGGACAAGAGAAGCAGTTGCAGCATTGATTAAGCTGGACAATTTGTACAGTAAAGACTACTTATTCCAATCACGGGGCGGTTCTTGCCAACATATCTCAACCCGACAATACAGCCGTATTTTTCATGGATGGATAGCAAAGCTTGGCCTCGACGATTCGCTGTACAGCACACATTCCATGAGAAGAACAAAACATTACCTGATATATAAGAAAACCAAGAGTCTTCGTGTGATCCAACTCCTGCTTGGTCATAAGAAACTGGAAAGCACGGTTCGTTATTTGGGCATTGAAGTCGATGATGCGTTGGAGATCTCTGAGTCTATCGAAGTCTAGGATTGTCAGGGCTGCAACTGCAGCCCTGTGCCAGTAGCGGAAGTATATTTGATTGTAGAAAAACTAACACCATGTTTTCTTATAACATTACTCCTTTTTTATTGACAATAACCGATTTTATTTTTATGGTTTTAAATTGTAATCAATCCCAAATACAATACCAGACAAATGAGAAAAAACATTATGTCATCAAACAAGAAAACACTAAAAAAATCATTGACTGCTTTTTTAATTAGTGGTGCGTTCATTATTATTGGATATTTTTCCGCAGGGTTTGGGCTTTTAAATGGAGTGTTTGATTTATATCAAAACATCACAAATAAATTTTTCCAAAGGCAAGCGGAAGATAATCTCAATGTGATTTATACAGGATCATCAATAAAATATATTGAGTCGGTTTTTGGTGTGCCGGTGAAAGAAGAACATTCGGAAAATGGTAAGGTGAATGAATATATTTACTCCTTCAAAAAATTCTATCTGCAAGTTGTTTATGATAATAACAATACGGTAATACTATATTCCGTAACTAGCAAAGACAAAGATTTTCATCCTAAGATACCATATCTAGGAGGAGTACTTGGCGCTAAATTTAAAGATTTCGGTGACGACATTAATTATTTACAATCTAGTTATTCCTCGAAGTTCTATCAATATGAAGAAGGGCATTACTTAGGGAATCCAGGTAATTATAGGAATTTTTACCTTGCTTACAATCCTGCTGGCGCTGATTACTTTGAGTTACAGCCCCTCCCAGATTTTTATAATAACAATGAGTCACCTCCTGATAAGAAACATCTTGAAGTCTTCAGAAGTAATAATGCTCCGAACACCTTTGCTGTAGGCGATATACACGGAGGCCCCGATGGTCATGAGTTGTATTATGGAATTGGGATTGACTACTATGACGCGAGAGATATTCCAGATAAAGACTAGTGTTAGTAATGTATTTTTTCATTTTGAATCGCTACAACTTATCGTCCATCCTTTAGGTTAACCGATAAGTTCTGTCTTCTGCTTTTCGCTCGTAGCAGACCTCGCAACTCTTCAGTAGGTCTGCTTCGTGCCAGATACATGGCAATTGACTCGCTCACCATTGATTAATACACCACGATGTTAGTAATGCCTTCATTATGAATGTTAGGATATCCCCATGAAACAGCGTTTTTACAACAAACAGTTCATCAGTACTATTCTGCAAGCGGGATAAGCTTTTTACCCTTGTCTTCGAAAAATGAAAATGAAGCCCAGCGATATGTATACAACAAAGCAAACTTGCCAGCATGTGTCTCAATAACTTCTTTTAAATATGACTTACTTTTGCTGTCATCTGGAAATTTAGCCGAAAAGGTCACTATTGCTCTTGATGACAGCCCACCACCATTTCGCATAAAGAGAATGAAATCACTCCCTCTAAGCACGTTAAACTCCGCACAATTTGTCGCATCATTATCAAACTTAGCAACTACGTTTTTTATTTTATCATACAGGCTGACCATATCCCCAAAAATATTTTTATCAGCTAGCTGAATATTTCTTTTATTTAACTCAGCCACATACCTATCATCATCAACTTTACCAATCGGGTATCGTGCCTGAAGCACTATATCTTGTGACGCAATTTGTAATAACTTCAATTCGTCAACGGTTAATGACAACTCTAACTCAATAGCCATCCTATCAAGCTTATGACCGTAATCGCGAAACTTAAGGTCTATGGTGTCTTTTTGCGCACCAAGATTCATTAAAAGAATCGCAGACTTTAACAGCATTTCGAAAGCATACCCCAACATAAGCCTGCTGGTTTTATCAGTTGCTGATGCGATATCGATATATTCATGCGAAATGGGATTCTTCTTACTTGCGGCCTGAAATAAGCTTTTATTTCGGTCGCCTTCACTTCTCAAAAGCTTTGCTGATAAATACAGCTTTTTGGACTCAGCTAACCAAGCCTTGCGATCAAAGATACCTTTTCCATTTTTCTGCGTGATTATTTCGCTCTGCATTTAGCTGCTCCTATATTATTAGAATCAAGACCGCTGCTAATCAGGATCCAATCCCGTAACGGTTATAGCCAACCACTTTCAGAAGGGGTTCAAATTCAATAGCGCTCATATCTTCGACCCGTTGCCAGTCTCGTTCAACCTCATCAGGGTTAAGCCCACCCAATGTGAAAGCATTAGTAACAATGTGTCCGGTATGCTCATCTTGTAAGCCGTTTATATCTTCAATGGGTAGATGGCCGAGATATAAATTTTGTTTTACAAGAAGTCGAAGAGTTAAAGTAACTTCTACCTTGTCACCGTATCCATTATCAATTTGAGTTTTAGCCCCCTCAAATATCAGCAACTCTTCATGCTCCCCCGGTTCACTCGGTAAAGCACCATTATCCCATCGAGCCTGAGCAATCCCTAACGCCGTACCCAATCGCTCGTTTTCGGGGCTGTAGACTTGCAACTTATAAAACTCATTGGGAATTAGCAGCGGTTTAGGTGTAGAGTATCTAATCCCAAAACTCATGAAGCTATTTCTGAAATCACACAATACAGGAGCAGTGACTTCCGCCCGCCATTTATGGTCGCCTGTAGATACTGGCCGGTAAAGCGCAATCTGTAATTTCTGAGCACGTCGCAAAGCTGATTTAGTAAAACCAGTGGGACAAACCAAAACCCCCTGATGCGCACATACGTCCTGTACTAACCCGTGAAATTCTTCAACACCTTTGATATCCACCGGATTAGCGTAGTCCTTACAATCAATGACAATACGCATCTTGTACTGACCAATGGACTGCTCCACCAGAACATCTACCTGTCTTTTGGTTTCGCTATGGATACCATCAAGCATCACATTGTGTTGCACTACAGCATCGGGAGAAAGTTGCCTTTGTATCATGGCAACAAGTTGTTCGAGAGCTTTCCAGTCGGGAATCTTACTTTTATCTTGACCAGCCATTGTGCCGCTCCATTTGGGTCTTGTACGTAAAGATACCACCGGAGCAACTTGAAGGAGAAATTGTAAGTATCTAGGCAAAGCGGATCATTCTCTTTCAGAGATCTTTAGGCAAGCGGTTTAGTTTACCTTTAAAGCGAACTTAAACGGCGCAGCATGCTGCGCCCCTACGCTGTGAGTTGTACAGGGCTGAGCATCAGGAACACTTGGTTAACACTCACAACATAGGTATGAGTACTTTTGAGGCCGTGAGATGGGGGATCTGCCATTTCATTACGTACCGAGTCTGGGCTTTTCGCCCCGCAAGAAATGTGTTCACCATGTCCCCGGTCCGTACTTGAGTCTGGTGGGGCGAATAACTTGCCGATTACCCCTGCATGAACTTGGATTTCTTGATCCGGTACATGATGGAGTCTCCCTCTGCCAGCAAGGTTTCCAGGCTATGGGGCGCAGAGGGATCAAACTCGACGATGCCATAGGAGAACGCCAGTTGGTAAGGGGTGATCTGTGAAGCATTATGTTCATCCACGTAGCGTTGCAAGGCTAAAATCCCCTGTTCGGCTTCGCTTTTGGTTCGGCTGCCCATCAGCGCGACAAACTCGTCACCGCCTAAACGGGCTATCACGTCAAAATAGCCAAACACCCGTTTCATCAGCTCGGAAAAGTAGATTAACGCCCGGTCACCTTCCCCATGACCGTAGGTGTCGTTAATCAACTTGAATTTGTCGAGGTCGATAAATATCAGGCTGGCCTTAACCCCTTTCATCTGACAATGATGCAGCATATGACCTGCCAGGGAGATAAAGCCACGGCGATTGGATATTTGCGTCAGTTCGTCAGAGGTTGATGCCTGAAAGGCACGTAGCTCATCCTCCACCATCGAGGCCAGATCGCGTAGCGCCACCGCATCTTCGGCATCAAACTGCCGGGGTTTGTCATCAATCAGGCACAGAGTGCCCATTTTTAGATCGCCAGAGTAGCTCAATGGACAACCGGCGTAGAAACGGATGTGTGGTGAGTCTTTGACCAGCGGATTATCCGCAAAGCGATCGTCCTGCAGCGTATCGGGAATGAACAAAATATCGTTACCCAGGATGGCGTGACCACACAACGAGATATCTCTTGGCGTTTCCGTAGCGGCCCCCAGCCCACAGTTGGACTTGAACCATTGGCGGTTTTCGTCGACCAGACTCACCAAGGCAATGGGTACACCGAACAACCGGCGGGCCATGCGTGTCACCCGATCGAAGCGTTCTTCTGGCAGAGTGTCCAACAGATGCAGGGAACGCAGAGCCTTCAATCGCTGTACTTCATTCGCAGGTATCTCTGGCGTTTTCATCGCTACATCCACTCCAATTAAACTCAGGGTCTTTCTCGGAAAAGCAAAACAGCAAGTTGCAGGATAATATCGTTCGCTACCGCTGGCAATCCGATGCACAAAACAGATGCCACTTTGCCCCTGTTTTCAGACGTTTGATCAGGCTATAGCCACTTAAACTAGACATTTAGCTTAAAAGCAAGGCATCCGGTGTGGCAAAACCCTTTTTACGCAGTGGCAATCTAGATGACGTTCTTACATTGGGCGAAAATGGGCAACCTGTTTATGCGTTGGCGTCGCAGTTACGTGAGGCGTTGCGCCTCCAGCAACAGCCAGCCGTAGCGAATTGCCTGGCGATCCCGATCCCCAACGCGCAAGGCGACCGTATTGACTGGTATGCGCCAATCGCTGGGCGGGCGATCTCCTGGCAAGCGGCCGATGACGATGCACGGGCAGCCGCCTTGCCGCTGTTGGAGCATTTCCAGACCAGCGCAGAAGCCATCAGTCTACGCGCTCGCCACAGTGGTAAAGCCAACCTGCAAATGTTTGCGACCTTGCTTAGCAAGGCCATGCAGTTCCCGGATCAGAACGCCGTTTTCCTGGTAGATGGCAAACCGGTGATTACCTTCTGGGGGTGCGTGAAAGCCGATGGCAAGATCCGCAACGCGCCTTTGGATTGCCTACGCCCGAAAGATCGCCCCGCGCCCCCCATCGCCCCACCGATTATTGAACCCATTGCCGAGCCCATTGCTGAACCGCAACAGCCCGCACCTCTGTCCCCCCTGGCGGATGACAAGCCTCACCACGCCTGGTGGCTGTTGCTACTGCCTGCTGCTTTCATTCTGGCCGCCGCGATCTGGCTGTTACTCCCTAAACCAATCCCACAGCCAGCAATAAAAATGGCGGAGCCAGCCAAGGTACAAACCAAGCCGGTTATTACTCCCGCCGCTCTACAGTTGCCATTAGGCTATGCGGAGGTGCTGCCCCCGCCGGTCATCACACCGGCAGTGGTCGATAAACTGGCGCTGACGTTACCCGCTGAAGCGGTAAAAGCCGGTTCTACCACCTTCCTCAACGGTAAATGGCGCGTCACCTTGGCGATCAAGGATCCGCTGACTGGCAAACCGCCGAGCCTGCTGTATCAGTTTAACCGTGGCAAGGGCACCGCCAGGATCGTTCAGGGTGACAAAGTCACCTGCCGGGTTGAGGTCAACGCCGGTCTGATGCAATCCGGCAATCTGGTGATCAACAGCCGTACCAAGGCCCGTTGCAGCGACGGTTCCCGTTATCAAATGCCGGAGCTGGTGTGTAAGCAAGGTGAAGCTGGCGCAGCCGCAGAATGCAGCGGGCGCTATGGCAACAACGAAACGGTATTCCCTATGACGATCAAGCGCGAGAGTAAATAATGTTGGCGACCCCCATCGCATATCCGCAGCGCGTTACGCTGATACCCAACAGCGGGATCCAATTTCTGGACTTCTCCCTTACGCCGGTATTGGATGCCGAGCGCCCTGGCAAATTTGTCCGACAGACCGCCAACGGCCCACTGCTGCGGCTGAACTATCATCAGGCCAAGGATCGCTATTTCCTGCCGGTAGCCCCAGGCGAACCGGCCGAAATGGTGCGCCCGGAATTCAGCTTTCCTCTGGAGCAGTCATTGCGGCTGCTAGATCGCGTTTGGTTACCGCTGCCGTTCTTGCGCTTCAACCCGCCAAACAGTTTTCTCAGCGGGCCGGACAACTGGGTACGCATGCAAATCAGACGGTTGGATCAGCCGGATCGGCAAGGCCACACGTTGCGCATCACGTTGGCATTTGATACCCAAGTCTATCCAGCAGGGCATGAAAACCAACAGTTGGCTCCTAATCAGCAGGACATCATCACCGGGTTGAGCTTTGCGCTGGCGCACCATAGCCAGGATCTTGGGGATTTCCTGGATGCCACCTGGGTGGATGGCTGGCTACGCGAGGTCTTTACCCAACAGGCCATCGCCCTGGAGCAGCGCCCGGAACGCAATATCAACGCTTCGCTGCGCGAATTTGAATATCAGGCACATTACCTGAACCTGCTGGAACTGCTGGGCAGCCAACTAAGCGTGCCGAATATCACCCTAGGCAGCGATGTGCAGCAAGCCGCGGTGAATGTGGATTTGATACTTGATGTCGGCAACTCTCATACCTGCGGCATCCTGGTAGAAGATCACCCGGCGGAACGCAACGGCTTGAAACACAGCTATGAACTGCAACTGCGCGATCTCAGCGAACCGCATTATCTGCACCAAGGCCTGTTTTCCAGCCGCACGGAATTTGCCCCTGCCAACTTTGGCAAGGCCAATTATTCGTTTGAAAGTGGCCGCGACGATGCGTTTCTGTGGCCTTCCCTGACTCGGGTGGGCCATGAAGCCTGCCGTTTGGCGCTGCAACGGCAAGGCGATACGGCATCTACCGGCCTATCCAGCCCACGGCGCTATCTGTGGGATGAGGAGAGCTACGCCCCAGGCTGGCGCTTCAACCGTACGGCAGAGCATTGCCTGCAGGAACCGCCTGCTATCGCGACACCATTGGCTCTGTTGATCAATGACCAAGGCCAGACGTTATCCAGCCTGCCACCGGAAGAGCACCTGCCGGTTTTCACCCCAAACTACAGCCGCAGTTCGCTGATGGCCCTGATGCTGAGCGAGCTGTTGGCCCAGGCGCTGATGCAGATCAACAGCGTGGCCCAGCGCCTGTCTTTGCGGGACGGGGCAGCACCTCACCGTTTGCGTAATATCATTCTGACCCTGCCTTCCGCTATGCCGGTACCGGAACGTGAAATCTTCCGCCAGCGGATGCATGAAGCGATCGCGCTCGTGTGGCAAGGTATGGGTTGGCATTCGACAGATGAAGACTTGAGCGGCATAGCCAGTTCGGTGCCGGTCCCCGCCGTGCAGATGGAGTGGGATGAGGCCACCTGTGGCCAGATGGTCTATCTGTATAACGAAATCCAGGTCAACTTCGCGGGCCAGGCTGAGGCGTTCTTTAGCGCCATGGCACGTCCAGACTCCGCAGAACCGGGGAAAACGCTGCGTATTGCCTCGGTGGATATCGGCGGCGGCACCACCGATTTGGCAATCACCCAGTACCGTCTGGAAGAGACGGCTGGCAACAACGTCAAAGTGACGCCACATCTGTTATTCCGTGAAGGGTTCAAGGTGGCGGGCGATGACATTCTGCTGGAAGTGATCCGCCTGTATCTATTACCCGCCCTACAGGCCGAATTCAAACGCGTCTGCGTGGCAGAACCGGCAGCCCTGATGGCAGAACTTTTTGGTCAGGAAGAGAGCCCAGTGCTGCAGCAACAAGTGACACTGCAACTTTTCATCCCGCTCGCTCAGGCGATCCTGGAGCGCTATGAAAGCTTCACCCCGGTGCAGACTCGCAGCGAGATAGACGCCGTGCTGGGCGAACTGTTGACGCAAAAGCCCACCGATAACGTCTTGAAATATATCAATGCTGCGGTACAACGCGGTTTACCGGCAGAGGCAGAACTGTTTGACGTTTTGCAGACGCCGCTAATCCTGCGGCTGAACCACTTGCACGCCGAATTCCTGGCATCACGCATGGCACTTACCCGCAATCTGCGGTTGTTGACCGAGGTGATCGCCCTGCACAACTGCGACGTGCTGCTGCTCACTGGCCGCCCCTCCCGGTTCCCCGGCATTCAGGCCCTGTTCCGGCAGCTCCAGCCGGTGCCGATCAACCGTATTGTTTCGCTGGATGGTTATCACACCAGCGGCTGGTATCCTTTCAGCCAGCAAGGGCGGATCGACAATCCCAAATCCACTGCGGCGGTCGGTGCTATGCTGTGTCTGTTAGCACTGGAGTTGCGCTTACCGGGCGTTTACTTCAAAGCGGCCGATTTCCGCCCTTATTCAACGGTGCGTTATCTGGGGCGCCTGGATGGGGACAATCGCCTGCCCGCCAATCAGGTTTTTTATGCCGATCTCGATCTGGACACCCCGGATGGCGGCTTGGACAGCAACGTCAGCTTTGCCCTCAACGGTGCTTTATGCCTGGGATTCCGTCAGTTAGATAACGAGCACTGGCCCGCCGCCCCGCTGTTTACCCTGACGATTATCGATCCGCAGCTGGCGCGTAACCTGGCTGGCGATAACCTGTTACGGGTTAAAATTGCTCCGCAGCCGGACTTTCCCGCTCGCTGGAGCGTCACTAGCGCCGAACTGGAAGACGGTAGCCCGGTGCCCACCGAACATCTGCAACTCAAATTGAATACGCTGATCGACAGTGCCTCCGGGGCTACCCACTATTGGATCGACAGCGGGAGCGTTTTTGCATGAAGTCAGCCATCCCCCCAATCTCCCCGCTTACCCAGCGCTGGCCGTTATTAAATCAAGGTATCGCTCAGGCGCTGGTCTGGGCGGATAATGCCCGCCTGCAGACGCCCCGTTTTGCACTAGAAGCGCCAACCCTAATGCTTAACCTGCGCCGATGTCGCATCCGGCTTCAACGGCTGGCGGTTGCGGCCACTCAACCGGGAGCGCTGGGCTTTTATGGCCGTTCGCAAGCGGCAAAAAATCATCTTATCGCCTCGCTGGCCACGGCCGAACCAGACTGCCTGGCGACCACCTTCGTCGGTAAAACCCTGGATTACCTGACACATATCCGCCCAGGGCATTCCGCCGTAGGGGTAGCGATCCGCTTTAGCCACGCCGTACCTCAGCAAGATCCTGATTATCCAGTGCAGCTTCAGTTGCTCACGGCGGTGGAGTTAGTGTGCATGCTGGCGCGTAGCAGTCATACGGAACAGACAATAGAAAAAACAGAGATCGAAGAACTCCTCACCTCGTTGACAAAACGTTGCCAACCTCAGGCTCTGCCGGGCATCGGTGCCGATGATATTGTTGCCCTCTGGGATAGCTTGCGCAGCGACGACCCACAGTTACAACAGCGCTGGGACAGCGAATACTGGCCAAACGCCTTGGCTATCGCTCCCTATCTGTCCATTGATGACCGAGCCCAGCTGTTTGCTCCGCTGTGGGGGAAAGAACCGGCACTAACCGCCTGTTATCGTCGCTTGGCTTACCGGCTGGAGCAACTGGAGGGCGCAGCAAGCGTGCTAGCTCCGCTCAGCCTGCTGACGGATGAAAATCAGCAGCCCAGCTACGGCATCCTTACGCCAGCAAACCTGGAAGAGACCGATGACAAGGTTCAGCTCAAACTCGATAACGGTGTGATAACGATGCCCGTGGCAGAGCTGAGGTTATTGGTCGCAGAATTGCTGATCCCATTACAAAGCCCCCCGGCCCATAGCGGCTTTGCGCAGACCGATTATCTGGACCTGCCTGGCTATAGGGCAGACGACGAGAGCCTGCAGCAGGCCAAGAGCCTCACGTTGCTACAACGCTATAGCGACCAACAGGCCATGCAAGCGTTGATCGTCTGCCATGCGGCGGCCTGCCGTGAAGAAGCAACCATGGTCGGCCGGGCGCTGGATTATTGGGTACAACACCATCAGGAAGGAGGCAGCCGTGGGCATCCCGAGTTGATCTGGGCATTTACCCCGTACGATCGGCGTTCGTCGGCCCATTTTGACCAAGCCGTACAACGTTACGTTGGCCATCCCGGCGAGGTTTGGGGAACGCTGCTGGCGATGAATGAAGATGAAGTCCGGCGAATGACCGACTACCTGCTCACTTCGGTGAATGTTGCAGCCCGTCATAATCGGCTACAACAACGTTTCGGTCGGCTTGAGCAAGATTTACAGCATAACCTGCTTGGCCGCTGGCTCAATGTAGAAACCGAGAATAAAGCGCCCCTTGCCAAGGCCACGGTAAAAGCATTACAAGACCGCACCACGCTGCATGGTGAACTGCTGGAGCACCTGTTGCCTGACCGCAACGCCCTGCTGCCACTCTTTTGCCAGCAACAGCAAGATCGCCCGCATAATGACGATCCCTTGGCGATCGCGTTAGATCTGTTTGACGAGCAACCTACAGCGGCATCTCCGCTGGAGTCTGGCGCCAACGTGGTTTTGCAGGTGCAACAGCTATGGATCACCCAACTGCGTAATCTGACTGATAATCGTGCGTTAATCGACCTGCTGGCGGTTGAAACGGCCACCTTGACCACGCTGGCCGATGAGTTGATCACCGCCAGTTTCCGGCTGGATATCTGGCAACGCCTAGGGAATGCCCTGGCCGAACCGGGACACGCGGGCCACAGCAGGGAAAATCACGTCGAGCGGCAAATCGCCTGTACCTTGACGGTGCTGGGAGATTTTGTCGCCTGGCTTGGCTTCCAGCTGCGTCCGCAGGCGCAACGGCCAGAAAGCCGCATTAACCGCGGCCATAAGATCTTTACCAAACCCAGCCAGAGCGCCGATCTACGCATGACTGCGTTACCGGTCGAACCGATCAATAACACGGCGCTGTATATCTACGATTGGCTGGTGGGGTTATATCAATTAATCGCTGAGAATGCGGGCCACGGCGCTGCGCAAGCGCTCAGTGGAGCGCAGCGTGAAAGTTTGGGGAAAATTATTCAGGGGATGGGTTAGTTCAGCAACCTCTCTCCCAACGGGGAGAGAGGCAATTCAATTAAAAACGGTCGATCTGCACAATCTCATCAACCGGCAGTTTACCAATGCGCGGATAAGGTTGGCCGATGCCCTTGCCAATCGCCACCATCAGCGCAATCTGGTAGTGCTCGGGCTTATTGATGATCTTGCCCACGGCGTCAAAATCAAAGCCGTCCATTGGGCAAGAGTCATAACCTTGAGCCTTGGCTGCCAGCATCAAAGTCTGAGCAAACAAGCCGCTGCTGCGCATCACTTCATCACGCTGCACCTGAGCCTTACCACGGTAATATTGATCGACAGCGGGCAGCATAAACTGTTGCACCGGTTCCGCCGCTTCACGCCAGATGTTTTTCACCTGGGATTCCCAACTGGACAGATCGCCACACAGTACAACCAGCATGGAGGCGTCGGTTACCTGCGCCTGGCCCCAGGCCACCTCGCGGATATGCTCACGCTGTGCACGATCTTCGATCAGCAGCGGGCGCCAATGTTGCAGGTTGAAAGCACTGGGGGTGTTTTGCAGGGCAATATTGAGCAGCGCTTTCTTCTCATCCAGCGTCATCACATGCTGGGTATCGAACTGTTTGGTCGCGCGGCGTTGCTCAATAGCGTCAAGTGTATGCATTACTTCATGTCCTTTGATTAAGTTAACCCGCTTATTGTCGCTTTTTCGCAGCCTCTGTCCACCGGGATTTGTGTTCCATTCGGCTCAGGCATCCCCTGCCACCGTCAAGTAAATAACAACGTCTGTTTTCGCATGGTAACCTACGCCAATCAAGCACAGATAAAAGCGTCAATAACATACATTTTTATAATTAAACAATGGGCTGACATTTTAATTTTGAATAACAGAAACTACTGCACAAGCGTTTTTATAGACAACCCCGGTTATTTATAGGTAATCTGTATTATTGATGATTCATGATAAGGGAGGTTAGTATGGAAAAAGAATCAAGGACGCTATTCGGTCATAAAACTCCGGCGATGGAACAACTAGTCGAGCAGCTTGAACAGGCTCTACGCGATAGTCCCTTAATACCCGAAGAAAAGCTGGCATTACTGATGCGGATTTGCATTTTATTATTCAGAGCAAATAAGACGGATAGCGCTGAGATGAAGGTTTCAGATGGTCGCATGCTCAAACTCACCCTTGAAAAATTACCCACCACTTCTCATTAATGCCTGTGGTGACTGTTCTTATGAAAGAGGCATGGACATGACCAAGACAAGCAACAATGTCATTAATGACCAAAATGAGTTGGTGGCTAAACTGGATCGACAACTCAATGAAAGCATTAACAATAGTCAACTTGAAACGGTAGAAGTATTATCGGTGGTTATGGAGCGTTTTTTCTCATTGTATGCGGAAAATGAAGGCCATATCGCCGAGGCGAAATTTACGGACTCAAGCGGCGAGCATTTTCGGTTTACGCTCGAACTTACGGTGCCCCCAGCGCCGCCACAGCGGCACTGATCGTGTTTTTAATGAAGGTATGGACTACATAAGGAAGCGATATGTCTAATTTGATTTACGCAAGTATTAACGGCAAGAGACAGGGCCTAATCTCCGCCGGATGCTCATCGCTGGACTCTATTGGCAACCGGTGCCAGGCAGGCCATGAAAATCAGGTGCAGGTATTAGGCTTAAATCATAGCATCAGCCGTGAACAGAATGTCTCCCACCACCCTGTACAATTTATTAAGCCTATCGATAAGTCATCTCCGTTACTCGGTGTGGCAATAACGGAAAATGAACCGATAGACATCATTTTTTACTTTTACCGCGTCAATCCCGCTGGTCAGTTAGAACTTTACTACGAAGTTAAATTGACCGAGGCCACCCTTGTCGATATCACCTGTATCTACCCCCACTCCATCGATGAGGGTGACAAAATGCCGTTTGAAAAAGTGCAGGTAAAGTATAAGTCCATTAGCTGGAGCCATAAGAGCGCGGGCACTTCGGGTTATAGCATCTGGGATGACAGGGTTTACTGATTTTCATGACCAGATACTCTTCTTACGGGTATCTGGTATTTTGTTATTAACACAATTTCATATCCCTTACATATTCGGTCGGCGCATTCCAGGATTTTCTGGGGCATGTTTTGTAGCCGTTCTCTTTGAGACTGTAGCCCACATAGAATGAAAAAAACAAACTAATTACCGCCCCAATCATAGCAAGCATGCCTAATCGACCAAATAGTTTATTGCTCGCTTTTGTCGGCAAGCCTCTCAATTGAAAATAACATATAAAAAGTAAAGCATAAAAGGTGTTGAAAACACCATCAATCCAACTCGCCAAGAAAAAACAATGACATCACTTAATCTAAAGAAGTCAATATAGCACTTAAAGATAACCAACTGGTCCAACATACAAGCAATAAAAGAAAAACCGCTAAAACGGCATAACGCGGTCTGGTTACATCATCCATCACTGAGATCCCTCCAAGTACAGAAGAGTTAACAATTTCACTACGGACAGATTTTTAGATCTCTTACATATTCATTTGGAGCCATCCAGGACTTCCTTGGGCAGATTTTATAACCATTATCTTTAAGATTTTGGCTAATATACATCGAAGACAATAAGCTAAGTACTGCACCAGATATAGCAATAGTAGATAGAAAATTAGCTATTTTATTATTCATTTTTGAGTATTTATTCTTTATTGCACAACACATTGTCAAATATGAAAAATAGAAAACCCATGGAGCCAAGAAAACCAAGACCCCAACCTTCCATGAAAAAATAACAGGCTCACTTAATTTAAAAAAGGCCAGGTACCCACGTAAAGAAAACCAACAACCCCAAAATGCAAGGAGTAAAAGAAAAACTGCGAAAGCTCCATAAATAGGTCTATTTAACTTAACCACGACTGAGCCTCCCCCAAGTGTTAAAAAATTGATCTGGATGATAAGGTGAGTTATGTATTTTATAGGACTTCAAGTGCTTTATTATTTTTTCACTAATTTGAAACTCCGTATCAATCCAGTATAATAAGAGGCTAACGAAAAGTCCGATGGCAAACACAGCAATAGCGATCCCAACAACACTACTTCCCGCGACCATAAAACCAGTAGCTATCGTTTTTGCTCCCCATGCAACCCCAGTTGACACCGCTAACTTAGCCATATCCATAGTTAAATTTACAAAGAAATCGGTCAAACCATACGCATCTTTTAGCAACAATTCAACGGCGCGATAAGCGGCGGCAAACACAATACAGAATCTTGCCCCACCAATAATGCCATTCTCAATACCTCTGGTCCCGATGCCTATATCTAATATTCTCTGGTTATCAATCAGGTAGCGGGTAGCATTTAAATACCTTCTGATGCCAGGGTATCCCGACAACCGGATGTAGCGATTGCCATTTCTCCCCACGTATTCGGTTGCCGTGACGCCAAACCCTCTCAGCTCCATCGCGATCCTGCCTACGGACAGTGCCTCGGCGATATTGCCAGCAAAAGACGACATCGGGTCGGTGCAGGAAAACATCGCATCCTTCCACGACTGGTTTGCATTGGGATCGCATAGGGTTTTTAAGAAATACTGCGCCTCCTCTACCGTGAGTAAGGCATACATATTCTCATCTTTCATTTCGTTGAGCTGAGCGTGCAGCTTTTGATAGTTGATATCCGCATGCTGCCGCTTAAAATCAAGGTGATCTTGCAGGCGGTAGTCATCATCAACAAAAGTTTGCGAAACTGGATCGTACCTCATAAGCCTTCAGTCCCTCGATTTAGGCTAAGTCAGCACAGTATATGAGTTTACATATTACAATCCCATAAATTTTACTCATCAATGCGATGGGCATCATATTTTTTAGCCATAGAGGAAATTACGCTCTATGGATGGGTTGTAGCTCGACAGGACGGAGAGTAATGCTCAGTAATCTATTCAATAATTGCCCAATCACATTCATAAAGCGAATGTATTAGTCTTGGCTAAATTGATAAATTCCATTCTTTATCTGAGCCTTGGATCGGTACGAGGTAATCATCATGGCAAGTAACGATAACTGATTCAGCTTATATCGCATGATGTTCAGTATTCAGTGTCAGGATACGTGGGAGCGCGGTATACGCCCCCACGATGGTACCTACCTCATCGTTTTGACATCGTTATTAGCATACACCTGATGGCGTTTGTGCATTTCCAGCGCGTCATGGTAGTTGTCATATAAGGTCTGATAGCGTTCCGCACAGTAAACGACCAATAACGGCAACAAGGCACAAAGGTATAGCGGGATAAATTGCGGAGTGATCTGCAATGCCGCAAAAATCAGGCAGATCGCAATAGCCCACAGCTGCGAAGCCAGTAACCAGAGCAGACCACGCTGCCAACGCGCCAGCTTGTCGGTGAACGCCCAGAGAGCAACAGGCGCAGAGTTGGCGTCCAGCGTGCCATTGAGTAATTCCCCAAACAACACATAGCGCCGCGTCCGGCCAGCAAACACCAGCATAAACAGCGTCACCGCCCCCATCAGGATCATAAACGCGACGATAAAGGCAGGATCGGCATAGCCGGGAGCCAGGCTGAATGCGGGCTTACGGGCAATCGGCAAAACCAGGGCGAAATTGGTTAGCAGATTCAATAGCAAATCTTCGGCCACCAACCTTGGCAAGCGACGCTGCCGAGGGTGATAGGCTTCGGGCTCACTATAGGACTTCAAGGCCAGCAGGATATTGAACGGGGTTGATTTGCCTAGCTGGGCCACCATCAAGGCTGGCAGCACCAAGACACCAAGCAGCGCAATCAACGGATAATGCCAGTCTGGGCCGCATAGCCATATCAGGCCGCTCAGCGCTGCCGCCAGGCACAGTATGACCAAGGAAGCCCAGCCAGGCTGGTACAGCAATTTCGCCATCCCAGCTGTTTTACGCTCTTTATACTGGCCCGCGACCGCTTGCGGGTTTTTAAACACCCGCAAGGTGAATACGCTGTACGCCCAGTAACCTTGACCATCGCGCATCATACTCCAGACAATCGACAGACAGATTGCCCCCAACCCGGCAATCATCTCCGGCAGAGTAATGTCAATGACGTTGCGGATCAGCGACGAAGTCAGAATAGCGGAGACCAACACCACGGGGATCACGGCTCCTCGCATGTATCTTTGGCTGAAAGTAGTCAATGTTGGCACAATACCTCCCTTATCCCGCATGCTTAACACTGCTGCCAACGAGATGGTAATAGTGTTGGATATGGTAATCCTCGTCAGCCCCGTAGTGCTCCGCCAACAGATGGCTGAGGATTTTTTTGTTGCTGATCTCCAGGTAGCGGCGATGTCCCATCTGTGCCCACCGATCCATACTCTCACGCCAGCGCACGGTATGGATAAGGTGCAACGCCAGATTTTCCTTGATCTGCACCACGCTATATTCCGCTTTGCCACTGCTGTTCATGATCAGTGGGCAAACCGGCGAAGAGAATGGCAGGTCGGCCAATGCCTGGCGCATCAGTGCCACTCCATCATGCATCAACGGCGTATGCCAGGCACCATTGACGCCCAACTTGATGGTATTTACCCCATCGCGCGCCAGGTGATTAACCAGGGTTTTAACGGCGGTCAGTTCCCCCCCTACCACTTGCTGCTGGTGCCCGTTGTCACAGCACACGTTGAGTACGGTTCCCAGCCCAAGATTGTCGATCTGCTCGCGCAGCGCATCATGGCTGTAAGGCTTGACCACATACATCGCCCCTTTGCGCTGTTCGGCCAGGTTTTGCATGATGGTCGCGCGCAGCGTGATCGCACGGAACAGCGTTTCCAGATCCATTACCCCGGCGGCATACAGCGCGCTATATTCACCTGCGCTATGCCCGGCGTAACCGGTTTCCAACACCGGGGTACGTTCGCGTAACAACGTCAGCATGGCGGCGTTAACGGTGGTGACGGCCAACTGCTGATAAAGGGTTTTGGTCAGGCGTGTCATCGGCCCTTTCTGGCAGAGCTTGCGTACATCCAGCCCGGAAACATCGCTGGCACAATCCCAGACCGCCTTGGTGCCCGGTGAAACATCACAGACATCGCTGCCCATGCCGATCGCCGGGGATCCTTGTCCTGGGAAAATCATCATCCAACCGTCCGCGACGTTAGTTGCGGCCGATGTATTACCAATTGATTCGCATACCTGCATAGATATTTCCTTTTTCTCCGAAGGTGCCAAACTCACTCTCTTTACTGCCGAAGCTGGCGGCAACGCCGGTGTAAGCCTCAATGTTGTTTTTGAGCGGCGTGCTCAGGTGCAGATTCAGCACGTTGCTGCCATCCACCAGATTGACCATACCGGAGACCGACCAGTCGATACTGCCGACCTGCTCTTTATTGGTGCGTGTATAGAGGGTGAGGTAGTGTTTGCCGAGCAGGTTGCCGCCCCGCCCGACGTTATCGGTTTCTGCCGCCATCAGGCGGGAGTACTGCTGATAGCCGTTACGGATATCAGCCATGAACGATGGCGGTAGCGGTGGCAATGACTGACCGTAACCCCCATTGACGAAGCGAATGGTGTTGACGTTGTCCTGCCACTCACTGCGACTGTAGCCCTGACTCTGACCATAATATTCCGCGCCGTATTCGCTTTGATCGCCAGTGGTGTAACGCAGGCCAACGCCGATATCCGCTTGCGCACCATTGGCGCGTATTTTGTACGGCTCCTGCACATTGGCAAGTTGGCGCATGGCACGTGCGGAAGCCATATCCAGATGACGCCATGTCTGCCCATGAGAAATCGCCCCCTCAACGCTGAGGATCAGCATATCCGTCAGGTTGCCACTAGTGCCTAACGCCACGGTTTTCCGATCGCCAGCCAGTAGCGAAAAAGTCGGGTTGAACGCCTTCAGACCGGTCGCGGTGTAACTGGCATAGTATCTGTCGGTACTGTTGGTGCGCAGGATCGCGTCCCACTCCGAGGCGGCTTCCTGGCGCTGGTTGTTGCGCTTGAGGCGCGGAAAGGCCGCTAACGTGAAGGTTCCTTCGTTGCGGTACCATGAGCTGCTGATGCCATACGCCCCTTCATCGTAGAAATTGCGCCCGCTCCCCCCCAGGCCAAACACCCGCACGGTACGCATACTACCGTTGATATTACGCAGTAGGTCGAGCGGCGCGACCGAGAACAGATAACCACTGGTTTTACGTACCTTACCGGCATCGATATACCCACTGTCGCTGACAGCCCAACTGGCAGTGGCCTCGTTGAGTATGCCCAGCCCCTGGAAGCGTTGATCCTCCAGGGTTCCCGGCTGATGTGCCTGGAGAGCATACTCGCCACTGGCCTGCGCCTTGACGCTGAGGGCCTCGGTCAACGTGCAGCGGGCCACACCTGAAAGGTACAAATTGGCAATAGCGTTGTTACGAAATGCTGGATCGTCAAACTGCCATAATGAGTCCGAGGAATGGGACGATATCCCCTCTATACCCGCATAACCGCGTTGGACAAGACAGTCAACCGCCCAACTGCTGCTACTATAGGCGCCCACCAGCAGCAGAACCCCGCTAATCGGGGAGCGCCTGCTCGCCATCAACCGTTCAACCTCAGCAGATACTCTTTCTGGAAGTTACTTTCCGGCAACGACTCCAATCTAATGTCGCTGTAACGCATGGTGGTGTAGTTATCCTTACGCAGCGCGTCTTCCACCACGATAGTGGTTGGCCGCATCTGGCCCAACACCCGTTGATAATCGCGATAATACGAACGCTTGATCGGTACACCGTCGGCGGAAAGGAAATCGGCCCGGCTAGGGAAACCGCTGTCTTTTTCCACCCAATAACTGATCGCTGGATAGGTGACATAGGGCCAACGGCGCTGTAGTGATAGTTTGTAGCAGATCGTCTGGCCACAGGCCTCTTCACCAACCAGCCGGGAGATATAGGAGTAATCAAAGTCTGCGGCAACCACGTCACCGTTGGAAATCTGCCCCACCAGGCGTTGCTGGCGGGATATGGGGATCGGGCGTCGCAGGTCTGGTGCGTAATACCACATCTTGTCCAGATCGGAGAGCAAGGCTTTACCTTTATCGCGTACTGGGGAAATAAAACGCACCAGTGCACGCGCATCCCCTTTCTCTACCTGCTCCGAGGGTTTATAGAAGCGCATGGAAATATCCAGCACCTGTTGGTTCTCCGTGATATCACGCCCTCCCTTATGTTCCAGCAGCGTCAGCGTATAGCGGAAAGGCCGATCGGGTGCCCTCACGCGGTCGGCTCGACGGATAATTTCACGGGCCCGCTGATCTTCCTGAGTCAGGCTATTCAGTTGATGACGATCCAACGGTTCTGCCGACTGAGCCACACCCGACAGCCCCAGTAAAACCAGGCATCCAGCTATTTGATATTTCATGGGAACGGTCCTTGTTTGTGGGGCTATATATCCAGCATCATGCCAAGATCGGCAATAAGGGTGCTGCCACGTATCGCGCTCGACTGCTCAGAGACCAGAAATGCGGTAATGTTGGCCACCTCTTCCGGCTCCACCTTCCAGCGGCGCGGCGCGTTATTCCAACGTTCGAACATTGTTGACCACAGCTCGTCCAGGTACGGCAGCATATCGGTATTCACCACCCCGGCGCAGATGCCGTTGACCCGGATATTGCGGTCATACAGTTCCACCTCCAGGTAGCTCACCAGATTTTCCAGTGCCGATTTAGCGATGCCGAGCGGGTATTTCTCCAATACGCGCTGGCTACCTAAACTGGAAATCACGCAGATCGTACTGCCCTGGGGCATCATCGGTACCACTTCCTGTACGCAGGCGGTGTTGCCGATCAGGTTGGTATTGAGCAACAGCTTCCAGTCGCTGCGCGTCATGTCCATAAAGGCTTTGAACGGCGCGGCGGCGGCATTCAGCACCAGATGATCGATACGTTCGATCCCCTGCTGCCTGAGCTTTTTCACCATGTCACTGATATCGCGCGGTTCGGCGATATCCGCTTTAGCCAAGGTCACCTTCACCCGGGTTTCTGCTGCCACAAAGCGTTGCAGATTGGCCGCACTTTTCCCCTGATCCTTGCGGTAGTTGAGGATCAGGTCATAGCCCTCTTGCGCCAGTTTTTCGGCAATCGCCATACCAATGCCACGGCCTGCGCCGGTAATGAGCACGGTTTGTCCCTTTGACATGTCTCTTCTCTCCCTGAGGGGTTAAACAAAGCGGAACGCTTGCGCTATAACCAGTTTCGATGCCCGGCGTGCCGGGATAATGGACGCTATCAATGCCGTCACCAGCGGCAACGCGCAAGAGAACCAGAACAGATTGAAGTCCTGATCCCACAGCACAAAGGCCAGATAGCCCTGGGTATATCCAGGCGAAGGCGGCATCGGTATGCCATTGATATTGATAAGCGCGGCGATAAGAATGCCGAAGCTGACGCTCAGCGCCGAGCCAATAATGCCAATGATGATCCCTTCCAGCACAAACAAACGGCCAATATAGGCTTGGTTAAGGCCGAGAGCGCGCAGCGTAGCGATTTCGCGGGTACGTTCGATGACGTTCATCATCAATGTGTTGCCGATCATGAACACCACGATGACGCTGACGATGGACTTGATAAACAGGAAGATCCCTTCAAACAGATTCACCACCTGATGATAGAAAATGGCCAACTCATCCCAGGAGCGCGCTTCCAGCTTGAACTGATGCTGTTCAATTAGCTGGTTGACCCGCGCCAACACGTCCTCTGTTTGGTCGGTGTCCTGCAGCATGATGATGACTTTACTGACATCCTGGGTCTGCAACAGACGCTGTGCCGTTTGCAGCGGCATCTTGATCGCCGTATCGTCGTATTCTTTGATGCCGGACTGGAACACGCCGCGTACCTGAGAAGAGATGGCGTTTTGCCCGCCTTGCGGGTTGACCACCAACATGTCGACCCAGTCGCCATAGCCCGCCGACAAAGCATTGGCGATACCAGAACCCAGGGTGATGTCCTGCTGCGCAACCCGCGACAGGTCGCTGCCCGAAATGATTTTATCCAGCGAGCCCAGCACCAACGAGGTTAGAGGTTCGATCCCCACGCCGGTAAAGAAAGTGGAAGCTCCCTTGTCATACTGGGAAATGATGCCGGTAAACGCCAGTTGCCCGGTAATGGTGGCGATCTTCGGTGCAATCACCGGATCGGCCAGCAGGAGCGTTTTCACTTCATCATAGTTATCGATGGTGTATTGCAGCGAATTGTTGGCTCCGCTGCTGAGGTAGCCTTGCTGATAAAGTTGAATATGCCCCAGGTTGGTGCGGATGGTTTGTTCACGCAGCGCCCAGAACGAGTAATCGACAAACCCACCGAAGATAAACACCGCCACCCCTCCCAGGGTGATCGCCAGTAGCGTCACCCCGGAACGGCGGCGCTGGCGAAACAGATTCAGGAAGGTGTAACGGATATCGGTAGGTTTACGGATCGCCGTCACGATCACCACCAACAAGGCGTAAATGATAATCATATTGGCAACCCAGAACAGGATATTCATCATAGCGATGCCTCCGTCAGCGGCTGGATGATGGTGTTCAGTTCAGCTGGCGTCCATTCAGGGGCCGTGCTGTGCTCGGACAGACGTTTTCCCTCTGCGCCCTGCTGTGCCAACGCCGCCCTGGCGGCCTTGGCATCGGCCACACGCTGGCAACTGGCCAGCGCATGCGCGGACATCAGCGTGATCATCGGTTGCAAATCAGCGGGCACCGCCGGGTTCTGCTGCAAATAGTCCAGGTCTTTCAAGGCCACGACGCAACGGCCATGGCTGACGGGAACAAATGCATCCATCCGCACACGCAGAAAGCGCATCTGCCAGTCGTTCTCTTCGCTTTCCGCCGCTTCATCTATGTAGAAAAAACCCAGCTTTGAGGTTTCTGCCGCACGCATGTAATTCTTCTTGGCCAGATAATCCGTGGCCATAAACAGTTGCGCGTAGCCATAAAACATTTTGGCGATGCGGCGATCCGGGTGCTGTTGATACAAGGCTTGCAACTGGCTGGCCGCACTGATCAACGTACTCATTGGCGCTTGGGAATTAACCGCCAGGACCGCTTGTAAGCTGGGGTTGTCCTGCGTGTCCTGCAAACCAGTGGCTTGCGAAAGCCCACTGATCAACACTAATAAAGTGACAGCGTAACGCTTAAGCGATAACAAAATCATTTTCCAGCTCTCCATCCCTGATTTCCAACACCCGTTTGGCCCGATCGCGCAGCGTCAATGAATGGGTGGAAATAACAAACGTGGTTTTCAGTTCCTGATTCATGGTAAGCAGCAGATCGACGATCTCCTGCCCGGTACGGGTATCCAGATTACCGGTGGGTTCATCTGCAACGATCAAGCGTGGGTGTTTAACCAGCGCACGGGCGATCGCCACGCGCTGCTGCTGCCCGCCGGAAAGCTCGCCGGGCGTGCGTTTGTAGTGCGCCGCCAACCCCACTTTTTCGATCATGTCCATCACCTGATCTTGCGCCACGCGGCGGCTGAAGCCGTTAAGCATCAGTGGGTAATAAACGTTATCGAACACGCTCAGTACCGGCAGCAGGTTAAAGAACTGGAATACGAAGCCGATGGCATCAGCACGCAGGCAAGCGGTTTGCTGGTCATTGAGCGTGGAAAGGTCGTTACCTAGCAAATAGACATGGCCACTGGTGGGATAATCGATACCGCCCATCAGATTGAGCAGCGTACTTTTACCACTGCCGGATGGCCCACATAACGCGATAAACTCGCCGTCATGGATTTCGGTGGTGATGGTTCCCAGCGCCACAATGGCACCCGGCCCTTTACCAAAGCGTTTGCCTGCCTGTTGCATCGACACCACAGGCAGAGGTTGTGCAATATGTAGGGTGCTCATGATGTTCCCCGATGATTTGACGGTAAGTGACCGGCTTGCGGTACCCAGTTCTCCAGCAACCAGGCTCCACCCTCACCGTCGAGCACACTCAACAAGCTGTGCCCGGTGATATTGCTTTGCAGTAGATACTGCCAAGCCAATGCCGGGTTCATGCAGCCGCTGTCGCCGTAGAGTTCACTGAGCGAGACGCAAGCCAGACCGGTAGGCAACTGTTCAAACGCTTGCCGCTGCACGGCACGAAATGACAGTGCCGGCGGTGTTACGCCCAACACGGCCTGGGTATCCTTAGCCAGATACCGCTTACAGTGGTCAGCCAACTGAAGAGAGCGCCGTTGGGTAGAACCCGACAAGGCTTGATAATCACTCAAATGCAGGGAAACGCCCTGGCCTGGTTGCTTCTTGAGGATCAGGCACCCGACACGCTCAACGCTGAACTGACTGTTGGCGGGGATCGGCCCCCGTTTGCTGGATGAGGGAAAGTGTTCGGCCTCGGAGAAAACCAACACCGGGAAGCTGCGGAATTGGCCACAGATGATGACGTTATCGGCCATATTACTGTTCAGGCAGTCTTGCGCCATCCGCAATGCACTCAGCAAACCATTCCGCTCGCCGCGCAATTTGCAGGTGAAATCCTTGATGCCGTAATCCCGCACGATACCTTTGGGCAGAATATCGACGCTCAACGAGTCTCGCCAGCTGTTGACCCCTTCAAATACCGAGGCCTCCCCCCAGGAATCGCAATAAATCAACGCATTACGCTCATTGCGCAGGCGAAACTCCCCTTTACTCCCCAACTGTGCCACCGCCTCAGCACAGGCTGCACTCATGTCGTTCAGCCAGCCACGATAATTGGCTTTACGCAGCGCCTCTTCAGGCAGCATTTCACTGTCAATGCCGAAACGACGGAACAACCACTGGTCGCTGCCCGCTTTGGCATTGGCCTTTTTATGCAACCAGGCTTCCCACACGTTGTACCAGCTAGGGAAAAACCGTTGCATCGGCGTGCAGGGTTCCAGCAGGGAGAACCCCACCAGATTGATGGCCGCCGCCGGTATCACTTGTTTAACCGTGTTCATCTGCATCCTCACTATTAGCGGAGATCACCATGGCGATGGCTGAACCATCGAGCCCGATGCCAGACTTGAGGATGTGCTGCCGTTTCAGTGCCAACGGTGGGCTATCGGCATGAACATGAATTTGCAGGCTGTCGTTAATCGGGTAACGCGTGGTCAATGCCAGCAGACGACGTTGTTGTAGCGCATCCGCCGCCAACATCAGGTCCAGCAAACCACAGCAGCTCTCCATGTAACCGACCTGTCCCTTGTAACTGACCACCGGAACCCCGTATTTCCCCCAGACTTTTTGCAGCGCCATGGCTTCTGCCTTGTCGCTGGCGATCACCCCATTGGCATGAGGGAAAACGCAGGCGATATCTTGCGCAGTGAGCCCGGCTTCCAGCAGTGCCCGCTCAAACGTCTGGGCAATGGTGCGGAAATCCGCCGTGAAGGAACTGCTGCCCCTGGCACCGCTGCTCTGGCAAAACACTGAGCTGCGCAATTTGACAGGCGAAGTAACGTTGCGCTGACGAGCGTGTTGCTCGCTTTCAACGATCAGCGCTACGACACCGTTGGTGGGTAGAATGCAGCTGTTATGGCTGCTAAACGGTTGTGAACCCTCTTCCCCCAGCATGTCCTGGCCACCCAGGAAGATAATGTCCTGCGTCAGCGTTTCAAACCAGCCAACGACCAGCACCCAATCAACCTCATTGGCAGCAATGGCCGAGTGGGCTAAATGGACCGCCGCTAAAGAAGAGTTGCTGGCGCAATAAAGCGAAACCGGTGGCCAACTTAGCTGATAGCTCTGCGTCAGTTGTCGCGCCAGCCGATCCTGACCGTAACTCTTGGCATGCAGCCGTTTGATTTTTGGAAATAACCGCAGCTCTTCCTGGTCGTTACGCTCCTGATACCCCATAAAATCAGCGATGTCAGGGCGCTCACCATGGCCTACCAGATAAACCCGAACCCGCTTTCCCTGCAATTGTTCCGTTGTCATCCCCGCGCCGGCAAGCGCCTGATTGATAACCGGCTGCAGGCGGGCCAACATCACGCCGGATGGCTGATGGTCAGCAACATGGTGCGGGTTGCAACTCAAACGCAGATCCTGCCATTCGCTTTCGGTGGCGAACCAGGGTTGTGTGCTGGCCAACCTGTTCTCGCTCAGGCCCTTGATCAGCGCCGGAAAATCCGGCGCATAAGCACTGGTGACGCCCCAACCACTCAGGACGACATTCTGAATCACGCCATACTCCTCAGCACCACGGCATAGTGATTGCCGCCTTCCGTTGCACCGAGCACCAGAGCGTTACGGACGGTTTTCTTCAGCGGTTGGGTGACAAAGGCGATATCTTCCGCACAGAAGTTTTCGGTGTAAGGGATCGGCAGGATTTCACCCCGCTTCATAATCTCCGTGACCACCGCGATATTGAGGATACCGACGCAAGACTCCACCAGACCAAACCAGGCGTTGTAGTTAACAAACGGCAGGTTACGGCGAGCATCGCCGAAGGCGCTACGGATCGCCCCAATCTCAACGGCATCACGGGCGGCAGTGCCATCACTGGTGCCACAGATCAGATCCACCTCTTCCGGCTCCATGTCGGCTTCGTGCAATGCCTGACGAATGGCCACCGCCATGGACTCGATCCGGGCTGGCATATCATCCTTGGCAAAGTAACAGCCATCGCTGGATTTGCCATAGCCGACAATCTCGGCGTGAATGTGGGCACCACGATCCTGTGCATGCTGTAAATCTTCAATCAGCAGCATGCCTGCGCCTTCACCTGGGATATAGCCTTTGGCGTCCTTGCTGTAGATCTGGAAATCAGCCGGGTCACGTGTCAGTAACAGATCGCTGTTCAGCGCCTGCAGGCAGATGACGAAGGTGTTCATATTTTCGTCCGCCCCCCCTACAATCATCTGCGGTTGCAGATCCTGGCGGACCAACTCATAGCCGTAAGTCAATGCGCCCAATCCGGCATTGATACCCGTGGCCAGCGAGGTGTTATAGCCCTTGATCCCTTCGGAAATGGAACAGAAGGTCGAAATGGCATTCATCAGCGCACCTGGAAATTCGGAGGTCCGCACTTTGGTTGGGTCTGGGAACAGGCTTTGCAGGTAGCGATCTACCGTCGAATGTGGCCCTTTGGACATGCCAAGGATCATGCCAATCGTCTGACCGTCCCGTTTGATCTTACGCCCGGCGTCATTCATGGCTTGGGTAAGAGCAAGTAAGGCAAAGGTACTGATGGTATTGGCTTTACGAGGATCAAAGCGGCGTAGTGTCTTACGGGCGTCCAATCCTTGTACCTGATGCACCCCGCCCGGTTTGTTCAGTTCACATTCCACATCCTGTTCACCGAAGCGGTTACCCATGTAGTCCGCCACTCCCTGGTTTCTCAACATGACATTGAGTAATTCACGAAATCCCTGGCGGGTATCGTCATCAAGTGCCGGTGAGAACAGTTGTGGTAGTGGCTCCTGCGCCCACATTTTTTCCAGCATGCTTTGCAAGGTGTGGCCCACGGAGCTGACCGCCCCCATGCCGGTGATCGCGACGCGCTTGGGTTGATAATGCGTTACCGGACTTTGCTCAGGCTTGACGCTGGCAATCACACAGCAGTTGTTACCGCCAAAGGCATAGTTGTTCTTCATGAACACCTTGACTTCGGCTTCCTGGAACTCGTTGGGCACATAGTTGAGGTCGCAGTTTGCGCGCGGCGTAGTAAAGTTGAGCGTTGGCAGGATCTTGTTTTCCGGCAAAGTCAGGAAGCAGGCGGTCAGCTCGATGATCCCGGCGGCACCGATATTGTGCCCCACATAAGCCTTGGTTGAACTCACCGGAATATCCATGATATTCGGGAAGACCTTCTTCATGGCCAGCGTTTCGCAACGGTCGTTAGCGTCCGTGCCGGTACCGTGGGCGTTGATATAGTCAATATCTTGCGGCCCGATATCTGCGTTCTGCATGGCATGGCGCATCACCTGTACAGCCCCTTCGGCCCGTGGGTCGGGGGCCGTTTCGTGATAGGCATCGCAAGAGGTGGCGTAAGAGACCATCTCACCATAGATCGTCGCACCACGAGCGACAGCATGCTCGTATTCTTCCAGCAACAAAGCGCCTGCACCCTCGCCAACCGACATCCCTGGGCTGCCGGAGAACGGGCTGGACGGCGTACGTTTCATGGCATGGAGCGCGTAAAATCCGGCAAAGGTCGGCAGATAGACAGGCTCGGTGCCAACCACCAGCACCGTGGCGTTCTTGCCGTTCTGGATCAGGTCATAGCCAATCCCCATCGCGTTGGTACTGGCCGTACAGGCGGTAGCGACCAGTTCAAAGCCCCCTTTCAGCCCCAGCAGTGAAGAGACAATGGCGCTACAGGAAGAAAAGCTGCCGGAGACCATGGCCTTCTGCAACGAGAAGCGCTCCGTCTGACGTTCAATCAGCGGCATAAAGGGCTCGGTGCCGGCAGAGGAAACGCCGATGATCAGCCCGGTTTTATCCCGTAGTTCTCCGCGTGGTAACTGGCCTTGCTGCAAAGCTTCATCGCCAACCTTATAGGCCCACAGCGAAGCATTATCCATTGAGGCAACGGTTTCAGGAGGGAGATCGGGCCAACTCAAAGGCTGTAATACCTCGGAGGCGTTGGCATCCTCGAACCATTCCAGGTACTTTTTACTTGGCTTGATCCCGCAGGTTTTATTCAGCAGTGCCTGTTTGAACTCGGCAACGTTAGTGGCAATGGAAGAGAGGTGACCCATACCGGTGATCACCACTCGTTTACGCGTGACTGTCATAGTGCCTTCCGTGTCAGCAAACCAGAAATCGAATGTAGGAGCGCCATGTTGCCATGGCGCAAAATAGCGTGATGCTTAAGGGGGTGTTCGGCTTACTCGTTCTCTTCTCTGAGTTTTTGCCATTCAAGCTGTTGCAGCAGATCGCGTGGACGCGAGCTGTCGACATAACTGTGTTCAGAAGGATTAATCAGGAAGCTGTAGTTACGGGCGAAAGGCACCGCCGACGTTGTTACCGCCACCGGGCCATTAGCCGTCACCACGTGATAGCCATCAATGTCTGCCCAAGCCCAGGCGTCGGTCACGAACAAACGGCCCAGGCAGGCTTGCAGATCTGCCGAATAGTCGCAGACGATCACTTCACCGATGCAGTTACCGTCAAACATCACTTTGTCGCCGCGTTGCGGGATGGCGTCCGGTTTCCCGGCAATGCTCATCCCTACGATACGGTGGCTGATGCCCTGCGCTACGCGTTCACTCAAACTTGCCAGACCGGTGAAAGCTTCTTTGTCGTAGCGCACTGCCCATTGCATTTGCAATGCGATCGGGCAGCCGGTGTAGGCGTTGAACATGCCTGGTTCCCAGCAAGGGTTTTCCAGGCGCACTTTCCGCTGGTAGTTCAGCCCGCCGGTACGCATGTCATACCTTTCGCCAGCCTTCTGCATCTGGGTCCAAACGTTGGCCAGCAGATCCTGTGGCCCCATCAGTTTGTAAGAGTACTCGCCATGTTTTCCGCTGCGCAGCAGGATCAGATCGTCCTCAACGTGCATGTGTTCCTGGTATGGCAGGCCAATCACGTCCATCCCATAGACTTCAGCCAGCAGTTCCCAGGCGTATGGCCCTTCAAAGTGCAACATGCCCCACTCTGGCGTGAGCGATTCGATAGAGTCGATATCTTCAAACTCGTCTTCATTGCCTGCCAGCTTGGCGCGCAGCATGTCGCACAGCGTTTCACCGCTGACCCACTCCGACAGCAACAGAAAACGTTCATCGTCACAGGCGATATACAGGTCGGTAATGATATTGCCTGCATCATCGAGGATCAGGCTGTACATGGCTTGCTCATCCCGGATCGATGAAACATCGCCGGAAACCAACTGGTTGAGCAACGACCAGGCGCTGTCACCGTTGATAGCCGCGATGCCAAAATGGGAATAGTCAGACAGCAGAATGTGTTGACGTACCGCCTTGTGCTCCTCATCCGCTGCAAAATAACTCAGGGGAATGGCAACGCCGTTACGCTCCCCCATTACCGCCCCTTGCTGCCGATGAATGTCAGTGAGTTTGGTCATTCCTTGTCCGCTCCTGTTGCTGAACCGTTGGTGGTTTCCCCCTGCTTGCCAATAACAAACGAAGTGAGGGTGTTGACGCTACGCATGTAGGAAGGATCGTCACCTTCTGTCACACGGATGCCGAAGATTTCATCCAGCAACACGACGACCTCGGTGGCATCCACCGAATCCAGCTTCAACCCGCTACCAAACAGCGGTGTGTCATCGTCAATCTGATTGACTCTCTGATAAAGGTTCAGGCGTTCTATTAACCCCGTTTTGATTTTCTCCAGCACAGACTTGCGCTGTTCAATCCTTTCAATAAGCGCGATGTTGCTCATAGCGGCATTACTCCCTGTTAGTTAAACGTACATACCTTTGCCTTCAGCCAGAATGCGATCGGTGCGAAAATTGACAATCCGCCCGACGCACGCCACATTCCGGCCAACCCGCGCCTCCACTTCGTAGTGGTGGAACCCGTTCATATCGGCGAACGCCAGGCGGCTGTTGACTTCAATGGTGTCGCCCGGCGCGACCATGCTTTTGTATTTGACGTCCTGGGAGGCCAGCACGCCTAACACGCGCGCCCGTTCGGCTATCACTCGAGCTGCGCCCTCTGACGTCTGCAGCGCCCGTGAGACCTCATCAAATTTCCTCAATGGCTGCTGGGTTTCACGCTCATGCAACTGGCAGAAATCGTTCAGCAGACTCAGGTATTCACTAGACTGGCCGAAGATCTCGGCGATCATCACGCCAGGCATTACCGGGTTGTCTGGAAAATGCCCAGGAATATAGGATTCATTAAAGGTGACGTGCTTGATCACGGTAATCGAGCCCCTTTCTCCCGGTGAAAAGTCCACGATGCGGTCAACCATAAATATCGGTGCACGCCAGGACCCCATTTTTAGCAGCAGATTGGGCTGGACTAAGCTCTTGTTATAATTAGCCATACAACATTCCTGTCGGTTAACGCATCACCAGGCCGCCATCGGCCACCAAAGTCTGACCAACGATATAGCTGGATGCGTCTGAACTTAAGAAAGCCACCACGTTGGCGATCTCGTCGACGCGACCAAGACGTTTCAACGGGATAGCGGACATTACGTTGCGCACGATCTGACGCGGCACCTTTTTCACCATTCTGGATTCAATCATCCCCGGTGCCACGGCATTGACGCGGATCCCCTTTGAAGCCATTTCGCTGGCCAGGGTGCGGGTGAGGCCAATAATGCCAGCCTTGGCAGCGCTGTAATTACTCTGGCCAAAGCTGGAGGTGATGCCGGATATCGAAGATATATTTACCACCGTTGAATTGCGGGCGTGACGCAATAAGGGCAGCAGCCGTTTAGTCATGGTAAAGGTGCCATACAAATTGACTTTGATAACCTGATCAAACTCTTCATACGTCAGTGCGGAAAATATGTTGTCTTTGTAGATCCCGGCATTATTAATCAGTACATGTACTTCATGAGCCTGTTTCTCAAGCTCATCGGCCAAGTTGGACACCTCGCTGACATCGGCAACATTGCACTGCAGGATATGCAGGTTGTCACCTTGCGGATGGGAGGTTTTTAATTTTTCCAGACCGCTATTATCATGATGGTAAATAGCGAAAACCTTGGCCTGCTGCTCGAGATACTTCTCACAAATGGCCAAGCCAATATCACCACTGGCGCCGGTAATAACCACATTTTTACCCCCGATATCGGGATAGTGAGACATAGATATTCCCTTATTTTATAATTAACCTAATGCCGCTGCGGCAATGGCATGTGACTGACAATGAGAAATGCTCAGCGTGGCATGAGTCAATTTTTTTTCCTGCATCAACCTGGCAAATTCACCGCTAAAGGAATAATAAGGGCAGCCCAACTCATCGTGTCTGATTTCGATGTTGTGGAATAAGATCCCCAGACGGAACCCGGTACCAAGCGCTTTCACCGCCGCCTCTTTGGCCGCCCAGAAACCGGCCAGCCGCTCGACGTTCTCGACCAAATCCCCTAGAGCCTGCTGCTCTGCCGAGGTTAACAAACGCTGTGCCAGCCTATTGCCACTTCGCATTAATGCGGTGTTTACCCGTGCGATCTCAATAATATCCACACCAAGATTCATCCTTTCTGACTCCCATCATCAAATCCATTGAAACAGCTTCGTGTGAAAACGACATAATACGCAGATACAATATGGCAATGATGGCATCCCCTATAAGGAAATAATATTGCAATAGGGTGTTGTCTGCATTGCTTAACGAGAATGTTATCGCGAAATGTTTAAAACAATCAATAAAGCATCAGAAAAAAATACCGCCAACAAATAAAATAGAGCATTATCCTGATTATTAAGTGAAAACACAGAATAAAAACCCATATTGCCACCTTAACCGGTCGGATATGTCATTTTTTCATGAATTAAACGAAATATATTTTTGCAAGAATAATCCCGTAATGCAGGAGCATTCAAAATAGCAAGGGATTTAATTAAGCCTGAATCAAGAAATAACCTAATTTTAAAAATTTACATCTTTTATCCTATTTTAAAATAGAGGTCATTAAACTTTCACTCTCTCTGATTTAGCTCAGTGAACGATGAATTCCGGAGAATTTAGCATCATGTCTGGCATTGAGTTGGCGCATGATTTTTAAACAGAAAGCGTTTTCAAACAATAATGCACCGCTAACATTCAAATTCCGTTCCCAAAAGAGCCACTATCAAGCTAACATCGCCTTTGGCAAGCCAGAAGCTTCAGGAGGCACAACCTTCCTTTCCGCTTCGCTACTCATTTTATAATCAATAATCTCTTCGGCATATCAGGCCAGTCTGTTACTCTGCCCGACAGAACTAGGGCCCAGATTTAGCAGCAGAATCGGTCAGACTATGAAAAACACCGTAATCAGGCTGAAATATCAGACTTATCCATGATAGTTTCGTAGTTTAATAAGTTGAACTGACCATACTCTGCGGTGCAGAATACGCGCAGATGAAATGGAGGTTCGGATGTACCAGATGGGAAATGTCATTAACCAGCAGATGGCGGCGATCTCGCCCCAGGTGCTGACAGTGTTGGAACAAAAGCTGGTAACGGCTAAGGAAAAGATCGCGCTGTGCCTTAACGGTATGGGGGCCTTGATCCTGCAAAAGACCCGCGACTACCTGCATCGCAATGACAACTCCCTCCGCTTCCGCCAGTTGGTCGGGCACACTCCCCCCTTCGAATTGCGTTTTCTGGATGAAGCCCTGGGCAAGTTCAGCCCAGCATTGCTGACGATGGTGCTTGGCCACAAAGTGAAGCACGTCACCCAGCTGTTTGTCAGCTTTTATGTGCTGGAAAAACAGGTCGCCGAGCGGTTGTTTTCCGTGGCTTCTGCAGTGGTATTTGGCCTGTTGGGCCAATATCTGCACCAACGTTCCCTACAATCACCGTCGTTAAAAGGCTGGCTCGAGTGGCAGTTGCCACAGATTGCCGCAGCCCAGCCAACGGCGGTGCTCAACCAGTTACCTGCTCTTATCCCAGCCGATCCGGCCGTTTCCCGCACCGGCTCGCTGGCGCCCCCCAAACGCCGTATCTGGCCGTGGCTAATGCTGACGCTGCTATTGGTATCGCTGCTGTTCTCACTGCGCGGCTTTAGCGTGCTGCAACCCATGCAGGCCAGCGGCCAGAGCGATGTGACCTACCGCCGGTTGGCCGATGGCAAGCAGCTCCTGCTGTCGCAGCGTAGCGTCGAGAACCTGCTGATCACCTATATCGAGAGCAATGCTCCCACTAGCGAAAAGCGTTGGTTTACGCTGGATCGCCTGCAGTTCGACACCAACCGCACCGAGTTAACCCCTGCATCACAGGAACAGCTGAGGAATATCGTCGATATTCTGCGTGCTTATCCGGATGTGGAGATCCTACTGGGGGGGTATACCGATAAGTCGGCCAATGAACAGATGGACCGGCGTTTATCGCAGGATCGTGCCGATGCGGTTCGCATGGCGTTGGTAAAAATGGGGATTGGGGAAAGCCGTATCAGCGCAGAAGGTTACGGCTCGGCTTACCCCTTGGTGCCTAACGATAGCGAAGCCAATCGTGCCAAAAACCGCAGAATCGATCTGCGGGTGGTTGAGAAGTAATCCCCCTCAGCCCTTGGCTACTGCCACCACCTTCAACGGCTGAGCATCGGGCAAGATATTCATATGCTCCAGCACCTGGGCCATAATCTTGCCAAATACCGGCCCCGCCACCGAGCCACCAAAGTGTTTGCCTGCCTTGGGGTTATTAACCATAACCACCAGGGCCACCTGCGGATCGCTGGCCGGTGCCACGCCTGCGGTGTAGTTGATATAGCCACCATCATACTTGCCGTTTGGCCCCATCTTCTCTGCAGTACCCGTCTTGATCGCCAGGCGATAGCCAGGCACTGCGGCACTTAGGCCACTCCCCCCAGGCAACGCATCGCTCTCCATCATATGCACCACGGTTTTTACCACCTCGGCGGACATGATTTGCTGCCCCATGACCGGCGGCGTCACTTTAGTGATGGAAAGCGGACGATAAACACCGAATGAACCGATGGTGGCATATTCACGCACCATCTGCAGCGGCGTGACGCGTAAACCGTAACCAAAGGAGAAGGTGGCTCGTTCAATATCTGCCCAGCGTGCGCGGTGAGCCGGCAAATAACCACTACTTTCGTTACCAATCCCCAGATCGGTTGGCCGCCCAAGCCCAAAACTGCGATAAACGGCGGGCAATACCGTGGCAGGCAGCGCCAACGCAATATGCGAAACCGCAATATCGCTGGATTTTTGCAGTACGCCGGTAATGGTCAGTTTCGACCAATGGCCCACGTCTTTGATCAGATGGCCGTTCACCGTATAAGGCGTCGTATCCAGCACGGTATCTGGCCGGATCAGCTTATGATCCAACCCCACCATGACTACCACCGGTTTAACCGTCGAGCCGGGTTCAAAGCTGTCGCTGCTGCAGACATTATGTATGTCTTTCACCGGCGTATTGGCGTAGTTGTTAGGGTTGAAAGAAGGATAGCTGGCCATGCCGAGGATCTCACCGGTATTCACCTTCACCAGCACAGCACAGCCGGAATCGGCCTGGTTGGCGATCACCCCATCGCGGATCTGGGAAAACAGCACGTACTGAATAAATTTGTCGATGCTTAACGTCACGTTCGGTGGCGGCACTGGGTCAACGCTTTTAATCACGCCGATGACCGCACCGCTGCCGTCTTTCTGATAAACGCGCAGGCCGTTTTTACCCTGCAACAACGGGTTGAAACCCAACTCAATCCCTTCCAGCCCCTGATTATCCTGCCCCACAATGCCAATCAGCCCGGCAGCGTCTTGCCCCATGGGATAGAAACGGCTGAAGTCCTGCTCGGTGCTAACGCCGGTCAGGTGCAGCTTGCTGATATAGGCCGCATTGTCATCCTCCACCTTCCGAGCCAGATAGACAAAGCGCTTACGAGCGTTGGCCTGGATCAGATGCTGAACATCAGCAAGCGGCATTTTCAACACGTTGGCCAAACTCTGCCAGCGCTCGGTGCTGGTATCGGTTTGGGTGTCGAGGATATGTTTGGGGTCCAACACGATATCTTTGGAAGAGACGCTGACCGCCAGCGCCGCATCATTACGGTCGGTGATCATCGCTCGGTTGGTGGGCACCACCTGGGTACGAATGGAACGCTGGTCAGCCTGATCGGCCAACTGTTGGTGTTCCAGCAACTGTAAATAGCCGACCCGGAACATCAAGAGAAAAAAGCAGATCAAGATGCCCGCGCAAATCCAGCCAAAACGCGCCGTCGAGTAGTTTTTACCATTTTTCTTGGTTGGAGGAGCCACTGTTAAGCCTGCGATTTAACTTATTATTTATCAGCTAAGTCTAACCTGAGTCAGATTGCCTGAAGGTTGCAGTTTGTAAGAAAGTAAAAACAAACGCTTTTTTGTTGCTTTAATTTTACAGCTGTTTAAAACAGTCACTTAGGGATCGTCATTTGACTGAATGGCGATAGATACCTATTGGTTTGTGCAGGATTGGAAGGAACCGCACCAGTTCGCACCAGGCAGCGTGTTTCATCTGATTGAACCCGATGTTAACCAGGAACTGTATGGCCTACCGGAATACTTCAGCGCACTTAACTCCGCATGGCTCAACGAAGCAGCCCTATTCCATCAGAACGGCGCGCACGCCGGTTACATCCTGTATATGACCGATGCAGCACAAAGCACCAGTGGCGTAGACCGGATGCGTCAGGCAATGCGCGATACTTAAGGGCTAGGTAACTTCCGTAATCTGTTCATGTACGCTCCGAACGGAAAGCCGGATGGCATAAAGATTTTGCCGTTGAGTGAGGTCGCCACCAAGGATGATTTTTTCAATATCAAGAACTCCAGCCGGGATGACCTGTTGAGTGCACACCACGTACCGCCACAGATGATGAGGACCATTCCCAATAATACAGGGGGTTTTGGGGATGTGAAAAAGCGGCTCAGGCATTTGTACGCAACGAACTGACACCGCTACAGGAACGAATTAAGGAGGTTAATAAGTGGATTGGGAAAGAAGCAAGCCGCTTTTCTATCACTCGCATATTACCGCGATCATTTCCAATGATATCACGACTTAGTGCTAGTTCACAGCCATCAAGGACATCACGGAAATTTTAATAGCCTCTGGCGACTTAGCGAAATACCATCTCATGCTAACTGAGTTAAACTCTTCGCTATAATCCTCATGCGCTTTTATGCCAATATCCACTTTGGCTTCCAAAGAGTCTCGCATGATGTCTAAATATAATTTTCTTATAGGCTCTAGGGCATCAAATGAAAAAGCCAATTTTGTAACACCATTAGTTAGAAATTCACTTTTTTTGACATAATTAGTCCTTATTAAAGGCCCTCGATGTTTAAGAGCCTTGTGATAGTTTTATAGATTATGCAAACGCCATATTAAAACGAGCTTCGGAAACCATACGAGCTGGTTTGGTTTCCGCAGCCATGCGGGCTGGCTTGGTTTCTGCTGCTTTACCCACAATACGATTTGTTTGCATTTGGTCTGTCCTTTATGATGAGTATTGATATTAACTAGTGCATTAATACACCTACTGACAACACCTGAGGTACATAAGGCATTGAATTCACTTGATACTTTTATTTTCTTTTTTTTGGTAAACAACTTTCGCAGTAAAATACGTTGACAAAACAATTGAGACAATAGCGAAAACAAACAGAAAATTATGAGAGAAACTATAAATTAATGTGCCTACTGATGGACCTAAAACGTAGCCAAAAGCGGATGCACCGAAAAGGAAACCAGCAACGCCACTTTGCTCGTCATGATTTACCGCCAACGATGCTGCTGACTGTATTGATGGAATCATCATTCCAAATCCCATACCTAGCATTGCGGCAGATATGTTAACTATAACAATAGAGCTGTTAGAAAACATTATGCCGCTAAAACCCAAAACGCATGAAACACACCCTGGAAATAAAAGAGACTTCACAGATGGTTTAAATACCTGAATGTATCCTAATTGAACAACAACCATAACAATAGCCATTATAGATACTGTAACCCCTGTTTTAGCGACAGTTTCTTTTGGGTCAAAAGAGAATATATCTTGTATATAAAATGATATTGTTTGTTGGAATGCGGAAAATGCAATGTATATACATGCTACACCAATGAAAATTGGTAGTACTCTTGCATCTGTTAATTTAATGCTTGTATTGTTCTCTTTCATCATCGATGGTGTAGACTCACTTGGCGCAAGGACAATGAAGCCTAAAATAGTCCCAATACACGAAATTGCAGCAGCAACATAAATTGGCAGTAGTAATGAAAATGTACCTAATGATGAGCCTAATAGTGGACCAACTACAGAGCCAATACCATATGCTGAAGCAATTAACGCCATTCCAGCACCTCGATTGGTCCGATTTGTGTTTTCTGCAATATAGGTCATAGCCGAGGGATGAATCCCCGCAGTTAGAGCACCTGTCATGCATCTTATTATTAGTAGAGAAAGAAATGCTCCAGCGACACTAAGATAATGATTTAAACTAAATTTCAGCACGAACGCTAAAAGTAATGTTCCAATGGTATAAAAAATCATTCCTGCTAAATATGAATTCCTGCTACCAAACGCCCCTATCAACTTACCCCACACACCAGAGCATAAAGTTATGACTAACGCTGCAATCGTTACAATCAAACCTACATTAAACTCTGTTAGACCAATTTCTCTACTTGCAGGACCAAGGATCGTATAAAGTAGAGTTTGTCCAATACCTACACACACTAAGCCTATCACAAGTGTTATGTGATGTATTAGCCCCGTTTCTTTCTTGCTTTCAGATACATTTATATTAGTTTGGCTCATTAGTTTTGACGTTCTTCATGTAGAAGTGAATGCTTGGTTAATGATAAGAAATTGTTAAAAATCATTATGATTCGAGACTATATGATTAGCGAAACAATTCAATAGTTTTTTAAATGCTCAATAGAAAATGAAATTTACCTCTAAAAAAAAGTAAAATAAGAATATCTAAAGAATAAAGAACCAAAAAATCAACAATAATTGGACTTTAATATTAAATTTTAGTGATTTTGAAAGCTTTAGTCTGAAAGTGTTTTTTATCATACTGATATTTATTGATATTTTTTTAAGGCAAAGTAATCATTAGGACTGTTTACGCTAAATTTAGTGATTAATCTTATATAAACATGTCAATGTAAATGGCGTTTTCCCCAAAATGGGCTACACGTTTTTAGGTTTGCTGTATACAAATTACTACTAACAGTTGTTTCTTATGCTCGATACTAGAGCAAGTTCACTGTTGCCGAAAAGGAAATGGCCTGGCTTACCCACGCACAAATCACGGAACTGCTCACCGCGTGCAGAAGACACAGCATTGACCTAGCGATGATCGTTGAGGTGTGTCTGAGTACCGGGGCAAGATGGCGGGAAGCTGAGAACCTTACCCGCTCTCAGGTAACGCCACATAAAATCACGTTTGTTAGAACCAAAGGAAAGAAGAACCGCAGCGTCCCGATCAGCAAGGAGCTTTATAACAAGCTACACAAGATTGGGGATGGCCGCCTGTTCGGCAGGTGCTATTTTAAGTTTATGTCGGTAATCGAGGGCACTAGCATCGTGTTACCCAAAGGGCAGCTTACCCACGTATTACGCCACACCTTTGCAGCTCACTTTATGATGTCTGGTGGTAACATACTGGTACTGCAACGCATCCTCGGCCACTACGACATTAATATGACTATGCGCTACGCTCACCTGGCCCCCAAGCACCTCGAAACAGCGCTACAGTTTAACCCGCTGGCGACGATGCCAAGTGGCGACAATGTGGCGGCATAGATAGGCAAACCCCGTATTTCCTCACCCGTCACCACCTTAGCAACCAGTTATAAAATCAATAACTTATTGATTTTATTATTGTAGTGAGAAATACGCGTTTAATGTTGCACATCGTCACTGTCTCCCAGCTGCGTTAGGCTACCGTCGTTATCCCCCGGCGTAGGCGCATTGACCGGGTCGAAAATATGGTCCAGGATTGCCCTGGCCGTTGGCCCTGCAACTACGCCATCCCCACCACCATTTTCCAAAATTAGCGCCATTGCCACCCGCGGGTTTTTATACGGCGCAAACAGGGTATAGAAGATATGGTCACGCAGGCGTACCGGGATCATTTTGGCATTGTAAGTCTGGTTTTCTTTCAGGCTGAAAACCTGTGACGTCCCCGATTTGGCCGCTATCTGGTAGGGCGCGGTATGGAACAGTTTATACCCGGTCCCGTTAGGCAGGTTCGCCATGCCATACATACCGTTGCGCACAATCCCCCAATACGGCGATTTGGCCTCGCCAATCTGTACGGCCTGCTCTGGTGGCTGATAGCGTTCGACTTCCCGGCCCTGCTTCATCGAATACAGCAGATGCGGCGTTTTCACCCTGCCGCTGTTGATCAGCGTGGTCAGTGCTTTCACCATCTGGAGCGGCGTAGCGACCCAATACCCCTGGCCAATACCCACCGAGATGGTATCACCTTGGTACCACCCTTTTTTGTGTACCCGCTGCTTCCATTCCCTGCTCGGCAGAACGCCGCGATATTCCTCGTTTAGATCGATTCCCGTCGCCTTGCCATAGCCAAACTGGCTTAGCCATTGATGGATCCGGTCGATCCCCATCTCATAGGCAACCTGATAGAAGAAGGTATCGGCTGACTCCTCGATCGCCTTGGTGACGTTCAGCAGGCCGTGCCCGGTTTTCAACCAGTCGCGATAGTGCCGCTGCGTTCCCGGCAGGGTCCAGGTGGGTGCGCCAAAGAAAGTGGTGGTTGGGGTGATGACACCGGCAAACAGTGCCGATACCGCCATATAAGGTTTTACCGTTGAGGCTGGCGGGTATAGCCCCTGCGTCACGCGGTTAATCAGTGGTAAGTCCGGGTTGCTGAGCAGCGACTTGTAGGCCTGATAGCCAATACCTTTGACGAACGGGTTGGGATCGTAGCTAGGGCTGGAAACCATCGCCAGAATGCCTCCGTCGCGCGGATCGGCGACCACTACCGCCGCCCGTTGCCCTTTGAGCAAGCCTTCGATGTACTGTTGCAGGTGCAGATCCAGCGTCAGATAAATATCTTTGCCCGCCTGGGGCGGCTGTTCCTTCAGCAGGCGAACGATACGCCCGTGGTTATCCACCTCCACTTCCTGATAGCCAGTGGTGCCGTGTAGCTCTTTCTCGTAATAGGCTTCCAGCCCCTGTTTGCCAATATTGTGGTCGGCCGCATAGTTTTGCGCTAATCCCTGCTGCTCCAGCTTTTTAACATCGTTATCGTTAATGCGCGAGACATACCCTACCACGTGCGCCAACTGTGCCCCGTAAGGATATTGCCGCTGCTGGTAGGTCTCGATGGTTACACCGTCAAAGCGATACTGGTTTACCGCAAAACGAGCCACCTCGGTTTCACTAAGTCCGGTCTTCAGCGTGACGGGCTTGTAGCGACTATTGTGGTGCATATCGTCACGGAATGAGGCGATGTCATCCGGCGTCAGATCGACGATAGGCGTCAGGTTTTGCAACAGCGTTGCCATATTGGCAATCTTGCTGGGGGTCACTTCAATCTGATACAGCTGTATGTTGCGCACCAGCGGGATGCCGTTGCGATCGAAGATCAGGCCACGATGAGGGGCAATCGGCAGCATCTTGATATCGTTCTGATTAGAGCGAGTCTGGTAAAACGCATGCTGTTTGATCTGCAACTGATAAAGGTTGTAAACCAGCAAACCAAAACAGGCGACGACCAACACCATCGCCACGCAGGCACGGCGAATAAACAACGTTTCTTCGGCGGGATGGTCACGGAAAGGATCTTTTAATTGGGCCATGCGCGGAGTCTTACCTGCCTGACTGATAGCTATAATGGGTGCGAAAAGCCGGCCAGCATAGCGTTAATAACCCTGGAGCCACATTAAAAGGTTGCTAATGACTTGGCATAAATGTTTCAACATATTGGAATGTTGCTGTGATTTGTCAGACAGGCCATGACGACTATTGAGACACCCATTATTCCGATGCTACAATGTGACGCAGATCACACCAACAACCTAAACCACCGTCTATCAATGCGCATTCTTCCCCAGGGTCTGATACCAGGAGATAGATGCGGCGTTTGTAGCAAAGGATCACCACCGATGAGTACCATAGCCACTGGCTTTATTATGATGCGCTGGGAATTGCTGAGCGCAGTGATGATGTTTCTGGCCAGCCAACTGAATGTGGTGTGCCGCAAGGCCAGCCGTAACGGCATGGCGTTTGTGTTCAGCAGTCTGGGGCTGTTCACTAGCTGCTGGTTTGTGATGGGGCTGATGGGCATGTCCTTCAACCTGGCTGGCATTATGCATTTCTGGGCCTCTTTCAAGGACGTCTTCATCGATGTCATGAGCCAAAACCCGACCGCCTTCCCCTTGCCATAACCACCGTTCTTGGCACCATCCGCCGATGGTGCTGTGCCATAGGTAGCCAGTGGGTTATGGGTTAGCCCGCATCCAGGGTGTTAAAGTCACGCCAACCAGCAAGCCTTCCGGGCTTAACAGACGGGTGACGCTCTGGCCCCACGGTTCCAAACGGTTGGCTACCAGCAGTTGATAGCCTTGATCCAGCAGCGTTTGGGTGGCCTTCGCCATATCCGCCACGTCAAACTCCATCCACGCCTGCGGCACCGGTAAATCTTGTGGCCACTGATCCTGACCAAAACAGGATTTGGCAGCCTGCGCCAAAGGCCACAACGCAAAGTGCTTCACCCCGGCCAAGGCATCGTGCTCGGTCAGCAGATAGTCCGCATTCCCTTCCATTGGCTTGAGCGGCAACCCCAGCGCTTGCTGATAAAACGCGGCACTTTGGCTGGTGTTTTGGGTGATCGGGCCAAAACCCGCGACAAAAAGTACCTCAACACCACAAAATGGTTGTTCCATATCCTTTCTCCTCAGGGATTAACGGCTTTGCTGCCGCAGCCGTATCGGCGTATGACCATAGAATGCCTTGAAACGGTGGCTGAAATGGCTGGCCGAGCTAAAGCCGCAGTCCAGCGCAATCTGGGTTAGCGGCATCAGCGTGTTGCGCAGTAATTTCTCCGCCTGTTGCAAACGCACTTGCATCACGTACTGATGTGGTGCCTGCCCGGTGCTGTGTTTAAACATGCGGGCAAAATGAAACTCGCTCAATTCCGCCTGAGCAGCCAAGTCTGCCAGCACCAATGGTTGATCGAGATGGTGATAGATAAACTCCTGCACCCGCTTCAACACGGCCGGTGCCAGCCCACCACGCACGCTAGGCAGCCGCCATTGCAACTGGGTGTAGCGCTGAAGCATATGCGACATCAACAGCGTGGAGGCGCTGCTCAGTGCCAGTTGGTTGGCGCTGTCTTGCCAATTGTGATTAAGTAAAAACTGGCGATACAGCAGCGTGATTTGCGGATCTTCCGCAAACGACAGCGGCTCTACGTTGATGGACGCCGGGCTGCGATCCCAGGTCTGCTCTACCAAATGGCGCAAATGCTGGTCGGTACAATACAGATGAACAAAGGAGAGATTGCTGCGTACATCCCAGGTGGATTCGTAATGACGCGGCATGATGCAAAAGCGATCCGGGCCGCCGCCGTTCTGCCACCCCCCTGGCACCTTCTGATAGCACTCATAACCATCCGCCACGTACAGGCTGAGGGTGTGGTGATCGGCACTTTCCTGGGTGATACGGTCATTGCAGTTTGACCAGGCCGCCAATTGCACGCCAGATCCCAGCTGCACGCTGTTGTGCAACCGGGCTTTATGTTGGTGCAATGTTTCAAATGCCAGGTATGCCATAGCTGCCCTATTCCTGTGATCCAAGCCGTTCCAGTTTAAAGAGTGGCGGCGCGGGATGCCAGTTGTCACCGGGCGCTTTTAACAAAAAAAGCGCAAGAATATGCAATTGGCCGCAAAAGGCTGAAAGCGTTACGGCGCTAAAAGATGAATACTCCTGTCATCATTAACAGGAGAACTCATGAATACGCTGTTGTACCTTGCCGTTGTGCTGATTTGGGGCACCACCTGGATTGCGATTACCCTGCAACAAGGCACGGTGGCGATCCCCGTGTCGATCGGTTACCGTTTCTTGCTTGCTGCCGCCGTGATGTGGCTAGCCATGCTGGCGCTACGCCGTCTGCGGGCCATTAGCCTGCGGGACCACCTGTTCTGCATGTTGCAGGGTTGCTGTGTGTTTGGCTTTAACTTTTACTGTTTCTACCTGGCGGCGGCCTATATCAGCAGCGGGCTGGAATCGGTGATTTTCTCGATGGCGGTGTTGTTCAACGCGGTTAACAGCATGATTTTCTTCCGCCAACGCCCCAGCCCGAATCTGCTGCCTGCGGCACTGTTAGGCATGACCGGCATCGTGGCGCTATTTTGGCAGGATCTGATGGCGACCCAGATGGCGCCAGAATTGCTTAAAGGGATCGGGTTGAGCGCGCTGGGCACCTACGGTTTTTCGCTGGGGAACATGCTCAGCACGCGCCACCAACGCCGTGGGCTGGATATGCTTTCCACCAATACCTACGCCATGAGCTACGGCACACTGCTGATGTTTGCCATCGCACTGGCACAGGGCGATTCATTGCAGCTCGAATTCACCACTCGCTATCTGGGATCGCTGTTCTATCTGGCGATTTTTGGCACGGTGATCGCCTTTGCCGCCTATTTCACCCTGCTAGGCCGCATCGGCTCAGGGGCCGCCGCCTATAGCACCTTGCTGTTCCCGTTGGTGGCGCTAACGATCTCCACTCTGTATGAGGGTTACCAGTGGCATCTGAATGCGGTGATTGGCCTGTGCCTGATCCTGCTGGGCAACCTGGTGATGTTTTCCAAGCCGGGGATGTTCAATCTATATCGATGGAAACGTGGGGTTCAGTGACGGTATTAAAGATAAGCGTCGAGATACCGTTGCCCACTTAAGATAATCCATGAATTAACACAAAAATCATTGAGGTGTGATGTAAACCACCTCAATGATTGCCCCCTATCACGAAAGATTACAGCCCATTGCAGTAGGATTCGTATTGACCTTGTTTACTCATGCATATTAATGGCTTATTAGGTCGACAAATTCCATTCCAGGCTGGCCCACTGGCGTTTTGGTTTCCTGCAGCATCATATAATGCTCCCACCGCAACCCCTGCGGCTAGTCCAATTGCCGGCCCTAATGGGCCAGCCAAACCCGTTCCGAATGCCGTGCCAGCGATTGTGGCTCCGCCAACGGCAACCTCTCTACCTGCTTGTTCCCAGTTTACATTTCCTGCACCTGAAACCATATTAATTTCATCAAAGTTTAAGACTTTCATTTAAAAACTCCTGTCACTTGATAATAAATAAACATCACGATTGCTATGCCAGTAGAAATAGCCAAGGACTGAAATAACGGAGACGCGTTAAAACTTCTCGCAATAGAACCTATGGCAACGCCAAGAAAAACACAAAAAAAGATAAATAGAATATTTTTCATTAACCCCCCTGAAATGTAAGTAATGAACTTGTTTTTAAAATTACAATATTGATTTCAATAAATCATAAAAATAAGAGAGATTGTTCAGGTATTATAAAAATGCCTGAAGGTGCTAAGGTTTGTGATATAACCTATCTACTCATTTCTCAAATGATGTCATCACAGAATAACCATCCAGAAGTTGATAATGACTATCATTCTAAATTATTTTATCAAGGTCAAGTTATTTTTTATTCGACAGTAAATGCCTATTAATCATTCCTATAATGAAAACCGTTAAAGCGATATGGTAATTTTATTAGCAACAATCAAAGTAAGCAGCGGAAAATAAATCGATAACCATGGTCTAAAACCTTGTCACCCCCCGAAGGCTTTTTAGCTGCGCTCAAAAATTAGGCCTGCCGTAGGAAGTTCTCTATACTCGTTGCCAAGGCGAGCGGTACTTCATTCATTGGGTAATGACCGGCATTCTCAAGTATTTCCAGTTCAGCCTTTGGATACCATGCAAGGTAGGTGGAACGCATCAGATCTGTGTTGAATGTCGGATCATGCTCCCCGATCAGCACCTTAACCCTGTGTGGTAAACCCTGTACCTCCGCGCTGAAATCGGTGTTGCTCCATGCATTCAAGTAAGCGGCAAAAGCGGCTCTGGACGAATGCGCCATTGAATACTCAGCTTTCCAGTCGATCCACGCTCGTGAAAGGCGCTGTCCAGTACTACGATGGATGATGTTCCTTCTATTCTCGATGCTATCAGCCGCACCATTAAACAATGCTTGCCCTACAGGGTCGAAAGCAACACCGCAGGAAGGAACCGGTGCGACAGGCACTAACATACGCACGCGCTCAGGGGCCAAAGTCGCTACACGTTCAATTGCCATTCCTCCCATCGAGTGGCCTACCAAGCTAAACGTGTCGAATCCAAGCTCATCTGCAAGGGATAAGGTATCCATCGCAATTTCATCCATGCTATAAGTGCCAGCGGCGGAGCTCATGCTCCCGTATCCACGGTAGTTCATAAAGATATAAGTAAACTCGTCGCGGCTGAGGGCGTCCTCCATTGGCGCAAAAGCATGGCAATCACCAAACCACCCGTGAAGAACAATGACAGAATGTGGACCATTACCTACTCGGTGAAACGTGTTGGACATATCGACTCCTAATAAACTGAATGTGCCAGATGATTTTGTTACCGTGGCCATTGTAGGATCCGCAGTACCAGCTCGCTTTCAATATTGAGTCAATTATTATAGAGTTTGGGCCATGCGTAATACGTTACTCGCCCCCTACGAAGACATCCCACGAATTGCCGTAGTCACCGCAAATGACTACCCGGCGTCTTCGACTTTTCCCTCCCATACACATCGTCGCAGCCAGTTTGCCTATGCCGCCTCCGGAACGATCAGCGTGTTCACGGCGCGCGAAAACCTGGTTGTTCCACCACAGCGGGCATGCTGGATACCTGCTGGCATCGACCATGAGATGCATATGCGTGGCCCTGTCACCATGTTGAACGCATTTTTTACCCCGGACGCTGCCCGCGCCGCAGGACTACCCGATGGCTGTCGGGTGGTTGGAGTATCCCCCCTGCTACAGAACCTGTTAGTACAGGCAGTGGATTTGCCAGCGCTCTATGACCTGAATAATAGAGAAGGCAAGATTATGTCTCTGTTGCTTGATGAAATTGCCGCTATGCCATCTCTGTTGCTAAATACTCCGTTACCCGACGAGCCTCGTTTAGCCAGACTGTGCCGTCAACTGATTGAAAACCCATCTCTTTCTATCGATATCAACAAAATGGCTGCGGAGGCAGGCATGAGTCGTCGCACTTTCACCAGAGTGTTCCGAACGCAAACTGGCGTGAGCTTTACTGAGTGGCGCCAACAAGCCTGTTTGCTGGCGGCTATCACCCGCCTTAACAATGGGGAATCGGTTACTCGCGTTGCGCTGGACCTTGGCTATGGGAGTTCAAGTGCCTTCACTGCACTATTCCGCCGTGTACTTGGCGTGCCACCCAGCCTATACCTTGAGAAATAGAGAAAAATCAAAGGGGTAATGTTTCTAAATGGATAGGGGCGCCGTACCGCGCCCCTAGTGACTCCGACGACTGCATTTCTGCACTGATATTGTCACTTCATTCCGGTTGGACAAGTATCCGCGACATTCTTAAGCCCTTCGGTTTGATGTTCGAAGCGGATCTTGTTGGCGGGCGCGTCATGGTCAATCGTCAGAACATAGATACTGTCAAAATCACTGCCCGGCCATTTGGCCGCCTGTTGGGGATCGCCCCCTTCTGCGGTGATAATGTTTTTTACCACCTGCACCAAGTTGTGATGTTCCCAAGAGACATACACCACGGCATTGCGGAAACGATCGTCCAGCAGAGCCGTCTGCAAATCAGCAATGTCATCGGCGTGATACTGGATATTCACCGGCAGTGAGAGCCGAATGGCCGTTGGGGTAATCGTGGTCAATGCCCGCATGGAGCTGCCCAGCTTATTTTTCTTGGGGCCTGCGGCATAAATGGCTTCGGGTTTACCGAAGCGGGAGATTAAGACCTCCGGCAGTGCCAAGGCGCGGTTAAAGCCTTTGCAGGTCAGCTGACCACTGTTGTTGTCTGGCTTCTCACCGTGGCGAACGAAAACCAGGGTTTGCTCACTCCAGGCGGCCCCTGCCACGCTGGACAACAGTAATGCCAATATGCCGTTTTTAAACGCTTGCTTCATGGTTCTTTCCACCCATATTTACCCTCAAGAGCACTGCCAGCTAAGGCCGCATACTTGCAGGTCATTGTCATGACTAATGAATTATTTGCATAGGTGTATGCATATTTAGCTACCTTATCATTGAATCGGCCCTGTAATACACTTCCTCCTGTCGGCCATAAGCACATCGGCCACCCTTTTTGATTGCTTCCTGAAAGCAGGCGTAATTTGACGGCGGAGACGAAATGAGCGAGAAATTTGACGGTAACGGTATTTTCCCCAAAGGGCCAAAAAATGACGCCTATGCGCAATATTTCACCGGCACCAGCTACCTGAACATGTTGACCACCGAAGGAGTAGCCATTGGCAATGTGGTGTTTGAACCAGGCTGTCGGAATAACTGGCATATCCACCATCAGGGCGGCCAGATCCTGCTGGTGACCGGGGGGCGCGGCTGGTATCAGGAGTGGAATAAACCGGCTCGCCAACTTACCGCCGGGGACGTAATCAATATCCCGGCAGGAGCCAAACACTGGCACGGTGCAGCCCAGGATAGCTGGTTTGCGCATATTGCCGTGGTGGTCCCGGCCGAGGGTTCCTCCAATGAGTGGTTGGAACCGGTATCCGATGAGGATTACCGTCAACTGCCGTGATAAAAAAGCCACCTGCCAAAACGGGTGGCTTGAGATTAATAACCTCAGGCGCAGCCTGCAGCGCCCCTACGTGCTGAACCGGTTACAGCTTACTACTTCGGGTAGAAATAGTTCACTACACAAAAAACCAATTTCGCCACTACATAACAGCACGAGAGAGAAACCAGTAAGTGAGAAATATTGGCTGGTGCAGCATACCAACCCAACGACCACACGCAGGCCCCTTTTAATAAAGCTGCAGCCAGATAAAAGCTAACCAAAGACGCAAGTATACGTACAATTGCTTTCATGAAATTTGTCCAGTCAGACATAACCGGTATACATTCATTTAAAAGGTTTATGTTAGTTGACTACCATGAGCATGAACTGCCAGCGTTAGAACCCCAGTTATTTCCGGCACTGCCGCTTCTACCGCCATTTCCGTTGCCTCTCCCGTTACTTCCCTCGTTGAGGCATCCACTGTTATCGGAACGGTCACCGCCATTATTTCCTCGACCGTCAGATATCTGCCCCAACATTTCAAGCCCTAACAGTCCCATAGAAAACCCCTTGTTATTGATAATATAACAGAGTACAGCGAGTTGATTATCACCTCATCATCATGAAATTATCAATATAAAACAAAAGCGGGGTTTTTAATTTTAGAGTTTAATCACAAAAACGTTGTGAATTATTATCCTTGTGGTTTACTTAGATAATTTAGTTAATTTAATTACGTCACCAATTAATTAAGATAAATATAATGACATATATCGCTACGTAGGAGCGCAGCATGCGGCTCCCTTCAGAACGTTAAGGCGTCACCCAATCACTAATCCCAGCGCTGCCCCGCCCGCCAGGATCCATAATGGATGAATACGTTTATTCATACTCAGCAGCGTCGCTAACACAATTAATATTGCTAACCGCCAATTGGTCGCTGAAGCCTGGGCAATCAGCACGCCGCTGGCGGCAACCAGCCCGACCGTCACCGGCACCAGCCCAAGCTGCACGATACGCCGCCAGGGCTTATCTTTAAAACGCCGCCATGCTCTCATCACCAAAATGGTAACGATGGACGACGGCCCAAACTTGGCCACAGAGGAAACTAACAGCCCGGCCCAGCCCGCGACGTGCCAACCAATCAGCGGCACGATCATCATATTCGGCCCCGGAGCCGCCTGCGCCATGGCAAACAACGCGCTGAATTCCTGGGCGCTCATCCATTGATGCACCTCCACCACCTGGCGCTGCATTTCCGGCAGAATGGTAAAGCCGCCACCGAACGCCATCAGCGAAAGCTCGGTAAAAATGATCGCCAATGAGATTAACACCGCCATCATGAAGGTTTCCTCCAGGCAAGCAGAATACTGAGCGGGGCCAACAACAGCATGGTTGGCAGCAATGGCAGACGCAGCCAGGCAATCGCCACCAAAGCAATGGCAACAATCGCTAATGGCAACCATTTCCCCCACAGTGGCAACAGCATTTTCAATGCGGTAGAGAGCAGCAAACCTGCCGCCGCTGCGGCTAACCCAGCGAACACATGTTGCACATGGACATCGTTTTGGTAGCGGGCATAAATCACGCCCAGGCCGACCACAATCGCCGTTGGGGCGCAGATCAACCCGAGCAAGGCACATAGCGCACCACGCAATCCGCGAAACTCCATCCCCACCGCTACGGAAAGGTTAATGACGTTGCCACCCGGCAGGAACTGGCACAATCCCAGCAGTTCAGTGAACTGCTCAGCAGTTAACCAGCGGCGTTGTTCCACCAACATGCTGCGCGCCAGCGGCAGCACCCCGCCAAAGCCGATCAGGCCAAGCATCAGAAAACCGGTAAACAGTTGAGTATTGCTTGGTGGTTTTGCAACTTCATGGCCCTGTAGCGCATTAGAATCCGACATAGCGTTTCCCACATTATCTCAGTTGTTATCTGGCATAATGCACGCGGCCAAGCCATGATGTCTAATGTATTTCAGAGCCATTATCGCTACGGTGAACGCGCTGCAGACCGAGCTTAATCGTCCCGATCGACAATCCGCGTCAGGTGGATGACCAAGTACAGTAGCTCGTCGTTGGACATCTCCATTTCCAACAGATTTTTCACATAGTCACGGATCACCAGTGCGCAACGATAGGCATCGGGATACTCTTTCGTCGCCTGCAAGAACAGGAAATCGTCTTTCGACTTCACCTGTTTGTTATCGATCATTCGTTGAATGAAAAACTGCATATGCAGCAGGAAACGTGAGTAGTTGAGTGAATCCGTGGCGATATCGATGCGAAAATGGTATTTGATGATGTTGAAGATATCCTTCAGCATCTTCACCGCCAGCAGCGTGTGCTCCATACTCTGTACGTCGGTCTGGCCATTGACCAGGTGAAAGGCAATGTTCCCCGCTTCCGCCTCCGGCAACAGGATATTCAAACGCTGGTTGATCTGCGCCAGCGCCTGTAATGCCACGGCAAACTCCTGCGGATAAAAGCGTTTTACCTCATGCAACAGTCGGTTCTGAATGATGATGCCTTTACGGCAGCGCTCAATTGCAAAGCTGAGATGATCCACCAGGGTGAAAAAGATCTGTTCGTTGACCCGGCCGCCAAGCTGGCTGTTGGCCAGCCTGAGGATCATTTGCACCAGCTCAATGTGCTGTTCCGGCGTGGCCTCTATCAGGCGTAGATGGTCGTGGCCGGTTTGACCGTTCTGCACCACATAGACTTTTTCTATGCTGGCCGAGGCCAGCACATCCCCTACTTTGCTGTTAAACCCGATGCCCTTGCCCATCACGATAACTTCGCGGTTATCGCTGTCGGTGGACAGCACCAGGCTGTTATTGAGCACCTTGACGACTTTCATCATTAAACTGTGTTATCCACGTTGTTGGCCGTTCGAGGCAATCAGGCGCTGATACCAAGCGAAACTGTTCTTCTTGATACGCCGCAGATCGTGCAGATCCTGTTCACCGCGGTTGACATAGATAAAACCGTAGCGCTTGGCGTACCCCTGATGCGTGCTGACCAGATCGATCGCCGCCCACAGGCAGTAACCCAGCAGATCGACACCATCATTAATCGCCAACTGCATTTGTTCGATATGCGCACGCATGAAATCGATGCGGTAATCATCATTGATGATATCCCCAGACAATAGCTGGTCCGGCGCACCGATGCCATTCTCAGTAATTAAAATCGGCAGATGATAGCGTTCATAAACCTTGCGCAGCGTCAGTCGCAGGCCCACGGGGTCGATCACCCAACCATAGCGCGTTTTGTCGACATACGGGTTTTCAGCTGCCCGATACACGCCCGGCTCACCCAGCATGATTTGCTGGTCCCCCGCACGAGCAGTGATATCCGAGGCATCCCCACGGCTGGCGGCGATGGTGGCGGTGGAATAGTAGTTAATCGCTACATAATCCGGCTTTCCTTGCAGCAGTAACTCCGCGTCTCCGTCTTCAATCACTGGGGCAAGGCCGCGATCCTGCAAATATCGCCAGGCCAACGCATTGTATCGGCCATGTACCGCAACATCCAGAAAGCTCCAGCAGCGCAGTGTTTCCCAGTTGTGGGCGGCGATGGCATCCAACGGATGGCAGGTTTCCTGATACATGGAAGTGGTATTGATCGCCGGGCCGATTTTCCCCTTGGGACAGCGCTGATGGCATAAAGCCATGACCCGCGCCTGCGCCACCAGCATATGGTGGCTCTGTTGATAAAGTACCGGCTTGGTAGGCAGTTCGCCGCCCTTTGGTACCCCGATGGCACCAGGGTGCAGGATCATGGTGTTCTGCTCGTTGATGGTCAGCCAATATTTGACCTTATCGCCAAAGGCAGTGAACAGCACGTCCGCATACTCGACAAAGGCATCGATGGTCTGCCGATTGCTCCAACCGCCCTGTTGTTCCAGCACATAGGGCAGATCGAAATGGTAGAGCGTGACCACAGGTTCAATGCCGTGCTTGAGCAGTTCATCGATCAGGTCACGATAAAACGCCAGGCCAGGCTGATTCACCTCGCCCGTGCCGTTGGGCAAAATGCGCGTCCAGGCAACGGAGAAACGGTACGCCTTCAGCCCTAATTCGGCGAACAGCTTAACGTCTTCACGGAAGCGGTGGTAATGATCGCTGGCCACCTTAAAATCTGCCGTCTCGGCGGGATGATCGAGCATATCGACAATGGAAGGACTTTTGCCGTCTTCGTCCCATGCCCCCTCAACCTGATAAGCCGAGGTTGAGGCCCCCCACAGGAAGCCAGGCGGAAAATCGTTCAGCTGGTGGTAAATCATACATTTTTTTCCTTGGTATTCAGCGCGACAATTTGCTCACCAAAGTTCACCGGGCCAGGCTGTCGGCAGCTCAGGTGCGGATACTGCTCGCTGTTGACCACCAGCACCGGGGTGATAATGTCGTAACCCAGCGCGGTAATGGCGGCAATATCAAAGCGCACCAGCTCATCACCGTTTTTCACCCGATCGCCCACCTGCAGTTGAGAGCTGAAATGCTCACCGTTGAGATTGACGGTATCGATGCCGATATGCATCAGCACTTCCATGCCGTTATCGGCCTTAATGCCCACGGCATGCTTCGAAGGCAGGAAGGTCACGATTTCCCCGTCCACTGGAGCACGCAGCACACCTTGCTCAGGTACAATTGCCACACCCTTGCCCAACAGCCCTTGCGAAAATACGTCGTCATTCACCTGTTCCAGCGCCACCAGTTGACCAGCCAACGGGCTGAACAGCATCGCATTGCTCTCGGAAGGAGCGCTATCTGTTGCTGCCGCCTCTTCATCTTCATCAACCGGATCCTCAAAGCCCAGGATCCAGGTCAAGGCAAAGGTCACGACAATGGCGATAACGCAGGTGATGAGGGCGTGCACGATATTCATCGGGTTTTCACCGATAAATGCGGGTAAGGCCGCCAACCCTGGCGAAACAAAGGCATAACGCACCAAACCGCTAACACCCGCGTAGACACCGGCACAGCCGCCGCCGATCATGGCTGCGATCAACGGTTTACGCAGTTTCAGCGTGACGCCGTATAGTGAAGGCTCGGTGATCCCCAGCAGCGCAGTGAAACCGGCGGATGAGGCTAACTGACGCAGATTTTTATTCTTGGTGCGGAACGCGACACACAGGGTTGCCGCGCCCTGGGCGATGTTGGAAGCCAACATGCCGGGGCCATTAATCATCTCAAAGCCGTTTTTACTCAACTGGCCGGTAGCGATAGGCGTCATCGCCCACGCGGTGCCGGTGATCACCAGGAACGGTTGCAGCCCGCCCATTAGCATCGGGATCAGCCAACTGGCCTTGCCATCGATAATCGCCGCGCCGCTGGCCACCAGATCGTTGAGGAAAATACCGAACGGCCCTACCGCCACCAAGGCTAGCGGCGTGGTAACCAGCAGGATGATCATCGGTTTGGTGAAGAATTTAATCATGGTCGGCGAGACTTTCTCGGCAAAGCGCTCGATATAAGACATCAGCCACACCGTGAAGATGATCGGCAGCACCGAGCCGGCATAATCGGCCAACCGCACCGGGATGCCAATAAAATCGATTGGTGAACCGGCGGCCAGCATCTGGGCAAGATTGGGATGCAACAAGGCTCCCGCGATGGTCATGGCCAGAATAGGGTTACACTCAAACTTGATCGATGCCCCATAGGCCAGCAGCACCGGCAGGAAAAAGAAGGCAGCATCGGCGATGGTATCCAGCAGATGGTAAGTTGGGCTGGCCGCGCTGATCGCCCCAGTTAACTTGAGGATCGCCAGCAGCGCCTTGATCATCCCCGCACCGGTAATAGCCGGGATCACCGGCGTAAAGGTGGTCGAAATCACGCTGATAATCTGCGTAAAGACACCGCCCTTGGCCTTGTTCTTCGGCTGTCCACCCGGTTTGCCCAACGGTTGGCCAATCGCTTTTTGCAACGCGCGGAAAGTCTGCTGCACGTTGTTGCCCACCACAATCTGGAACTGGCCACCGCGCTCGACCACGCTGATCACGCCGGGCAAAGCTTCTATCGCTTTCGCATCGACCCGACTATCGTCGTTAAACTCCATCCGCAGACGGGTAGCGCAGTGCGTCAGCTTGCTGACGTTAGCCTTTCCCCCGACCAGTGCCAATATGTCCAAGCCCAACTTGTTATAATCCATAGGTTTTCCCCGGCAAAAAAAGCAAAAAAAAAGACCAAAATGAAAATGCTCCCCTTCGGTAGAAGAAGTGCATTTCTATTTTGGTCTTGCCTGCTTGCGCAGTAACACGCCATCATAAAAATGATTGAGTAGCTTATTACGCTACGGCGCAAGTAATACCGCGGACGCGATCTCCAGGCAACCGGCAACGGTAAGCTTTGTGATTCGCATCACGATTAGTCGCAGGAAAAATCGCAAGCGATCCGACGAAAAATCATCAAACTCTCCCGCGACCTACTGTAGCCATGCCCTTCAATAGGTTAAACTTCTCTACCTCGGCGAGTTACCTCTGCCGACCGTTGCGCTTGAATAACAATGAACCAAGGAAGTCCACATGCAACAAGGCTCTAAACTGCGGCCACCACCCATTGATGTGATCACCATTCAGTCGCAGGTGGTCTACGGTAGCGTGGGGAATGGCATTGCCTACCGCACGTTGTTGAAGAAGAACCTGGAGGTGTTGCAGGTACCGAGCGTGTTGTTTGGTTGCCCGCCCTATTACGGCGCGCCGCACGGGGGAGCGATCTCCAGCGAATGGTTCAGCGGTTTTCTGGAAGATCTGATTGCCCGTGAAGTCGTGTGCCGCGCGCGGGCCATCATTATCGGTTATCTGGGTGACGTGGCGCAGTGCCATATTCTGGCAGACTGGCTGCCGCGGGTGATTGCCCTCAATCCGGGCATCAAGATCTATATCGATCCGGTGATGGGAGACTACGGCGAAGGGGTTTACGTCGATAAACGTCTGGTTGAACGTTATCGTTCGCCGTACCTCAATCTGGCCCATGGCCTTACGCCGAACGGTTTCGAGCTGGAGCAGCTTTGCGGCATGGCGCTAAGCACGCGAGAGCAAACCGAGCAGGCTGCACGGGCGCTGCTCAAAGGCAATACGGAGTGGGTACTGGTCACCAGCGCACCTGGCGTGGCAAACGGCGATCAGGAAGTTGGCCTGTTGCTGGTCACCGCTGAAGCGGCGCAAAGCTTCACCCATGCCAAAATCGATTCGCCGGTGAAAGGGACGGGTGACATGTTCACTGCGCTGTTAATTGCCCATTTGCTGCAGGGGGAATCTTTCAGCAAGGCAGTGCCGACTGCGATCCATGAGGTATGTGCGGTATTGGAAGATGCGGCGCGTCACGGCTGGCAGGAGATCGGCCACCTGCGGGCACTGAAGTGATGTGATGCCCCTCGCCCTAACCCTCTCCCACAGGGAGAGGGGACCGATCGAGTAAAGCTGAAAGTAGAGTTATTCACCTTGAACACCGACTGGCTCAACTTGCTTGCAAGGGCGAGCATGGTTGCTGAAATTACCTCTTTACTTCCAAATTAGCAGGGGCTATCAGCTCCCTTTCCCTGTGGGAGAGGATTGGGATGAGGGAGTCAACGTTTTTTCTTCTTGTTGAAATCCAATTCAAAAGCAAATACCGCGCTTTGAATTTTGCGCTCGGTCAGCATCCCCATCTTGAGAAAACGACAGGACAGACGCGAGAAATGATGCTTTTCGTCTTCATCAATAACATGATCTTCATTCACGGCAATCAGTTCCATATTGACCTTAAACTTGCCGTAATCCCCTAAATCCAGCTGCGCCTTATTGAACACCAGCCCCGGCTGCATATAGCCAGGCACCGGGCCGTCGATACGCAGGCCAACACCGCCCGGCGAAAGATCGTGAATACGCAGTTGATACGGGGTGCCATCGCTGTGTTCCCCGTTACAGAAAAATTCACGCCAATAAGGCGTGGTAATGCGTAACTGGCGGCGGCGTTGGATATAAACCAGCTGCTTCGGCAGACGGGCCTCATAAACCGGCGTATCGTTATGCTCGGTCAGTTGCACCTGTTCGACAGAGAATTCAATTTTTGCATCGTGGCTTTCAATCACAATATTGAATATCCCTTCGGGGATCTGCTCTGGGGCATCGCAATTAAAAACAATGTTATCAGCGCCAACGCTTAATAATTGGCCGTTGAATTCATGCTGTTCATTAGCGACACGCAGTGGCGTTCTTTGCTTATAGATGTCGCGCAAAATTGCCAGCACCTCAAAACGCTCCTGCTTGATAAACAGTCCGTTATCAATATGTTCCACCCGTCACTCCCAGCATTGTCCATCGACGCTAACGCTTTCCTTACACAATCATCACCGTCATCAATACTAAAGTCAAATTTCCCAGCGTTGCCATAATAATGGCAGTAGTCGGGAAAAACGGGCTGCCCATGCTGCCTGCCCTGCACGATCCCCGATTAAATCCTGGCGAATTTCGATGCCAACATAAGGTAATTCATGGCGTTCCGCATGTACCGGCAGCGTGTAGTCGGTTGCATCGGTCATCGCATATGGCTCATTGATACCGACCTGTAAGTCCCCTTCTGCACGCAGCAACTCCGCCAACAACAGGGCAAATTGTGGATGGCGGTTAAACAGCAACCCAACCTGCCACGGCCGTGAATCGCCTTTAAACACCGGTGTAAAGCTGTGCATGGCGATCACCGCGCAGGGTTGATTACTGGCACGGCGAGCTGCCAGCGTATGATTGATGGCCTGGTGATAAGGCTGAAAAATTTCCTGTTCACGGGCGCCCGCTTCGGCCGCGCTGATCCCTTGGTTGCCAGGTATTGGCGTAACTTCCGATAACGGTGGGATCGAACTGGCTATACCCGGCGTACGGTTACAGTCGATCACCAAACGCGAGTAGTGCTGATGGATTAATGTCGCATCCAACTGTTGGGCCAGCAGGCGGGAAACCGCCAGCGCACCGATATCCCAACCGATATGCCGATCGATATCGCCGCTGGCCAGGCCAAGATCGCCAAGACGTTTTGGGATGGCCTGCCCCGCATGATCGCACAGCAGCAAGAAAGGAGAAGTCGCCTGTGGTAGCTCAACGCTGACGGCCGCAGGCTCATCCGCAGACAACAAGGTTGGTGTATAGGGGTGATACATAGGACACTCCGGCGAAAGAAACCGCTAATTCTAGGCGATCCTTTCACCGGCTACCAATTTCCCATGGGAGGATTTGGCGCGGCCGCACGATCCGTCAAAACGGAGCCGTTGTGTCATGGCCCATTGATTTTATGAATGAGCCGCCGATCTAAAGATGAGCGGCAATATAGCGTTGATAGCGGGTAGGCTTCAGCCGCGTCAGATCGACCAACACTAAACCATCGATACAGTGGTTAAACGCCGGATCGGTACCGAAGTCGATAAACTGCACACCGCCGGGCTCGCACAGCTCGGTGTATTGCTTGTACAAGGTCGGGATCGAACAGCCGAGGTTACTCAACAGGCTTTTCAGGCGCAGCAAATCTTGCTGATAATCATCACCGGCGAACTGGGCCAATACCTGCGGCAAAGAGGCCGGATAAGGCTGTCGTGACTGAGCCATAGCATGGTCTGGAGAAAAATAGAGGCGATAGAAAGCAATCAGCAAATCGCGAGCGGCAACCGGCATACCACCTGAAATCGACACCGGGCCAAACAGGTAACGATACTGCGGATATTTGGCCAGATAGGCACCGATGCCGAGCCACAGGTAATCCAGACCGCGCTTCCCCCAATAGGCCGGTTGAATAAAGCTGCGGCCCAACTCAATCCCTTGTTCAAGGATCGGTGTCATATCGCGATCGTAATGGAACAGGCTGTTGCTGTAGATGCCTTCCAGTCCCTTGCTGGCCAACTGCGGTGCCGTAGGAATAAAGCGATAGGCACCGACAATCTCCAGTTCCTCCTCATCCCACAGCACCAGATGATAATAATCGTCGTCATAGCTGTCTAAATCACGCCGCCGCCCTGAACCTTCCCCCACGGCACGGAAAGCGATCTCCCGCAGGCGACCAAGCTCCCGCAGGATCGGTGCTCTGGCCTCCCCCTGGCGGCGATAAAGGAAAATGGTTTTTCCATCCGGCGTAACACCCAGACGCTCGCAGGCAGCCAACGCTTTTTTCAACTCGAGGCGATCTTCCGCCAAAGCGATGGCCGATTCGCTGGTAAACAGCCCCGGCTTCCCCTGACCAAGCCGATAAACATGGCGGCGGAAACGTTCGGCAAGATCGCGTGCTTGAGTATGGCCATCGTGCCAATGGGCAAATGGAATGCGCCCGCCGATGCGGATTTTGATCCGTCCGCCCCGCTGTTTGAACATCTCACGCACCAGCAGCAAGGTGGATAACGGGCGATAAATCAGCGAGGTCAAATAGAACAGGCCGCTGTTTCGGGCGCTGATATGGATGGGAACGATCGGCGCCCGCGCCTTGGCGGCCAGCCGCAGAAATCCGGTATGCCAGTGACCATCACGTATCCCTTTGGGACTCATGCGGGATACTTCCCCCGCCGGGAACAGGATCAGTACACCCTGATTATCCAGCTGAGCTTGCATGGCTGCAATCTGCTGGCGGTTGGTACGGTTACCCAGGTTATCAACCGGCACAAACAGATTGCGTAAGGGTTCGATACAGCTCAGCAACTGGTTAGCCACTACCTTGACGTCTGGCCGAACCGCCGCCACCGTCCGCAGCAGTACCAAACCGTCCAGCGAACCAATGGGATGGTTGGCAACCAACACCACCGGGCCTTGGCTGGGGATGTTTTCCAGATCCCCATCCACCAGTTCACAGCTCAAATTAAAGTAATCCACCACCTGCTCGATCAGATCCAACCCTTTCAGGTGCGGATAGTCGGCGGCAAACTGTTTGAATTCTTTTTCACGCAGTAAGGTTCTTAGCAGGCTACGCTGCCAGGCTGAGGGAGAACGCTGTGGGAAGACATCTTGCAGCAGGCTATCCAAAGTAAACATCGGGTCATCTCCTGGCCTAGTCGCTGCAAACTTAAGCCAGCGTGATGACCTGAACATGACCGTTTGATGACGAAAAGATGAAATCAGGTGCCAGGGGCGAACATGCTCGCCCCTCTACCCTCTAGTTTACAGAGCTGCTTCAATACAGGCGTTGACCTGTTCCCGCAGCCGCAGTATGGCAGAAGCCTGGTGAGGGTAACGTTTGAAAGTGATGCGCATCCCCAGTTCCTGATCGATCAACTGCTCCACCGTGGCACGATCGGTCAGGCTCTCCAGCAGCTGCAATGCCCGCAGATCCTGTAACCCCTGATGGAACACCCGCAAACGCAGCGATTCTATCGGCATGAAATTCGGCCCCGGATAAACCACAAAAGGATCGCCAGAGGGGAAGGCGTTGCCGCTGTCGGTGACCGCATAGGGATTCAGTTTCTCCCGGGAATGACTGCTGTTATAGAAGTTGTAGCCCCAGTGGAGGAAGCCGCTGATGTTATAGAGGTAAAGCTGGATACCCAGAATGCGGTTGCGTGCCGAAGGCTGAGCAAAGAAGCGATTGGCCACCTCGGTTCTTTGCACGCAGCAGTAATAAGCCCAGAGCTGCGGGGTTTGATGCTCGAGGAACGGCTCGATATGATCGGTGGCGACTACCGGAGTTTCTACCAGCCCACGCTGATAGAAGTCAAAATCGGAGAGCGCATCGAAAGTGCGGAACCCGTCCAGCAAGGGCCGCAGTGAATCGCTGGCACGTTGGTAGGCGGCGATATTTTCCAGTTTAGGTTCATCCGAAATGTGGAACCACACCTGCCGTTGCAGATCCCGCACCCGGAACCAGCCGGTTAATGCTGGCATCAATGCCTGCAGAAACTGCTGATATTCGCTGCCGTGGGCATCGGTATGCCAACCAAACAGCAGTTGGGTTTCCCCCGCAACCTCAACCATAATTTTGGGCGCATGCGCCGCGCCCCATTGGGTAAACAGGTGGGCAATTTCGAAGTGTTCGATCCCCTCCTCCTGCGCCAATGCTACCCACTGCGCCAACCGTTCAAAATCAAATTGGTAACCTGCAGCGGTGCGTTTTACCCCAACCAACTGCACGGTGGTGCGTTCGCCGCCGATAGCAGTATCCAGCGGCGGCGTAAAGATTGGCGTTAGCAGCATATTCACGCCGTTTGCCACCGCGTTACGCACCAGGTTGCGCACCGCCTGCCAGTACTGCGGGCTGAACACCGCAATCTGATAATAGTCCGCCAGACAGTCGGTATGTAACCATTCGGTATGGAGCAGCCTCTGTTTTGGCAACGCGGCAGGTACCACATGCAGCGTCATGCTGGCTGCGGCCAACTCTTCCCCCGTCTCTTGATCGAACAGCCGCAGCGTTAGCGGATAGTCACCACCGGCAATACCCTGCGCTGGCGGCGTAAAAGTCAGCCACAGGCTGGCGTAATAACGGCAGGCGGCAAAAAAACGCCGATCCTGAATGGGCATTAGCGGGTCGGGAAATAGGCCAGGCTCGGTCGTCAGATAGTTCTCATCAGCCTCGGCATAGCAGGGAAAATGGCTGGGCACCGACTGCACATGGCGCACGCTGATATCATCGGCCAATTCCCCCTCAAGTTGATAACGTAATTCCCGACGGGTTTCATTATCCTCACGGTACAGACAATACACGCCTTGCCATGAGAGGCTTTCATTATTCAGACAACTGAATTGGTTTTGCTGTTCTACCTGCGGTGCGGCTTGGCGATGGAATATCTTCTCCAGGCAATGGGTAAATAGTAGCGTGAGACGCATAATAGCTGCCCTGTTTTATTTTACGGTGGGATTGAATTAATTTCAGGCTAGCGCGTTTTTTCGCCACAGGCAATATAGGCCAACAAAAAAAGCCAGCAAACGCCCTCTCACCCGGCAAAAAAATAATTTTTTTGTTTATTTGCATCACAAAAATGAAAGATGCCGCGGCCTGCACAATAAAAACGTTTTTAATCCCCATTATGGTGCAAGGGTTATCAGTTAATCCTATGACCCCAGCAAGCCATAACTGCCGCCCGACAACGGATTTTCGCCCTTCGACATTAACAATTTATCAACAAAAAAGGCTTTCGGTTGTTGGCTTTGACCTTTCGTTGTTAACAACAGTGAAAGATACACGCCCCATTTTTGGGCAAAATGGCCGCATTGACACATTGAAAGTTAAGGGATAGAAAGAAATCACGTTCACCAAAAAATGTATTCGCCGACACCGAGGGTAAAGCAATGTCACCTAGAAAAAGCGCCGGACGTTTTCTGTTGCATTCCGCTGTTGCAGCCGCTTTATTGTTGCCGACCATGTTATATGCTGCCGACCAGATAACGTTACGTTATGCGGTTTGGGATCGAAACCAATTACCTGCCGAACAGGAAATTGCCAAGCGATTTGAGCAGGCCAACCCGAATATTAAAGTGGAAATAGAATTAACCCCCGCTGCACAATACTTTGTTAAATTAGACTCCGCCGCCGCCGGTGGTGTCGCACCGGATATATTCTGGATTAATATGCCCTATTTTGTGCAATATGCCAAAAATGGCATTATGCAACCGCTGGGTAATTATTTAAAAGACGGCACGGTCAATCTGGATAATATCGTTGCCAGCTCCGTTAAGGCTTATCAATACGACGGCCAGCAGATGGCCATCCCGCGCGACGTCGACTCCATCGCCGTGTGGTACAACAAAAAACTGTTCGATCAGGCTGGCGTCAGCTATCCCACCAGCGACTGGACCTGGGATGACATGAAGAAAAAGGCTGCCGAATTGCAAACCGGCCTGAAAGGCAGCGCCTTCCCGCTGGTGATGGATCTCAGCATCGACGGCCAGGACAGCTATATGAACCTGCTGTTCCAGAAAGGCAATCATATCGTGCCAAAAAATGGCCAACCCACTGATATCGCCAACGACAACGCCATCTGGGTCTACCAGCAGTTACAAGGGATGATGAAAGACGGCCTGATGCCGACCGCCCAGCAGATGAGCGAAGTGAAGACCGAGAACATCTTCCAGTCCAACCGCGCCGCCATGGTATATGCCGGTTCCTGGTTGGCCGCTCCGTTCGCCAACAATCCGCTGATCAATGAGCACATCGGCGTGGTGATGATGCCGAAAATCGAGCGCCAGTCTGGCGTGGCCCACAGCCTGGCCTATGCCATGTCCGCCAAGAGCGACCACAAGCAGGAAGCCTGGAAGTACATCGAGTTTATGAGCAGCGAAGCCTCACAGGCCACCCTGGCGAAGGTGGTGATCCCGGCCAACAAGGTCGCGGCTAAAGCCTGGGCGGAGGAAGTCAAAAAGGTTGACGTCACTCCGTACATCCAAACGCTGGAAGTGACCGAGGCCTATCCAACCGCAGGCACCAACACGCCGAAGTGGCAAAACATGTGGATCGGTAGCCTGAAGAAAATCTTTATGGGCGCGGATGCCCGTACGGAAATGGATAAATCGGTCAAGAAGATCGAACGCATCATGGAGCAGTAATTCCCCCCGCTACGGCCTACCTGCCCGAAGGCTGGCCGTAGCGGAAACACTGAGCAGTCAAAGGTGAGGAATGGCGACATGTCGCTGGCAGAAACGGCTACGGCCAACATAAAACAGGCAAAGAGCAAACCTCGTGCCGCATTAAGCCGCCTGGAGCGAGCCGAGCGCTTCTGGGGCTGGGTGATGATCCTGCCGCTGGTGATTGGCCTGACGGTGTTTTACTTCATCCCGTTTTTACAGAACATTTTTTACAGCTTTACCGACCTCAACCAGTTTATGAGCTGGACGACCATCAGCGTTGACAATTACATCAACCTGTTTGAGGACGATGACTTCTATACCGCCGCCTTCAACACCCTGTTCTATGTGGTGGTGTGTGTGCCGGTGATCTTGCTGCTGTCGTTGCTGCTGGCGATTGGGCTTAACCAGAATATTCGTGGAAAAGCGCTGTTACGCACCCTACTGTTCCTACCGGCGGTGACCATGCCCGCCGCCGTGGCAATGGTGTGGCAGTGGCTGTTCAACAAGGATTTTGGCCTGATTAACCAAGGGCTAAACCTGCTGCACATTGCGCCGGTCGCCTGGCTGTCCGATCCGGACGTGGTACGCATCAGCGTGTCCATCATCATTATCTGGTCGTCGCTGGCGCTGAAAATCATCATCCTGCTGGCCGGTTTGCAAAGCATCCCCCGCCAGCTGTATGAAGCCGCCGATATCGACGGTATCAGCACCTTGCGCCGCTTCTTCTTTATCACGCTGCCGATGATGGTGCCGACGCTGTTCTTTGTGTCGGTGATGAGCTTTATCGAGATCCTGCAAATCTTTGACGTGGTGTTCCTGATGTTCGACCGCGCCCTGGTGGAGGGTGACGTGATGACCATCACCAACCTTTTCTACAAATACGCCTTCTATCTGCAAGAGAAAGGCTACGCCTCTGCCATTACCGTGGTGCTGTTCGCCGTGACGCTGGTGATCACACTGGTGCAGATGGCGATCGGCAAACGCCTGAGAGTGAGTTGAGGAGCCATTGATGACGATAAGCAAACAAGCCCTGGTCTATCTGTTTATGACGCTAGCGGCGCTGGCCTCGGTGGTGCCCTTTATCTGGATGCTGGTGACCTCGCTGAAAACCCAGGCCGAAAGCATTCAGATCCCGCTGACCCTGCTGCCGGAAAACCCCAGCTTGCAGGCCTACGGCAAGATCATGCGTGAGATCCCTTTTGCGGATTTTTATATCAACTCGCTGCTGGCCACCTTCTCCACCGTGACTCTGCAAATGGTGATCGCCACCATGGCCGCGTATGGCTTCTCCCGCCTGCACTTTCGTGGCCGTGACGCGGTATTCCTGGTGTGCATCTCGATCCTGATGGTGCCCGGCCAGGCATTTCTGATCCCGCAGTTCCTGGTGGTGCAGAAAATGGGGCTGGTCAACAGCATTACCGGCCTGGTGCTGCCGGGGATCTTTAGCATTTATGCCACTTTCCTGCTGCGGCAGTTCTTCCTGGCGGTACCGAAGGAGATGGAAGAAGCGGCGCTGATCGACGGCTACAGCTACTTCGCCATCTTCTGGCGCATCATGCTGCCGCTGATCCGTCCCGGCATCATCGCCTGCATCATCATTAACGGTTTGTGGAGCTGGAATAACCTGATGTGGCCGCTGATCGTCAACACCACCACCGAGAAATTGACGCTGCCGGTAGGACTGGCTTCGCTGTCCAGCCGTGCCGGAGTGGAATATCCGTTGCTGATGGCCGGTGCCTTGATGGCGGTGATCCCGATGCTGATGCTGTTCATTCTTTTCCAACGTTATTTCATCCAGGGCATCGCCAGCGCTGGCGTTAAAGGCTAACCGCGAACAATAAGGTAAACAGACATGGCCGGTATTCAATTAAACAGTGTGAAAAAGGTCTATCCCAACGGTTTCCGGGCGTTGCATGGCGTGGATCTGGATATCAAGGACGGTGAGTTTATGGTGTTTGTCGGGCCTTCCGGCTGTGCCAAATCCACCCTGCTGCGCATGATCGCCGGGCTGGAAAGCGTCAGTGAAGGCCAAATCATGATCCACGACCGCTGCGTTAACGACACCATGCCCAAAGATCGCGGCATCGCGATGGTGTTTCAGAACTATGCGCTCTATCCGCATATGACCGTCTACAAGAACATGGCCTTTGGTCTGATTGGTAAAGAGAGCAAGGCTGAGATCGACCGGCGGGTGCAGGATGCCGCCGAGAAGCTGGAAATCACCAACCTGCTACACCGCAAACCCGGCCAGCTCTCCGGTGGCCAGTGCCAGCGCGTGGCGGTTGGGCGTGCCATCGTACGTAAACCCAAGGTGTTCTTGTTCGACGAGCCGCTCTCCAACCTGGATGCCAAACTGCGCGTTTCCATGCGTGTGCAGCTCATCGAACTGCATAACCGACTGAAACAAGAAGGCGCCGCCGCCACCATGGTGTACGTGACGCACGATCAGGTCGAGGCGATGACCATGGGCGACCGCATCTGCGTGATGAACCGGGGCACCATCATGCAGGTAGACAAGCCGATCAACCTGTATCACCACCCCGCCAACCGCTTTGTCGCCGAGTTTATCGGCAGCCCGTCGATGAATCTGCACGATCTGGACTTGCTGCGTAATGCTCAGGGAACACAGTTGCGTATCGATGATCACTATCTACTAACCCTGCCGCCTGCGCTGGAAAAGCAGTTGGAAGGCTATCCACACCAGCGCGTTTGCCTGGGTATTCGCCCTGAAGCCCTGCGCCTGTGCGCTGCCGGTACCCAAAACTGTTTCCCGGCCCGTATCGCCACCATCGAACGCATGGGTAACGAAGAGTTGCTGCACTGTGAACTGGCCGGATTACGCTTCGTGCTGCGGATTGCGTCTCAGCCGGACTGGGAACCGAGCATCGGCGAACAGATCCATTTGACGTTTGATTTGGCCCGCGCCCACCTGTTCGATCAGGCCAGCGGTGACAACCTGAATAATAACTCTACCCAGTCACTGGGATAATTTGGGAGTACTTTGCAATGTCTAATGACTTTACTGGCCGTCCGGTACGCGTGTTGGTAATTGGTGCCGGTGCTCGTGGGGAGATTTACTCTCGCTATGCATTGGCTCACCCAGAATTGATGCAAGTGGTGGCGGTCGCAGAGCCGCGCGATACCTATCGCCAGCAGTTTGTGGCCCAGCACGACATCTCGCCCGAAAACGTGTTTACCGACTGGCAGCAGGCCGTAGCGGCGGGCAAACTGGCCGATGCGGTGATGATTTGTACTCAGGACACTCTGCATCTGGCACCGGCCCTGGCCTTCGCCAAACAGGGTTACCACATGCTGTTGGAAAAACCGCTGTCGCCGGACGCGAGTGAGTGCCGCACCATCGTTGAAGAAGTGGAGCGCCAGGGGATCATCTTCTCCGTTGGACATGTGTTGCGCTATACCCGCTATACCCAGAAACTCAAGCAACTGCTGCGCGATAAGGTCATTGGCGACATCGTTAGCCTCCAGCATCTGGAGCCGGTGGGCTATTGGCATCAGGCTCACTCTTTCGTACGCGGCAACTGGCGTAACGACCAGCAAGCCGCCTTTATGCTGTTGCAAAAATCCTGTCACGATATCGACTGGATCCGTTACGTGATGGATACCCCTTGCGAGCAGGTCAGCTCATTTGGTGGGTTACGCCACTTCCGCCAGGAAAACCAGCCTCAAGGCGCAGCGGATAACTGCCTGGACTGCGGCGTTGAGGCCGAATGCCCCTATTCCGCCAAACGTATCTACCTCGGTGAGAATCACAAGGCAACGCCGGGCTTCCTGCGGGTGTTGACGCCAGAAGTCGATCAGGAGCATCTGGTCGCCGCGCTGCGAAACGGTCCGTATGGCCGCTGTGTCTACCGCTGTGATAACAACGTAGTGGACCATCAGGTGGTGAATATGCAGTTTAGCGGTGGCCGCACCGCCGCCTTTACCATGACTGCCTTTACCAAAATGGAAGATCGCAAAACGCGCATTTTTGGCAGCCAGGGTTGTCTGGAGGGCGATGGCCGCTATATCCGCATCACCTCCTTCCTTGACGACAGCGAAACGCTGTATGACGTGGACGAGGCCGAAGACTTGCACACCATGTCTGGTCACGGCGGCGGTGACTATTATCTGATGCAGCATTTTATCGCCGCCGTGCGCGCCAACGATCCTTCGCAAGTGTTGTCTGGCCCGCAGGAAACTTTGCAGAGCCACCTGATGGTCTTCGCCGCCGAACGCGCTCGCCGGGAAAACGCTGTTATCACCTTGGGCGAGGAGTAAAACCGTGGCTACTCATGCTATGCGTTACGGTTTTGATATTGGCGGCACCAAAATCGAAATGGCCGCCTATGACGCCCAGTTGAATCAGGTGCTGTGCCAGCGCGTCAGTACGCCCACCGGCAACTACCGCGAGTTTCTCGCCTGCATCGCACAACTGGTCAGCCAGGCCGATCGCAGCTTGCATACTCAAGGCACCATCGGCATTGGCCTGCCGGGGATCACCGACCCACGCAGCCGCAGACAGTTGGCGGTAAACGTGCCTTGCCTGACCGGCCACTGTCTGGCGGACGATCTGACCCAAGAGCTATCGCGACCGGTAGAGATTGAAAACGATTGCCGCTGTTTTGCGCTTTCGGAGGCCAGCACGCCCCAGACCGAACGGTTGGAGGTGGTGTTTGGTGCCATCATCGGTACCGGTGCTGGCGGTGGGCTGGTGATGAACAAACGGCTGCACAAGGGTCGTAATGGACTGGCTGGCGAATGGGGGCATACGCCTATCTCAGCTCAGTTGGCACAGCGTTACGATTTGCCGCTGTTCGTCTGCAACTGCGGCCTGACCGGTTGCTTTGAGCGTTATGTCTCCGGTAGCGGTCTGCTGGCCCTGAGCCAACACTTTGGCCATAGCGCAGCCAACGTCCCGGCACTGATCGCCAGTTACCGTCAGGGCGATGCGTTAGCGCAACACCTGATGGGGATTTACATCGATATCCTGGCCAGCGCGTTGGCCAGCCTGCAACTGCTACTGGATGTGGACGCTTTCGTGCTAGGGGGCGGGCTTTCTAACGTGAGTGAACTCTATACACAGTTGCCCGCCGCCATGTGTCGTTGGCTACTGCCAGGGACGGAACCCGCGATGGTTTATCCCCCAGTGTATGGCGACAGCAGCGGCGTACGCGGTGCAGCACTGTTGCGCCAAAGCTGGCAATAAAAAATTTAAGGAAAGCTCACCCGCATTATTCACCGTGGGTAGCTTTCATCCACGACGGAATTAATTGGCGCCTCCACGGAGATATTAGCCGAATAAATAAGGCATTACCGGTTTTCAGTTTATTTTCATGCTGCTTTCAGTTGATGACCAACCGAAAGATATCATGACAATAACCAATTGAAATATAAGATTATATTTAAATTTTCCATTGCGTTGCGCGGTTTCGTTTGCTGTAATTTGCAACGAAAGACTGAAAATACGCCTGTAACGGTTGCTGTGGCCCCTATGCCACGGCCGGGGTTTGCTACGGGTAAATCAGGAGTCAGCTATTCATGATCAATACCGTAAAACGGCGGGAATTAATTATCGACCAGCTATGCCGTGAGGGCACGGTGCGCGTGGAACAGTTGAGCAGCCAGTTTGCCGTCTCTACCGTCACCATTCGCAGCGATCTGCGCCATCTGGAAAAAAGTGGCTGTGCGGTACGGGCCTACGGCGGTGCGATGCTCAATAAACAGTTCGCCTTCGATCGCCCGCTACAGGACAAGGGGCGCATCAACCGCGATGTGAAATTCGCCATTGCCTGTGCCGCCGCCGCGTTAGTGAACGACGGTGATGCGATCATTCTCGACTCGGGTTCCACCACTAGCCAAATGGCTACCCAGTTGGCAGGCAAGAAAGACCTGGTGGTGATGACCAACGCCTTGAATATCGCCTTCGAATTGGCCAGTAACGAACAGGTGGATTTGATGGTGGTCGGCGGCAGCGTACGGCGCAAGTCTTGGTCGCTGTATGGCCCCGCTGCCGAGCAACATATTCGCCAATATCGCTTTGATAAGTTCTTCCTCGGCGTTGACGGCTTTGATTTGGTGGGCGGCATCACCACGCCAGATCCCGGTGAGGCACAGCTCAACCGCGCCATGTGTGAAGTGGCTCGCGAAGTGATTGCGGTGGTTGACGCCAGCAAGTTTGGCCGCAGCAGCTTCTGCATGATCCGCGAGATCGGCCAGATCCACCGATTGGTTACCGACAGCCGCATTCCAGCCAATTACCTGCATGCGCTGCAAAATCTGGGGGTCCAGGTGATTATCGCCGATCAATGAATCGCCCCTCA
>NZ_JBKABN010000002.1:0-366931 GCF_046269175.1 Serratia sp. J2
GGGAGAGGGTTGGGGTGAGGGGGCAGTTTTTACGGGTATTGCAGGCTATTATGCTAATATCTGCCGAATTTATTTTTATGACTTGTTTGGAGTTATCGGATGAAAGTTACACTACCTGATTTTCGCCGCGCCGGTGTGTTGGTGGTTGGTGACGTCATGTTGGATCGCTATTGGTATGGGCCGACCAGCCGTATTTCACCGGAAGCGCCGGTGCCGGTGGTCAAGGTTGAAACCATCGAAGAGCGTCCCGGTGGTGCAGCTAACGTCGCGATGAACATCGCCTCGTTGGGTGCCAATTCACGCCTGGTGGGCCTGACGGGGATCGACGACGCGGCGCGTGCGCTGAGCGCCAAGCTCAACGAAGTTAACGTGCGTTGTGACTTTGTCTCGGTGCCGACGCACCCGACCATCACCAAGCTACGCGTACTTTCCCGTAACCAACAGCTGATCCGCCTGGACTTCGAGGAAGGTTTTTCCAACGTCGATCCGCAGCCTATCATGGAGCGTATCCAGCAGGCATTGCCGCAGATTGGCGCACTGGTACTGTCGGATTACGCCAAGGGCGCGTTGAGCAAGGTGCAGGGCATGATCGCACTGGCACGTGCTGCGAAGGTTCCGGTACTGATCGACCCTAAAGGCACCGATTTTGAACGTTACCGTGGCGCCACACTGCTGACCCCAAACCTGTCCGAATTTGAAGCCGTGGTCGGTCATTGTCAGAGCGAAGAAGAGCTGGTGACGCGTGGGATGAAACTGGTGGCGGACTTTGAACTGTCCGCATTGCTGATCACCCGTTCCGAGCAGGGGATGACGCTGCTGCAGCCGGGCCGTGAGCCGTTGCATCTGCCAACTCAGGCGCAGGAAGTGTTCGACGTGACCGGTGCCGGTGATACGGTGATCGGTGTACTGGCTGCCGCTCTGGCTGCGGGTAATACGCTGGAAGAGTCCTGCTTCCTGGCTAACGCCGCCGCCGGTGTGGTGGTGGGTAAGTTGGGTACCTCGACCGTCTCGCCAGTCGAACTGGAAAACGCCATTCGTGGCCGCGCCGAAACCGGCTTTGGCGTAATGACCGAGGCCGAGTTGAAAAAAGCGGTAGCGCAGGCGCGCCAACGCGGCGAGAAAGTGGTGATGACCAACGGCATCTTCGACATTCTGCACGCTGGCCATGTCTCATACCTGGCAAATGCGCGCAAATTGGGCGATCGCCTGATCGTGGCGGTGAACAGCGATGCGTCAACCAAGCGCCTGAAAGGGGAAACCCGCCCGGTCAACCTGCTGGAAAACCGTATGGTGGTGTTGGGCGCGCTGGGAGCCGTGGATTGGGTCGTGCCGTTTGAAGAAGATACGCCGCAACGCCTGATCGCCGAAGTGCTGCCAGATTTACTGGTGAAGGGCGGTGACTACCAACCGCATGAGATTGCTGGCAGTGCTGAAGTCTGGGCCAACGGTGGCGATGTGCGGGTACTGAACTTTGAAGATGGGTTATCCACCACCAACATCATCAAGGCTATCAAGGATGGTCGTGGTTAACTTTATCTATATATCTATACCCTATGGATTTCAAGCTGTGGGTAAGCGCAGGTAACAACGCTGCGGCTTGAAAGACGACGGGTAAACAGGGTGGTTTGCAGTGAGTGGACTTAAGCAGGAGCTGAGTTTAGCGCAGGGCGTTGGGCTATTGTCCACTTCACTGCTGGGTACCGGGGTCTTTGCCGTTCCGGCATTGGCGGCGCAGGTGGCGGGCGGCGACAGCCTGTGGGCCTGGCCAATACTGATTGTGCTGGTATTCCCGGTCGCTATCGCTTTTGCGGCATTGGGCCGCCATTTCCCCAGCGCCGGTGGTGCCGCGCATTTTGTCGGCCTGGCCTTTGGGCCACGCATGGCAAAGGTAACCGCTTGGCTGTTCCTCTCTGTGATCCCTGTTGGCTTGCCCGCCGCATTACAAATCGCCGCAGGGTTCTGGCAGGCTACTTTGGGTTGGGATGCCAACGGCCTGTTGCTGGTGCAAATTGTCACGCTGGTAGTGATTTGGCTGCTTGGCACACGCAGTGCCGGTTCCAGTGCCAATATTCAGACCTTGATTGCCCTTCTGGTGATAGCTCTGGTGGGGGCTATCTGGTGGCAAGGCGGCATTACTCCATCCCAAATCCCATGGCCTGCGGTCAGCGATATTTCTCCTCCTAATATGTTCCACGCGTTGGCGGTGATGTTCTGGTGCTTTGTCGGGCTGGAGGCTTTTGCTCATCTGGCGACCGAGTTTCGCCATCCAGAGCGGGACTTTCCGCGCGCGTTAATGCTTGGGCTGTTGGTGGCGGGGGCGGTCTATTGGGGCTGTACCGTAGCCGTGCTGCACTTCCATGCTTACGGCGAACATCAGGCGGCGGCCGCTTCGTTGCCGGGGATCGTGGTGCAACTGTTTGGCGAACATGCGCTGTGGATTGCCTGCATCATCGGCTATCTGGCCTGTTTTGCCAGCGTGAATATCTACACCCAGAGCTTTGCCCGCCTGGTCTGGTCTCAGGCCCAGGAAAAGCCTGCTAGCGGTTTAGCCAAACTCTCCGCGGGCCAGGTGCCGGTCAATGCACTGAGCGCGGTGGTCGGTTGCTGTCTGCTGTTCACTTTACTGATCTATACCCTGAAGCTGCCGCTGGATACGCTGCTGGTATACGCCAATGGCATTTTCGTGCTGATTTATCTGCTGTGTATGTTGGCGGGTTGGCGGATCTTGCAGGGGCGTTCGCGGTTGATGGCGATCGTTGGCTCCGCGTTGTGCTTGTTATTGCTGGTGATTATCGGCTGGAAAAGCCTGTATGCGTTGGCGATGTTGGTGCTGATCTGGTTGGTGCTGCCGCGTAAAACGCAGGCGGTGGTCTCCAAGCAATAAGGGCGCACTGGTGCGCCCCTTACAACAACTTATTCGTCTGCTGGCTTGGCTACCGGCGCGGTATTCAGCTTGCCTTCCAGTTCGGTCAGACGCTGTTCCAGCAATGCCAGCTTTTCACGGGTGCGCAGCAGGACCTGGGTCTGCACGTCAAATTCTTCGCGGTTAACCAGATCCAGACGGGTCAACTGCGCTTGCAGTACCTGACGGATTTTTTTCTCAACGTCTTCCCCGAATTCACGTACGCCTTTAGGCATCGACTCTTGGACCTGGCGTGCGATCTGTTCAATTTTTTTCGGGTCAATCATGGCGTTTCCCTTTCTGATATTTGGTGGCTGATGCTTAGTGTAATGCGAGTTGCTCGCCGGATAAACTATTACCGTATTTGCTGCGCGATCCCTCATTACGCGACCGGATGGCTTGAAACACTAAAGCGATGGGGTTATAGTCGAGATGCTTATTCTCAGGGCGGGGTGCAAGTCCCCACCGGCGGTAAATCACCATTCACGGTGAAAGCCCGCGAGCGCTCAACCTATCTCTCAGGAGTGGGTTAGAGGTCAGCAGATCCGGTGTAATTCCGGGGCCGACGGTTATAGTCCGGATGGGAGAGAGTAACGACACCTGTCGGGCTTATGCCCCGCTTGCGTTATTTTTTTGGCTATTGGCATAGCCACTCCTCAAGATCGCCCTGGTTCTGGTAATCCATAATTTTAATGAGGTTTTTTACCATGAATCAGACTCTACTTTCAGATTTCGGCACGCCGGAAGAACGCGTTGAACGCGCTCTTGATGCATTGCGCAACGGGCGCGGTGTGATGGTGCTTGATGATGAAAACCGTGAAAACGAAGGTGACATGATCTTCGCCGCAGAAACCATGACCGTTGAACAGATGGCGCTGACCATTCGCCACGGTAGCGGCATTGTTTGCCTGTGTATCACTGAAGATCGTCGCCAGCAGCTCGAGCTGCCGATGATGGTCACCAACAACTCCAGTCAGTTCCAGACCGCCTTTACCGTGACGATTGAAGCGGCGCAGGGCGTGACCACTGGCGTGTCGGCTAGCGATCGCCTGACGACTATCCGTGCAGCTATTGCAGACGGTGCCAAGCCAAGCGATTTGAACCGCCCAGGCCATGTGTTCCCGCTGCGTGCTCAGCCTGGTGGCGTATTGAACCGCCGTGGCCACACCGAAGCGACCATCGATCTGGTTTCAATGGCCGGTTTCAAACCCGCTGGCGTACTGTGCGAGTTGACTAACGATGACGGCAGCATGGCGCATGCGCCAGAAGTGATCACCTTTGCCAAGCAGCATGACATGGTGGTGCTGACTATCGAAGATCTGGTGGCCTATCGCCAGTCACGCGAAAAGAAAGCCAGCTGAGTTGCTGACTGAAGTGAAAAAGCCGCTGATGAAGCGGCTTTTTTTGTGCTTAAAATTCTTTAGCCGATACCGCCGCTTTGCAACAGAGTCAGGCTAAACCCCATCACCGCCATGCCGCACAGCACGCCGTAGCTTGGATTATTGTGTGGGTCGATCTCTTTGGCCAATGGCATCAGTTCATCTACCGACAGTGCCACCATAATCCCGGCCACCGCAGCCATAATCGACGCCATCACCACCGGTGAAACCATCGGGCCGAGCACCAGGAAGGCCAGTACGCCACCCAGAATTTCTGCCATTCCGGAGATCCCAGACCACAGTAGCGCTTTGGTTTTAGAGCCAGTTGCCGCATATACCGGCCCGGCGACTGCCAACCCTTCTGGAATATTGTGGATGGCGACCGCGAGCGCAATGCCCATCCCCAGTTCCAGATCGGCGCTGGCGGTGACAAAGGTGGCAATCCCTTCCGGGAAATTGTGCAGGCTGATGCCAAGCGTCAGCAGCATGGCGGTGCGTTTAAGGTTATGGGGCTTGATGGGTTTTTGCACCAGGTCTTGTGGGTGCTGGTGTGGCAGCATGCGATCCAGCGCAAAGTAGCCTAACAGCCCGAGCATAAACATGCCGTAGCCAAGCATGGGCGACATGCCGACGGTGTGCAGCGCAGCGGGCAGCATTTCCATCAATGAAATTAACAGCATAATCCCTGCGGCAAAGCCGAGCGCAAACGCCAGCAGGCGGTTGGAGGGCTTCTGGCCAATAATGCCGAGCAGGGCACCGACAAAGGTAGCGCCTCCGGCTAACAAGGTCAGGATCAGCGGTACAGACATGCATTCTCCTTGTATGCTAATAATATTTATCAGTTTCTGATACTAACAGAGCCAAGCCATAAATCGAGTGGATTTGGCTGATGGTTTCAATCGTTCCTGCCATTCAAATTTCTTGAAGATCACCATCAGGGTTATCCGGCTGCCTTGGTAAGGCAAACAGCGTAATGTAGTCAGCAGAACACTTGTCACGCTAACCAAGGATATTTTATGACCACCTCTCGTATGCCTGCACTCTTTCTTGGCCACGGAAGCCCGATGAACGTGCTGGAAGAAAACCGCTATACTCAGGCCTGGCGTGCGTTGGGTGAGCAATTACCACGGCCAAAGGCAATCGTTGCTGTGTCTGCCCACTGGTACACTCGTGGGACGGCAGTGACGGCGATGGAACACCCAAAAACCATTCACGATTTTGGCGGCTTCCCGCAGGCGCTGTTTGATACACAGTATCCGGCACCGGGTTCACCAGAGCTGGCGGCAGAGCTGCGAAGCCTGTTGGCGCCGGCGCAGGTGATTGCCGATACCAGCGAATGGGGTTTGGATCACGGCAGTTGGGGCGTGCTGATCAAGATGTACCCGCAAGCCGATATCCCGGTGGTGCAACTGAGCATCGATGGGACTCAGCCAGCGGAATACCACTTTGAGCTGGGCCGTAAGCTGGCGGCGCTGCGCGATCGGGGGATAATGATCGTGGCCAGCGGCAATGTGGTGCATAACCTGCGCATGGTGAAATTGCAGGGGGACACCAGCCCGTATCCTTGGGCGGAGTCATTCAACCAGTACGTGCGTGATAACCTGGATTATCAGGGCGAACATCACCCGCTGGTGAATTATATGCAGCATGAAGGCGCAGCGTTGTCGAACCCGACGCCAGAGCATTATCTGCCGTTGCTGTATGTATTGGGCGGCTGGGATGGTAAAGAGCCGATCTCGGTACCGATCGATGGGATCGAAATGGCCGCGCTGAGCATGCTTTCGGTGCAGATTGGTTGATATAGAAGCCCCTTTGCGGGGCTTCTTATAGTATGAACTTGTAGTCTTCCAATGCCTTAACCGTTTTTGCCATCTCAATTTGAGTGAGTGAAGCTAGAAAACTATCCGCTGTCATGGGGGGATTCTTCAGTGCTTGCCTTAGATTTGTCACCGCCTCAAGTGCTAACGCATGGTTAAGATCAATAAGGTCTGACACGAAGTCGTCAGGATGTATGGCTTCGATTCCAAAAGTCGATAAATAATCTACCGGAAAGTCTTTAAGGTTATAAGTGACGATGACCTCAGCGTTTGCAATTATTGCAGCTGCCAGAACATGGCGATCGTCTTGGTCAGGCAACCTAATGCTGTCTACCAATTGTTCGTGGCCTATTACATTCGCATCCGGCATTGCCTTATCCATTAGAGCATGAACGCGATCCAACTGCTCGGCCTGCAAATCTCGCCGATTAACCAGCAGATTACGCTTCCACTCTTCGTGGATTTGCGCTGTCCATTTGGGCTGATAAAGACCTCTTAGGCCTAAATGCATCAACAGATCTCGCAGTCTTGCTGGGTAAAGCACACAAGCGTCAAGCAATGCTGGGTAAGGCGAATGCGTCATTAATAAATATCCATATCCTGTGAAAGACGAGTCAGTTCATCCATTGCTGCAGCAGCTTCGATGTCTCGCTGCTCTTTGTAGGCCATAAGGTCTGCAAAGCGTATGCGGCGATGACGCCCTGTTTTATGGAATTCGATTTTGCCTTCTTCTAGCATCTTCACAACATGCGGCCTGGATACATTAAGTAAATTGGCGGCTTCTTGGGTAGTCAATTCCGCATGAACGGGCACAACCTGAACTGCGTTCCCGTTTGCTAGTTCTCCTAGTATCTCAACGAGCATTTTCACCGCAGAAGGTGGAACCTCAATAGAGTGTTCATTTTGCTCATTGTCCCTGATCGAGAAGTGGCGAATATCTAGTTTTGTTGCCAACATCGCCGATAAATCTCGATAACCTTTTTGGGCAATCTCTTTTTCTTGCACACCAGGCAAGTTGATTTTGGAAAAAGTTGCACTGGTCATAATGGCATGTCTCTCTGATTTCTATAGCACGAAATACAATATATTCGAAATAATCGAAAATCGCAATATTCGAAACGCTTGCTGAAACTCTACAAAAAATCTATTACACCCCATAACCGCAGGACTCACGGATCACCAGCGAAGGCGGTAGAATGATGCGCTTTGGCGGTTCATCGTTACCCTGAATACGGCTATACAACAGTTCTCCGGCCTTACGGCCAATCTCGCGTGAGGCGACGGACACCGTGGTTAGCCCCGGCTGTACCAGGGAAGCCTCGGTAATATCGTCAAAGCCAATCAGTGCAAAATCGCGGCCTACCTGGCGGCCAAGTTTGCGTAAAGTCTGCATCACCCCCAGCGCCACGATGTCCTGATAGCATAATGCGGCGGTGAGCTCTGGGTATGTCGTAAACAGTTGCTCTGCGGTTTTAGCACCGGAGCTTTGGCTAGCCTCACTGCAAACAATCCATTCCCCTCTGACCTGAATGCCCTTTTCCAACAGCTTGCTGGTATAGCCACCCAGGCGTTGCGCGCGCGAGGTGGAACTGACCGAACCACCAATAAAGGCGATATGCCGATGGCCCAGATCCAGCAGGTGCTGCGTGGCTAACTGAGTGCCCAAAAAGTTATCGGTACCGACAAAGTCAAAATGAGCGTCCGCAACCGGGCGAACCACCATAATGGCCGGGATCTTGCGGCGTTTGAGCGTTTCAAAGAACAGCGGCGGCGTTTGTCGTGCGGAGCATAGCACCATGCCACTGGCATTGTTCTGCAAAAGCGAGTCGACAAATTTTTGCTGTCTGGGGGCAGACTCTTCGCTGTTAGCCAAAAACAGCATGAGCTGGTGGCGCTCCATCTCCTGGCTCAGCCCGGCGGTCATTTCCGCATAAAACGGGTTGGTGATGTCGTGTAGCAGTAGGCCGACCTGATTACTGCTGCGATTGCGCAGGTTAGCCGCAGTCTGGTTATAGACATAGCCTAGCTCATCGATGGCGCTCAGTACGCGCTTGCGGGTTTCATCCGAGATGCGACCACGATTGCGCAATACCATGGAAACCGTGGCGGTGGAGACTTTTGCTTTGGCGGCGACGTCGGCCAGCGTGATGGTGCTCATTTCATATCCTGTTTGCAGGCGGGATCTCACATTAAGGTATAACGATTAACCTTTTGTTGGCAAATGATGAAAATTATTTGTGATATATATCGCAATAACTTGGGCTTTAGTCCGCTTTATCGCCGTTTTTTGAGGTTAATCCCGTTAACCACGCTGTTTAAGATTGGGTTAATCGATTAATCTTTGGTTATGTTTTCAGAGCATAGGCAACAGATCATGTCCGAGCAACATCGTAAAGCAAACTATGACAAATACCCGGAACTGGTGGTGCAGGGGTTTGACCGCGCTGCCTGGCAAGATTGGCCAGCCGTGGTGCAGGCCATCAGTAGCCATATCGCTGCGCAAGGATTGGCTAAAACCGTACTGGTTGTGGATTGTTACCATGGCGTGGATCTGGCGGAGCTCAAGTCACAACTGATCGATCCCTTGTTACCCGCTCTGGTACTCAACGCCGAGCAGGCCAAATATGATGAAAGCCATATCCACGCGATGATTGAACGTAATCTGACGGATGACCGGGTCTTTGGCGTGTTGTCCTGCCACGAAATGCCGGAGTTTTTTGCCGATGAGGCCGTGCAGCAGCAACGTGCGGCAATCGCGGCCGTCGAAAGCGGCTTGGTGGTGGTGTATGGGCCAGGGGCGGCACTCATCGCGGCAGGGGATGTGCTGGTTTATGCCGATCTGGCGCGCTGGGAGATACAACAACGTTTTCGCCGGGGCGAGTTGGGCAACTGGGGCGTTGCCAACCTGAATGAAGACGTACTGCGCCGTTATAAGCGCGCGTTTTTTGTAGAGTGGCGGGTCTTTGATCGTCACAAAACCCCCTTGTTGCAGCGAGCCAACTTTGTGCTGGATACCAATCAGGCTGGTTCACCCAAGCTGGTAGCCGGTACTGCGTTCCACGCCGGGTTGCAACAGGCCACCCGGCAACCGTTTCGCGTAGTCCCATTTTTTGACCCTGGCGTTTGGGGCGGTCAATGGATGAAGCAACAGTTCGATCTCGATCCGGCGGCAGCCAACTATGCATGGTGTTTTGACTGCGTGCCCGAGGAAAACAGCCTGCTAATGCGGTTTGGTGACGTCCGGGTCGAGATCCCCTCACAGGATTTGGTGCTGCTGTATCCTCGCCCTCTGTTGGGGGAACGAGTACATGCCCGCTTCGGCGCTGAATTCCCGATCCGTTTTGATTTCCTGGATACCGTCGGCGGCCAAAACCTCAGCTTCCAGGTTCACCCCATTACCGAATATATCCAGCAGCATTTCGGCATGCATTACACCCAGGATGAAAGTTACTACATTCTGGCGGCGGAGCCGGGAGCCAAGGTTTATCTGGGCGTGAAAACCGGCACCGACCCACAGGCTATGATGGCCGATCTGGCTGCTGCTCAGCGGGGTGAAAAAGCCTTTGATGATGAAAGGTTTGTTAACCAGTTCCCGGCCAATAAACACGATCACTTCCTGATCCCGGCGGGGACGGTACATTGTTCCGGCGATGGGGCAATGGTGCTGGAAATCAGCGCCACGCCTTACATCTTCACCTTCAAACTCTGGGATTGGGGTCGTCTGGGGCTGGATGGGCAGCCGCGACCGGTACATTTGGAGCATGGCGAGCAGGTGATCGACTGGCAGCGTGACACCGCCTGGGTGCAGGAGCACTTAGTAAACCGTATCGAACCAGTTGCCGAAGGGCCGGGCTGGCGGGAAGAGCGCACCGGCCTGCATGAGCGTGAATTTATTGAAACTCGTCGCCATTGGTTCAATGAACCGGTGTTGCACCATACCGAAGGGCGGGTGAACGTGCTGAATCTGATTGAAGGTGAGGAGGCGATCGTCGATAGCCCTGAGGGCCGATTCGCGCCGTTTGTGGTGCATTATGCGGAAACCTTTATCGTCCCGGCGGCGGTGGGATCTTATCGTATCAGCCCTTATGGCAGCAGCCAGGGTAAAACCCTCGCCACCATCAAAGCCTGGGTAAGGGGATAAACCGATGTTGAAAGTGATTGTGATCTCGCATGGCCCGCTGGCTGAGGCTCTGATGACCAGCGCCAGCATGGTTTATGGCGAGTTGCCGCACACCAGTTACGTCAGCCTCTTTGAGACTGGTGGTATTGAGGCTTTCAAGCAGGATTTTGCCACCGAACTGCAGCGGGTCAGCTCCGGTGCTGATGGTGTATTGGTGCTGTGCGATTTGCTGTGTGGCACTCCTTATAACGTGGCCTGTCGGCATGCGTTTGACCCCAATAACGCTGTGCCGATGGCAGTAGTGACTGGAGTGAATTTCCCCATGTTACTGATGAGTGCCGACTTGCTGGAGGGCGTGGATGTGCAGCATGCCGCACAAGAGTTAGTAGCGCAGGGGGGCGAAACCATCGTGGTTGCCCGCCCGGCGCAAGTAGCACAACCGGACGATTTCTGAGGAAAAATCATGGCAATTTCATTTGTACGTATCGACGATCGGGTGATCCACGGCCAGCTGGTTACCCGTTGGGCGAAGGAGCTGCCCTGCGACGGGATTGTGGCGATCGACGATGAGGTAGCGGCAGATCCGTTGCTGTCATCGGTGATGAAAGGAGCGGTACAAGACACCAAGGTGTGGTTATTCACCGTAGCACAGGCGATAGAAAAGCTGCCGAAGGTGATCGCTAGCGACAAGCAATACTTCGTGATCGGTAAATCGCCGGTCACGCTGCGCAGGCTGTTGGAAGCCGGTATCGATTTAAAAAACCGTAACCAGAAGATCAACGTTGGGCCGATGTCGGCACGGGCACAGACCGTAACCATTGGTCCGAACCAGTCGGTCAATCAAGAAGAGAGCACTGCCTTCGATTTTCTCAGCGAACGTGGCCACGCGATCGAATTCCGTCTGGTACCCGACGCCAGTCATTTCAGCTGGCTAGACGCCAAAAAGAAACTCAAACAGGTCTGACTGACAGGAGTTAACTATGTGGTTTGAAGCGACGCTTATCGGGATACTCTGCTATCTCGGCGCGCTGAGTAGCCCTTGGCTGCTGGGGCTGACCGGAGGCTGGTATATTCTCAGCCGCCCGTTGGTCTCCGGTATGCTGGTGGGGGCGATCCTCGGCGATGTACAGACCGGTATCATCATCGGTGTTGCGGTTCAGGCGGTATATATCGCCATGGTAACACCAGGAGGATCGATGCCGGCCGATCTCAACTTTGTCGCCTTCCCGGCGATTGCGCTGGGGATACTTTCCGGCAAGGGCCCGGAGGTAGCGGTCGCATTGGCAGCGACTATCGGCATCATGGGCACCGTGCTGTTCAACGCCATGATGGTGCTCAACTCCTATTGGAACCACCGAGCGGACGTGGCGGTAGAGCAGGGGGATGAACGGGGGATCTATCTTAACAGCGCCATTTGGCCGCAGGTGACCAACTTCCTGCTACGCTTTGTGCCGACCTTTATCGCGGTGTTCTTCGGGGCGCGCTATATCAACGCCTTCATGGACAGCCTGCCCGCGCTGGTGCTAACCACCATGAACGTGGTCGGTGGCATTCTGCCTGCGGTGGGGATTGCCATTCTTCTCAAGCAGATCATTAAAAACTACAGCATGCTGATTTACTTCCTGGTGGGGTTTATCTGCATCGTGTTCCTCAAGCTGAATATGGTGGCGCTGGTGATTGTTGGCGCGCTGTTAGCGCTGATCCACTACAACTATAAGCCGGAGCCGCAGGTCGCCAGCGTGCAGGCTGGGCCCCAGGCCGACGATGAGGATGAATTCTGATGGAAACGCCAACACCTAAACTGAATAAACAGGATCTGCGCCGCTGTTGGCGCGCCTGGATGATGTATAACCTGTCCTCGATGAGTTTTGAGCGGCTGGAGTCTTATGGTTTTTGCCTGAGCATGATGCCCGCGCTGAAAAAACTGTATCAGGACAAGCAGCAGCGCATTGAAGCCATTCGCCGCCATACCTCATTTTATAATACCGAGCCGCAGCTGGGCGCGATCGTCAACGGTATGGTGATTGGGCTGGAAGAGAAACGGGCCAACGGGGAACCGATTGATGGTGAAACCATCAACACCTTGAAAGTGGGCCTGATGGGGCCAGTGGCCGGGATCGGCGATTCCATGTTGCCGGGGATGTTGATCCCCATCCTGTTGAGTATCGGCATGGCACTGGCCGCCGGTGGCAGCGTGATTGGGCCGCTGTTTTACATTATTGCCTTTAGCCTGATCGTTATCCCTGGCTCTTACTGGCTGTTTATGAAGGGTTATAACATGGGGTCCGGCTCGGTGGAGATGCTGGTCAGCAGCAAATCCTCCCGCCTGCGTGAAGCACTTTCCCTGCTGGGGGTGTTTGTCATGGGCGGCGTGGCCGCCAGCTACGTCAAGCTGGGTACAGGGCTGGAGTTTATCACCAAGGATGGGGTGAACATTCAGCTGCAACACATGCTGGATGGTATTTTCCCTAACCTGATGCCGCTGATCGTGGTGCTGGCTACCTGGTATCTGATGGCTAAGCGCGGGCTTTCACCGGTGAAGGCGATGCTAGGCCTGCTGGTGTTGGCCGCTGCCGGAGTCGCCTGCGGCCTGTTCTCCTGAACCATCATCCATCGGGCGCAGCCAAAGGTTGCGCCCGTCTTCTATCAAGGTTCAAATCTCTGCCATTTTTCCACTACGCTGCCCGGCTTGGAAATAAACTGGAAGCGTGCCGGGTCCGCCTCAAATTGCGCATAGAGCGGCTTATCGCTCAGACCAAACTCGGCGTAATGCCGTGGCCCGATGGCGTGCAACCTGCCGGATTGATAATGCGGGTTTTGCTGCCAGACGATGTTATCGCCCTGCAATAATGGATACCATGCCAGCCCTTTGTAGGCCCGTACCGCCTCATACTCAAAGCCGTATTCGCGATCGCACCAGGCGGCGAAGGTCAGTGGCTGATGGGGATCGGCGGAAATGGTGGCATGCGCCCAACCCGGCGGCACCAGCACTTTCTCCCCTGGTCCGGCATGGACGGCAAAGCAGCGTCCTGGGTCCCGTTCGACCCGTTCCTGCATATAGATGATCGCTTTGCCCTGCCAGATTTCGTACAGCTCCGGCGGAGACCAGCCGCTGTGCTGGCTGACGCGGTGAATATGCCCTTGGCTGCGTATTGGTTCACGCCCCAGTTGGCCTTTGGCATAGGTTACGATACCAAATAACAACATGCGCTTTTTTAACTCCACCAGATGTTGCTGCTTGGCCACGTCCATAACGATGGCGTATACCTGCTCTGGGCCATCACAGTCGGGGTCGCGAAGTGAAGGGCGGATTTGATCCAACGTGCGGATCTCTGGCAGCGGCCCTATCACCTCATCCCCATAGCCAAAACCCATCGGCTCGCGGGTAACGCGCACGTCCAATCCATACGGCAGCATTGAGTCACTCATATTGGGCCTCCGCTTTCCAACCTGCGCCATCGGCGAACACCCGCAGTTTGAAGCCCTTTGGCTGTAAGGCGCTGTAATCATGCCCGGCCACCGTTGGCCAGACCGCTAATGCCGAGAGTACCTCATCGCCGGTGTTAATCAGACGGTGGGCGGTGAAGGAGGGGATATGGTGGACGCTGCCAGCAAACACTTGCTCAAGGATGCAGTCACCGTCCTGATGTTGTAGCAACAGCAAACCCTTACCCCGCAACCCGAAGTAGAATTCAGCTTGTTCACGGCGCTGATGGAAGTGCCCACGGGTCATAAAGAACTCGTTACCCACCTTACCCGGTTGCAAGTGCGTAGTGCCGACAAACAACTCACCTTCCAGCGATGGGGAAGGCAGCATTTCAACGCTGTAGACGGCAAACTCTGCTGGCATTGCCTGCCAGGCGTGATGATCGGCAAATATCCCTGCCAGGTTGCCCAGGGTGGTGGATTTATGTTGTACATCAGGTGCGGTAAAGCGCCCATCATGCAGGTTTACCTGCGGCGGGATAAGGGAAGTCAGCTTCATATCTGGTAGCTCCGCCCGAGGAGAACAGACCGTTTGAGTATATGAGGTTAATCGATTAATCACCAGGGAGGACCAATAAAAAAGGCGCGAAAATTTCGCGCCTCAGATCGGGCGCATTGTGCGACGCCCCTCCGGTGAGTATGTTCGACCCTACGGATTAACCAAGAATAATATGCGGGTAGAAGCGCGACAGATCCTGGGTGATCAACTCGCGATCTTCACGCAGGCCAATACCGCAAGGCTGATCGTTGACCAGCCAGCTGCCGATCAGCGTATAGCTGCCTTCAAACTGGGGCAATTGATGGAACTGCTGCACAATCATGCCTTCTTCGCCGTATGGCCCATCGACGCGCGCCACTTCCTGACCGTTCTGGACGATCTGGATGTTGGCACCCTCGCGTGAGAACAGCGGCTTGGTGACGTAATGATCCATCTGCGGATGATCGTCCTCGGCAAAGTAGGCTGGCAGCAGGTTTGGATGATCCGGGAACATTTCCCACAACATTGGCAGCAGAGCCTTGTTGGAGATAATGCTCTTCCAGGCCGGTTCCAGCCAGCGTACGCCAGCGTCTTCCAGCTTGGTGGAGAACATCTCGCGCAGCATAAATTCCCACGGATAGAGCTTGAACAGGTTACTGATAACCTGATTTTGCAGATCGGTGAACTGGCCTTTCTCGCCCAGGCCAATCTCTTCCATAAACAGGAATTCGGTCGGCAGGCCTGCTTCCAGCGCGCAGTCTTGCAGATATTGCACCGTACCGCGATCTTCCTCGCTGTCTTGGCAGCAGGCCAGATGCAGCAGGCTAAAGCCGTGGTTGGCTTGCAGATCGGCGAAACGTTCGATCAGTTTTTCTTGCAGGCTGTTGTACTGATCAGCGGCGGGATCCAGCTTGCCTGCGTTGATCTGATCTTCCAGCCATAGCCATTGGAAAAACGCTGCCTCATACAGTGAGGTTGGCGTATCGGCGTTATTTTCCAACAGCTTGGGTGGATTGATGCCGTCATAGGCCAGGTCGAGGCGTGAATACAGCGAAGGCTGATTAGTGCGCCAGGAGCTGCGAACGAATTCCCAGGTGTGCTTGGGGATGCAGAATTTGGTCATCAGTTGATCGCTGTTGACCACCTTATCTACCACCTTCAGGCACATCTGGTGCAGTTCGGCGGTGGCATCTTCAATCTCTTCGATCTGTGCCAACGTGAATTGGTAATAGGCATCTTCACACCAGTAGGGTTCGCCGTACATGGTGTGAAAGGCGAAACCAAACTCGGTGGCTTTTTCGCGCCAGTCTGGGCGCTCGCTAATCGCAACGCGTTTCATGTCTTAACCGCCCATGCTGCGTGAGCTGCTGGAGGTAGCGCTGCTGCGTTGCATGCTGGTCTGTTTGGCCACGGACTCACCGAAGCCACCACGGGTAACGGTATTGGTCACCGCGGGTTTAGGGGCCATTGCGGTTTTAGGTACCGTCATGGAGCGGCCGCCTGCGGTTGCCGGGCCATAGCTTTTACCGCTGGCGTCAACAAACTTGCCGTTTGCTGGGCTGGCGGCGTTTTTAGAGGAAAACAGCGGCTGTTGAGCGTAGCCCCCGCCACCCATCATGCGGCCCATCATGTAGCCCGCCATCAGCGGCATCCACATGCTGCCACTGCTTTGTGATTCTGCGGCCATGCCAGCCTGTGCTGGAGCCTGAGTACATTGCGCTTCACCGAATTCGGCTACGCAGTCTTCACGAGTGGCATATTTAGGTGCGGTTTTTTCCGCTTCTTTCAGCGCGTTGTTATACGCAGTGGTGCACTGCTCGCTCATCGACGGGTTGGAGGTTGAACAATCGTCAGCATTTTTATACAGGGAAACCGTCTCATCCGCCTGTTCGCAGCCGGCCAGCATAAACACTGCGCTGATCGCCAAAGCCACGGGGGCAACACGGTAGCTGCGCCAGGATTTGCGGAAGGTGTCTTTGTTGATGTTTTTGGTCCGTTTCATCGATATTTATCCCATCATGCGGGCTGTATTCGCCCTTGCCCAGTAGTGGTCGATAGGATAGGTGAAAGATGCTCAAAATTAAAGCTGAAACACCCGCAGGATCCACTCTTTACGCACTTATACGTTACGGTGTGCGCCAGTTCGCTTTACTGCGCATAACTGCAGCAAAAGCGTTACATAATGGAACGTTTTGCCCGAAGCTACGTTCCATTATGTAACGCTTTTTTCCTTACTCGCCAAGCGGCCGGCAGGTCGTATAGTCAGCAACAGAACAATACGTCGATATCACCCTCTGAAATCTGAACGTTACTTGGTTAACGTCTCTACAAGGAGTCAGTTATGTTGAGAATCATTCAATCCCCGAGCAAATACATCCAGGGAGCCAATGCGTTGGCCTCCGTTGGCCAATATGCCAAAGCCCTTGCCGATCATTACTTTGTGATCGCCGACGATTTCGTCATGAAACTGGCGGGCGATACTGTGATGGGCAGCCTGCATCAGCACGGGGTGAAGTATCACGCTGGTACGTTTAATGGCGAATGCTGCCGCAAGGAAATCGACCGCCTTGGCCAGGAGCTGAAAAGCCATGGCTGCAAAGGGGTGATCGGCATCGGTGGCGGCAAAACGTTGGATACCGCCAAGGCGATTGCCTATTACCAGCATGTGCCAGTGGTTCTGATGCCAACCATTGCTTCGACGGATGCGCCTACCAGCGCGTTGTCGGTGATCTACAGCGAAAGCGGCGAGTTTGAAGAATACCTGATCTACCCCGCCAACCCGAATATGGTGGTGATGGACAGCGCCATTATCGCCAAAGCGCCGGTACGCCTGCTGGTGGCGGGCATGGGCGACGCGCTCTCCACCTATTTTGAAGCTCAGGCCTGCTTCGATGCCCAGGCCACCAGCATGGCGGGCGGCAAGTCAACGCTGGCGGCGCTCAATCTGGCGCGTCTATGTTATGAAACGCTGTTGGCTGAAGGGGTTAAGGCCAAGCTGGCTGCGGAGTCTGGTGTGGTCACCGAAGCGGTGGAGCGCATCATTGAAGCCAACACCTATCTGAGCGGTATTGGTTTTGAAAGCAGCGGTCTGGCGGCGGCGCATGCCATCCACAACGGTTTTACCGTGTTGGAAGAGTGCCATCATCTGTATCACGGGGAAAAAGTGGCGTTCGGCACCCTGTCTCAGTTGGTGCTGCAAAACAGCCCAATGGCACAGATTGAAACGGTGCTGAACTTCTGCCAGCAGGTCGGGTTACCGATCACCCTGGCACAAATGGGCGTCACCGGTGAACTGACAGAAAAAATCGGCAAGGTGGCAGAGGCCAGCTGTGCCAAAGGTGAAACCATCCACAACATGCCGTTTAGCGTGACGCCGGAAAGCGTACTGGCGGCTATCCTGACGGCAGACAAACTGGGCAGCGCCTGGTTGCAACGCGCATAAATCATCGGGCGCGCTCAACGCGCCCGCTGTTCTCTACAGAGGAATTAACCGTGAAAAAGCTAATCAATCAGGTCGATTCGGTACTTAACGAACAGTTACTCGGCATGGCTGCCGCTCACCCGGAGCTGCAGGTGCATCAGGATCCTGTGTTTGTGACCCGCACGGCGGGGCCGATCCCAGGCAAAGTGGCGATCCTGTCTGGCGGTGGTAGTGGCCATGAGCCGATGCACTGCGGCTTCGTGGGCGAGGGAATGCTGGACGGTGCCTGCCCAGGGGAGATTTTCACCTCACCGACGCCGGATAAAATGTACGACTGCGGCCAAGCTATTGACGGCGGCGCCGGGGTGTTGCTGATCATCAAGAACTACACCGGTGACATCCTCAACTTTGAAACGGCGACCGAATTGCTGCATGACAGCGGCGTGCCAGTGGCAACGGTACTGGTGGATGACGACGTAGCGGTCAAAGATAGCCTGTTCACCGCAGGCCGACGTGGCGTTGCCAATACGGTGCTGATGGAGAAACTGCTCGGCGCGGCAGCGGTACGGGGTGACGATCTGGACGCGCTGGTCACACTGGGGCACAAAATCAACAACCAAGGCCACTCGCTAGGGATTGCTCTGGGCGCTTGCACCGTGCCTGCGGCAGGTAAACCGTCGTTTACTTTGGCGGATAACGAGATGGAGTTCGGCGTTGGCATCCACGGCGAACCGGGGATCGAACGGCGGACGTTCACCACCCTCGATCAAACGGTGGATGACATGTTCGCTACCCTGATCGATAACGGCGATTACCAGCGTACGATCCGCGTTTGGGATCGCCAGCAAGGGGAATGGCGTGAAGAGAGCCAAAGCAAACGAGCCTTGACGCAGGGCGATCGGGTGATTGCGCTGGTTAATAACCTGGGGGCTACGCCGCTTTCCGAACTGTACGGGGTTTACCACCGTTTGGCACAGCGCTGTGCTGCGGCCGGGATCGTCATTGAGCGCAATCTGGTGGGGTCATACTGCACCGCATTGGATATGCAGGGGGTTTCCATCACCTTGCTGCAAGTGGATGACGAGCTGTTATCGCTGTGGGATGCGCCGGTGAACACGCCAGCGCTGCGCTGGGGTTGAGGAGGGATTATGACATTAAGCAAACAGCAGGTCGTTGAGTGGTTGATGCGTTGTGGTGAGGTCTTTACCCGCGAACGCGATTTCTTGACTCAGTTGGATAGCGATATCGGCGATGGCGACCACGGCCTGAATATGAACCGTGGCTTTAGCAAGGTGGTAGAAAAGCTGCCTTCGGTAGCGGACAAGGACATCGGCTTTATTCTCAAAAACACCGGTATGACGCTGCTCTCCAGCGTTGGTGGTGCCAGTGGTCCGCTGTTCGGCACCTTCTTCATCCGTGCGGCTCAGGCGGCCAACGCCAAGCAGAGCCTGGATTTGGCGGAGTTGAGGCAGGTGATCCAGGAAGGCGCGGAAGGCGTAGCGATGCGTGGTAAGGCAGAGCCGGGTGATAAAACCATGTGTGATGTCTGGGGGCCTGTCGTCGCAAGCCTGGGCGAGTCGTTACAACAGCAGCTCAGCGTGACCCAGGCGCTACAACAGGCCGCCGTTCGGGCGGAGCAGGCCGCACAGGCCACTATCGTCATGCAGGCCCGTAAAGGGCGCGCCAGCTATTTGGGCGAACGCAGCATCGGCCATCAGGACCCAGGCGCAACCTCCGTCATGTTGATGATAAAAACGCTGGCCCAGGTGGTCGAGGAGGCAGGATGATCAACATCGTCGTGGTTTCACACAGTGCGCAATTGGCCCAGGGTGTTGAGCAACTTGCCCGCCAGATGATGCGCGGTGAGGGTTGCAAACTGGTGTTGGCGGCGGGGGTCGATGATGAGTTACACCCGATCGGCACCGATGCGATGAAAGTGATGGAAGCGATCGAATCCGTGGCTGACGGAGAGGGGATCGTGGTGCTGATGGATCTCGGCAGCGCATTATTGAGTGCGGAAACCGCGCTTGAGCTGCTCGACCCAGAGGTGGCGGCCAAGGTGGTACTGTGTGCGGCACCGCTGGTGGAAGGCACGTTGGCGGCGGTCGTAGCGGCTAACGCGGGCGGTAGCCTGGAGCAGGTGCTGGCAGAGGCGCAAGGAGCCTTGCAGGCCAAGCAGGCACAGCTCGGTGAGGAGATACCCGCCAGTAAGCCACTGAATTTACCGCTGAGTCAGGGAAAAAGCCTGAGTTGGACGGTACAGAATCCACACGGATTGCACGCTCGCCCGGCAGCGCGTCTGGCAGAGGCTCTGGCTCCATTTGCAGCGGAACTGGTGCTGGAAAAGCATGGCCAATGTGCCAACCCACGCAGCCTTAATCAGCTGGCTTTGTTGCAGGTTCGCCACGGCGACACTATCCGCCTGATTGCCGATGGCGCACAGGCTGATGAAGCGCTGGCGGCTTTCAAGGCGTTGGCAGAGCAGCATTTTGGCGAAACCGTATCTGAGCAGCAACTGCCTTCGCTGCACGGTATCCCCGTGGAGGAAAGCGTCAGCAGTGGTCCGATATTCCAGGTATCGAGCTTCTGGCCACAAACGGAAGAACGCCAGCTAGGGGCCGATGACGTGCTCAACGAACAGCAGCGCCTGCGTATCGCATTGCAGCAGACGTTAGACGATTTGAACAGGCTGGCCGATCGCACTGGCAACCTGATCGGCAAACCGCAGGCGGCGATCTTTGGGGCGCACAGCATGCTGCTAGACGATCCCGATCTGCAACAGGCTGCCTTTACCCGTATTGCCCAACAGCAGTGCAGCGCGGAACTGGCGTGGCGGCAGGAGCTGGAGCAGATTGCCGCCGATTATCGGGCGCTGGATGATGAGTATTTGCAGGCGCGGGAACTGGACGTGCGTGACATGCTGCGCCGTACGCTGAGCCATCTGTCACGGCAGCCTATTCCGGCGATCGTGCTCAATGAGCCTGCGATCCTGGTGATGGATGAGCTGATGCCTTCCGACGTCGTGATGCTCGATCGGCGCATGGTTCTCGGGATTTGCCTGAGCGGCGGCAACGCCTTGTCACACACCGCTATTCTGGCCAAAGCGATGGGGATCCCGATGGTGGTCGGCATGAGCGAATGTATGAGCAAGACCCGTAGCGGCCAGAAAGCGATGCTGGACGCGGCGCGCGGTACCTTACAGCTCAGCCATTAACCCCGCAGCTTGAACTGGCTGATATCGATATTCAACTGTTTGACTTTACGCCACAGAGTGGTGCGGCTGATGCCCAGCAGCTGCGCCATTTCGTTAAGCTGCCCGTGGCTGACGTTGGCTACGCGGATAATAGCCTGCAACTCCATTTCCGCCAGCGTCATCAGTGGCATAGCCGGTTGAGAGTCGCTTTCCACTAGCGGCTGATGGCTGAGCAAATGAGCGGGTAGGTCGGCCAGTTGAATATGGTGGCCGTGGCAAATCATCGCGGCGCGCTCTATCACCCCTTTCAGTTCCAGATCGTTACCCGGCCACAGGTACAGACCAAGTTGGGTCATAACGTCGTCGTCCACCCGGAAACGACATTGGAAGTGATGCTCCAGGGCGCGCAGATGGTGCTGAACCAGCAAAGAGATGTCACTGAGGCGCTGGCGTAACGGCGGAATTTGGATCTCAAAGGCCTGCAGACTATAAAACAGCTGGCGGCGGAAGCGGTTCTGCTGCACCAACAGCGGCAGGTTGGCGGCGCTGGTAGCGATCACCCGTACGTTCACCGGGATCACGCGGCTGGAATTCATACGCATCACCACTCCGGTTTTTAGCACCTGCAACAGAGCGGACTGCATGGCCAGCGGCAGGTATTCGACCTGCTCAAGATGCAGCGTGCCGCCGTTGGCCAGTTCGAACTTACTGAGTTGGCCCGCTTCTTCTTCATTGGCGTCACTGCCCAACAGCTCCTTCAACCCTTGCGCTTCGGGCAGCAACTGGCAGTTTAAGGCGATATAAGGCCCGGCGGCACGTTCGCTGGCATTGTGGATGGCCTGGCTGACCAGTTCTTTCCCCACCCCTTCTTCACCGCACAGTAAAATCGGGTGCTGGCCCTTCGCCGCCTGCTGGCCATAGCGGATCAGGCGGCGCATTTCCTGGGTGCCGGAAGGCATCTGTTCGAAGGTGTGGCTGACCCGGCCGATCTGGCTGCTGACGTACTGATGCAGCCTTTCCAAGGGATGCAGCAAGGCGATAAAGCTACAGTGCTCACCGTCCAGGATCGGTTTGAGGGTGAGTAGCGCGGCGATAAACTGGCCCTGGCTTTCAAAGGTGACTTCCACATGCTGTAACGGCTGGCGTTGGCTGATGGCGCGGTTAAGCAAGGCCGGTAGCGTCAATAACTGTGCCAGCGGCTTGCCCTGGCTCTGCTGTTCGTGCAGCTTCAGCATAGCGGCGGCGCGCGGGTTGATATATTGCAGATAACCCCGGTGATCCCAGGCCATGACACCGTCGTCTACGCTATCCAGTAGCCCGTTGAGCTGATTGAGATGGCGGTTGGATTCGGCCAGCAGGCCGTCGGCGTTCAGGGCATTGCCGATCTCCCGGGCGATCGCCAGGATCAGGGAAAGATCGCCCGCATTACAATCGGCCAACTGGCAGCCCAAAGCCAGCATACCGCGCTGGCGGCCGCTATTGTCATGCACCGGTGCGGCGCAGAATGACCAGCCATGCAGCGCCTGGCGCACGTGTTCATCGCTATGGATCTGTACCGGATGGCCCTCGGATGCGGCCAGAGAAGGGGCATTGGTGCCGATGTCGCCTTCTGCCCAATAAGCGCCGGGAGCAAAACCCAGTTCGAGCAGCTGTTCGCCGGTCGTCTTGTCGCCACATTGCCACAGCGTACAGCCGCTTTCGTCGAGGATCAGCAACACGCAGTGGCGCTGTTCCATATATTCCCAGGCATCCTCCAACGCCGCCTGGCCGAGCGTAATGAAATCATCCTTACGCCGGCAGATCGAGTCGAAGGTGGTGCCCAGGGCGCGATGTGGGGCTTTCCACACGGCGGGTTGCATCAGGTGGCTGCAGCGTAGCCAGGATGCATAAATGGCAGGGGAAGGGCGCAGCTGTGGCGGTAACGCGCCTTCGGTGATCAACCGTTGCCAGAGTGAAGCGTTGTCCATCAGATCCCGTTCAGCAGGTAAACCCAAATAGGGAACTAATCATAACATTAACCCATTTACAGAGGCTGTGAGGCGATGGGCAGAAGCAGGATCATTGGATAAAAAAACGGAGCGCGGTAAAAACCGGGCTCCGTTATTCGGTAGCTCAAAGCCGCTGCAGATTATCTGCTGGCCGTTGGCCGGGTGGTGCTGGAACCGTCAACGTAGGCATCTTGCGCCGTTGTTGGTGGGGCCACCACGTCTGGTGCGGTGGAGATTGGCTTGCCTAGTGCTCCGTTCAGCATCATCAGATCGTTTTCGTTCAGCGTGCCGAGCGCGGATTTGATGTTCAACTGGTTGATCAGGTAAGAATAACGCGCATTGGAAAGCTGCTGCTTGGCGTTATACAGCGTGGTTGTCGCATCCAACACGTCAACGATGGTACGGGTACCCACTTCATAACCGGCTTCGGTCGCATCCAGAGAACTCTGGGCAGAAACCACCGCTTGTTTATAAGCGCTGATGCTGCTGATGGACGCAGAAACGTTGTTGAAGGAGGAACGTACGGTTTGCACCACGCTGCGGTGGGCGCTTTCCAACTGCTCGCTGGCACCGACGAAGTTGTACTGCGCCTGTTCTACCCGCGAGTTGGTTACGCCGCCGTTGTACAGTGGCACGCTAACGCTGATGCCGACCTGGTTCTGGCCATTAATCGAGTCGTTGCCACTAGTACCAGTGTTAGCTCTGGAACCACTGTATTTGGAATTGGTGATCCCGGTAGAAGCATTTAAATCAACCGTTGGCATATAGCCGGTTTGCGCCGATTTGATCTGCTCACGGGCCAGATCCTGGCTCAGGCGGGCAGACAGCAGGCTCAGGTTACGGCTTTCTGCTTCCTTCAACAGGCTGTTGACGGCATCCGGGCGCTTGGTGCTGAACTTGTTGGTATCCAGCGAGGCCAGTTCCGGGTAGAAGGTGCCGGTAATTTGGCGTAACGATTCTACCGCGTTATCCAGGTTGTTACGGGCGGTTACTTCGTTGGCCAACACGGTATCGTAGTTGGCACGGGCGTTCTGCACGTCGGTAATGGCAACCAGGCCCACGTTAAAACGCTGGGTGGTCTGATCCAACGTACGGTAAACCGCTTGTTTATTCGCCTGGGTGTAGGACAGGGCATCGATCGCCTGTAGTACGTTGAAGTAGGCGGTGGCCGTATCCAGGATCAATTTCTGGGATGACGTCTGGAAAGTGACATCGGTAATGCCGGCGGTCTTTTCCTGTAGCGTCAGCGCGCGCCATTTGGACATATCAAAGATAGTCTGGGTCAGCGCCAGCGAGCCTTGGGTGGTGTTGCTATTAAGCCCATTGGCATCGCGGAAGCCGTTGTTATAGGTATAACCGGCAGATAAGCCAAGCTGTGGCAGCAACGGGCTGCGTGCCTCGTTGATTTTTTCATACGCCGCATCACGGTCGGCAGCGGTTTTACGCAGATCCGGGTTACTTTCCCTGGCCTGTTTGTAAACCTGCAACAGGTTCTCTGCCTGGCTCATGGTGCTGAAGCCTGCGAGGCTCAGACCAATAAGAAGGGGGAGCAGTTTCTTCATTTGCATTCCTTGTTGTGCAGCAATATTGCTATGTTAGCGCTGACGATAGACGAATAGTTGCCAATTCTAGCAGAGTCTGCCGAGCGCTGAGGGTGGCTTAATGTGCCATCTCACAGAACTTTTACCTTGGTGTACGCTACGTTGACTGACACTTGGCTATTTGCATCTGCGCTACCTGATATCATGGTTCACAATCTAACACAAAGCGGGTGAAGATAACCCCGCCGTTTCTGTCATCAAATCCCTTTATTTTGCCGGCATAATCACACAGGAGAATTCGTAGATGAAACGCTCGCAACCTTCACCCGTTACTTTCGACAAAAATGATGTAGAAATTATTGCACGAGAGACGCTATACCGTGGTTTTTTTTCACTCGACTTATATCGCTTTCGCCATCGTCTGTTCAACGGCGAAATGAGCGGTGAGGTCACTCGCGAAGTTTTTGAGCGCGGCCATGCGGCGGTGTTGCTACCCTATGATCCCATCAGGGATGAAGTCGTGCTGGTTGAACAACTGCGGATCCCGGCCATCGATAGCTCAGCTTCTCCTTGGCTGCTGGAAATGGTTGCGGGTATGATCGAAACGGGAGAGAGCGTTGAAGACGTATGCCGCCGTGAAGCATTGGAAGAGGCTGGCGTGGTGGTGGGGCGCTGCAAGCCGGTGCTGAGCTATCTGGCCAGCCCTGGTGGCACCAGCGAACGTCTGTCTATTATGGTTGGTGAGGTTGACGCCCTGACGGCCGAAGGGATCCACGGATTGCCCGAAGAGCATGAAGATATCCGTGTCCACGTGGTCAGCCGCGAACAGGCTTACCGCTGGGTTGAAGAAGGCGCGATTGATAATGCCGCATCAGTGATTGCATTGCAGTGGCTGGCGTTGCACCATGAATCGCTTAAAGCAGAATGGGCCAACTAAATGCAAAAGCGCTATACCCCTGACTTCCCCGAAATGATGAGATTGTGTGAAACCAACTTCGCGCAATTGCGGCGTTTGATGCCGCGTAACGACGAAGTCGATGAAACCGTCACTTATCAGGTGAATGGCGCCCACTATCGTCTGACTATTGTTGAATCTACCCGTTACACTACGCTAGTGCAGATCGAGCAGACTGCGCCTGCGGTCAGCTACTGGAGCCTGCCTGCGATGACGGTGCGGCTGTACCACGACGCGATGGTTGCGGAAGTGTGTTCCAGTCAGCAGATCTATCGGTTTAAAGCGCGTTATGATTATCCGAACAAAAAGTTGCATCAACGTGACGAAAAGCATCAAATTAACCAGTTTCTTGCTGATTGGTTGCGCTACTGTTTAGCGCATGGAGCAATGGCGGTTCCGGCTTGTTAGGTCGACGGAGATAACAAAGGACACCATTTGGAAAGCCTGTTTAGACTGCCCGTGGCGAGTGGGGCCAAGGTCAGGATCCTACAAATAACTGATACCCACCTGTTTGCTGGCAAGAATGAGACCTTGCTTGGCATAAATACCTATGCCAGCTATCACGCGGTGCTGGATGCGGTGATCGCGCAGCAGCGTGAGTGCGACCTGATCGTGGCAACCGGCGATCTGGCGCAGGATCATTCCCAGGCGGCATACCGGCACTTTGCCGATGGCATCACCCGTTTGCCCGCGCCCTGTGTCTGGCTGCCGGGGAACCACGATTTTCAGCCTGCGATGGTAGATGCGCTGGCCGCAGCCGGTATCTCACCTTCCAAGCAGGTGCTGCTGGGGGACAACTGGCAGGTGTTATTGCTGGATAGCCAGGTGTTTGGCGTGCCGCACGGCGAGCTGAGTGAATACCAGCTGGAGTGGATGGAACGTTGTCTGGAGGCTCATCCAGAGCGCTACACGCTGCTGTTACTGCATCACCATCCGTTGCCTTCCGGCTGCACCTGGCTTGATCAACACAGTTTGCGTAACCCGCATACGCTGGCGGCCGTGCTGTGGCGCTATCCGAAAGTGAATACCTTGCTGTGCGGGCATATCCACCAGGAATTGGATCTGGGTTGGCACGGGCGTCGGCTGTTGGCCACGCCGTCCACCTGCGTGCAATTCAAGCCGCACTGCACCAATTTTACGATCGACGACGTTTCCCCAGGTTGGCGCTATCTCGACCTGTTGCCAGATGGCCGGGTGGAAACCCAGGTATTCCGGCTGGAAAACGATGACTTCCGCCCCGACATGGATTCGGACGGCTACTGATGCCTTCAACCTTACTTTACCTGCACGGTTTCAACAGCTCGCCGCTTTCGGCCAAGGCCACGGCTTTCAAAGCCTGGCTGGCGGAAAATCATCCCCATATCGACATGCTGGTACCGCAGTTGCCGCCCTACCCGGCGGAGGCGGCGGAAATGCTGGAAGATATGGTGATGGCGCGGGCAGGCCAGACGATGGGCGTCGTAGGCTCCTCGTTGGGCGGCTATTATGCCACCTGGTTATCGCAGTGTTTTGCGTTGCCAGCGGTAGTGGTAAACCCTGCGGTGAAGCCGTATGAGCTGTTGATCGACTATCTGGGGAGCAACGAGAACCCCTACACCGGGCAGCAATATGTGTTAGAGTCACGCCACGTTTATGATCTGAAAGTGATGCAGGTCGATCCCTTGGAGTCGCCGGATTTAATCTGGTTGCTACAGCAAACGGGCGATGAAATTCTCGATTACGGTCAGGCAGTGGCTTATTACACCGCCTGCCGGCAAACGGTGGAGTCGGGCGGAAACCACGCTTTCGTCGGTTTCGAGCACTACTTCCCCCAGATTGTGGATTTTTTAGGGCTATGACGCCGCAGCAACTTCAGCTATCACAGATATACTGAACAGGCAGCGGGCGATTTCGGCACCTTCCCTCAACCACGAAAAAATAATCAACGATGACTCAATCCAGCTATAACGCTGATGCCATTGAAGTACTCAGCGGTCTAGAACCAGTGCGCCGTCGTCCCGGTATGTATACCGACACGACGCGTCCGAACCACCTCGGCCAAGAGGTGATAGATAACAGCGTCGATGAAGCGTTGGCGGGCCATGCCAAGCGTATCGACGTGATCCTGCACGCCGATCAGTCACTGGAAGTGATCGACGACGGCCGCGGCATGCCGGTGGATATCCACCCTGAAGAAGGCGTACCGGCGGTTGAGTTGATCATGTGTCGTCTGCACGCGGGCGGTAAATTCTCCAACAAGAACTACCAGTTCTCCGGCGGCCTGCACGGCGTGGGGATTTCGGTGGTTAACGCCCTGTCCAAACGGGTGGAAGTCAACGTCAAGCGCGACGGTAACGTCTATAGCATCGCTTTTGAGAACGGCGACAAGGTGCAGGATTTGGCGGTGACCGGTAGCTGCGGCAAGCGCAACACCGGCACCAGCATTCACTTCTGGCCTGACGAGCAGTTCTTCGACAGCCCGCGCTTCTCGGTTTCCCGCCTGTCGCACCTGCTGAAAGCCAAAGCGGTGCTGTGCCCCGGCGTTGAAATCTACTTTATCGACAAGCTGAACAACACCGAGCAGCGCTGGTGCTACCAGGACGGCCTGACCGACTACCTGATGGAAGCGGTGAACGGCCTGATCACCCTGCCGGAAAAGGCGTTTGTCGGCAATTTTGCCGGTGATACCGAAGCGGTGGACTGGGCATTGCTGTGGCTGCCGGAAGGCGGGGAACTGCTGACGGAGAGCTACGTCAACCTGATCCCCACCATGCAAGGCGGCACGCACGTAAACGGCCTGCGCCAAGGGCTGCTGGATGCGATGCGCGAGTTCTGTGAATTCCGCAATATTCTGCCGCGCGGCGTGAAGCTGTCTGCGGAAGATATCTGGGATCGCTGTGCCTACGTGCTGTCGGTGAAAATGCAGGATCCGCAATTCGCGGGACAGACCAAAGAACGGCTCTCTTCCCGCCAGTGCGCGGCGTTTGTTTCCGGCGTGGTGAAAGATGCCTTCAGCCTGTGGCTGAATCAGAACGTCCAGGCGGCCGAGCAACTGGCCGAACTGGCGATCTCCAGCGCTCAACGTCGCCTGCGTGCGGCGAAGAAGGTGGTGCGTAAGAAGCTGACCAGTGGGCCTGCGTTACCGGGCAAATTGGCGGACTGCACCTCGCAGGATCTGAGCATGACCGAACTGTTCCTGGTGGAAGGGGACTCGGCGGGCGGCTCGGCCAAGCAGGCGCGCGATCGCGAATATCAGGCGATCATGCCGCTGAAGGGCAAGATCCTCAACACCTGGGAAGTTTCCTCAGACGAAGTGTTGGCCTCGCAGGAAGTCCATGATATCTCGGTGGCGATCGGCATCGATCCCGACAGTGAAGATCTCAGCCAACTGCGCTACGGCAAAATCTGTATCCTGGCGGATGCGGACTCCGATGGCCTGCACATCGCCACGCTGCTGTGTGCGTTGTTTGTGCGCCACTTCCGTTCGCTGGTAAAGGGTGGCCATGTGCACGTTGCGATGCCACCGCTATACCGTATCGACCTGGGCAAAGAAGTCTACTACGCCCTCGACGAGGAAGAGAAAGCCGGCGTGCTGGAGCAGTTGAAGCGTAAGAAAGGCAAGCCGAACGTACAGCGCTTTAAAGGGCTGGGTGAGATGAACCCGCTGCAACTGCGTGAAACGACGCTCGATCCCAACACTCGCCGTCTGGTGCAGTTGACCATCGATGACGAGAATACCGATCAGACCATGGCCATTATGGACATGCTGTTGGCGAAGAAGCGCTCGGAAGACCGCCGCAACTGGCTGCAAGACAAGGGCGATACCGCCGAGCTTTCAGTCTGATGCCTGTGGGGCCGCAACCGCGGCCCCACGTTTTGACATTGTGCCATCCCTGGCGCACTGCGTGCTGCGCCCGATAACCCAGGGCGGAATGCATGAAAATCACCCTCGAAGAACTATTGGCTTATACCTCCGTGATCGACAGCGGTTCGATTACCGCCGCCGCCGAGCAGCTTGGCCAAACCACCTCTGGCATCAGCCGGGCGCTGAGCCGTCTGGAAAAAAAACTCGATACCACGTTACTGCGCCGCACCACACGTCGTCTGGAATTGACCGAAGAGGGGCAGAGCTTTTTGGCCCATGCGCGGGAAATTATCAATTCGGTGGAACATGCCGAGGAGCAGATGGCGCTACGTCGTCTGAACCCGGCGGGCAGGCTGCGGGTTAACGCTGCCGCGCCCTTTATGGAGCATGTGATCGTGCCGCTGGTCGCCGGTTTCCGCCAACGTTTCCCACAGATTGAGCTGGAGCTGAACACCGATAATCTGATTATCGATCTGCTGGAGAAGCGCACCGATATCGCCATTCGTATTGGCGCATTGCGAGACTCCACCATCCACGCGCGCTTGCTGGGGGCCAGCCGGTTACGCATCCTTGCCAGCCCGGACTATATTGCCCGCTTTGGGGCACCGCAGAGTGTCGAAGAGCTAAACCACCATAGCCTGCTGGGCTTTACGCAGCCCGAGTCGCTCAATCTGTGGCCGCTGCGCCATCGGCAGGCGGAGCGCTTTGCCATTATCCCAACGCTATCAGCCTCTAGCGGCGAAACGCTGCGGCAACTGGCGCTACGGGGGGAAGGGATTGCCCAATTGGCCGATTTTATGACGCGGGAAGATCAGCGGGAAGGGCGTCTGGTTCAGTTGCTGGCGGCCGAAACGTTGGATGTCCGCCAGCCAATCAATGCGGTGTATTATCGCAATGCCCAGTTGGCCGCACGGATCACCTGTTTTCTAGACTATGTCAGCGCGCATATCACCGATGCACAGATGTGAGTCAGGCGTTATCCAGTACGTAAATGGTCGTATCCAGCACGCTGTCCTTGATGGTTTCACGGTGCTTGAGCATGTGATCCGTCTGTAGGTGTTGTTCCAGATGCGCCTGGCTCTGCCATTTTTCCAACATAAAGATCGAATCCGGCGAGCGCTTCTGCCACGGTGCCTGGGTGTCGGCGTCGATCATTGGCTGATAGCCGCCACAGCCTTCTTCCGCCAACACCGCTGGCAACAGCTTCTCAATCGCTTTTAATACGCTTTCACGATGACCCGGTCTGGTTCTGATTTCTGCAATTACGGTGATCATTACGGCCTCACTGGTTAAAGGTATGATTGATAAAACCCATCACAGTTAAGCAAAGACTTCGCCCAGATGTGCGCGCAAACGTGCGATATCGTTGGCAATATCCGGCTGTTTAATCACATCGTTGCAGATAAAGGTCGGCAGTGCTTCCATCCCCAGGAACTGGTTGGCCTTGTGAAAGTGCAGATAAACGCCGTCTACGCCCACGCCGTGGAAGAATTGGTCAGGGTCGGTAAAGGCTTCCAATGGGGCATTCCAGGTCAGGCTCAGCATGTAGGTCTTGCCTTGGATCAGCCCGCCAGAACCGTATTTTTTGCTGGCATCGGAACGGGTGCGGCCATCGCTGGCATACAGGCTGCCGTGGCCAGCGGTGAACACTTCGTCGAGATATTTTTTCAGGATCCAGGGCTCGCCCATCCACCAGCCTGGCATCTGGTAAATCACCGTATCGGCCCACAGGTATTTCTGCACTTCGGCGTCGATATCATAGCCGTCATCGACTACGGTGACCTGTACATCGTGCTTGGCATCGCGCAGGAAAGTTTCCGCTACGTCGCTCAGGGTCTGGTTCAGCTCACCGTTGGAGTGGCCGAATTGCTTCTTGGCGTTAATAATCAGGATATTGCTCATGGATGCTGGGTTCCTGTCAGAATGTAGAATGTGATGGCCGTAAGGCATATCGTTGAAACGGAGTGTAATCCTTCCTGAAGCAGGGAAAAATGCGATCTAGCGCACAACAGTGTTGACTGTGAGTCAAGAAAGGCGGCCACTGATGGCAAAACTTCGCATAAACCGGGGCGATCGCCAGCATCAATGGCCGATCCACGCAGCATCTGTGACAGCCACCCCGCAGATGGGTTACTATCGCGGGCAGAATCGACCCTTTGTCGTCTGAGGATATCTGAGTAATGAGCGAACTGACTCATGACGGTGTTGAGCGTCTACCGCTGCACACATTCACTGAAAACGCCTATCTGAACTATTCCATGTACGTCATCATGGATCGGGCGCTGCCGTATATCGGCGATGGTTTAAAGCCGGTACAGCGCCGCATTATCTATGCCATGTCGGAGCTGGGGCTTAGCAATAACGCCAAATTCAAAAAATCTGCCCGTACCGTCGGTGACGTATTGGGTAAGTATCATCCGCATGGTGATAGCGCCTGTTATGAAGCTATGGTGCTGATGGCGCAACCCTTCTCTTACCGTTACCCGCTGGTAGATGGCCAAGGGAACTGGGGGGCACCGGATGACCCTAAATCTTTCGCCGCGATGCGTTATACCGAATCGCGTCTGTCGAAATATGCCGAAGTGCTGCTGGGCGAGCTGGGCCAGGGCACCACGGACTGGGTGCCCAACTTCGACGGCACCATGCAAGAACCGAAGATGCTGCCTGCACGTCTGCCGAACATCCTGCTCAACGGGACGACCGGTATCGCGGTAGGGATGGCAACGGATATTCCACCGCATAACGTGCGTGAAATTGCCGCCGCGGCGGTAGCCCTGATCGACAAGCCTGGCTCATCGCTCGACGATTTGCTGGAGTTTGTGCAGGGGCCGGACTTCCCGACGGAAGCGGAAATTATTACCCCGCGCGAAGAGATCCGCAAAATTTACCAGAATGGCCGTGGCTCGGTACGCATGCGTGCCATCTGGAAGAAAGAAGACGGTAGCGCGGTGATCACCGCCTTGCCGCACCAAGTTTCAGGTGCCAAAGTGCTGGAGCAAATCGCCAGCCAGATGCGCGCCAAAAAGCTGCCGATGGTGGAAGATCTGCGCGATGAGTCCGACCACGAGAACCCGACCCGTCTGGTGATTGTGCCGCGCTCGAACCGTATCGATCTGGATCAGGTGATGAACCACCTGTTTGCCACCACCGATCTGGAGCGCAGCTACCGCATCAACATGAACATGATCGGTCTGGACAACCGCCCGCAGGTCAAAGGGCTGGTGGAGATCCTTTCCGAATGGCTGGTCTTCCGCCGTGATACGGTGCGCCGCCGCCTGAATTACCGCCTGGAAAAAGTGCTTAAACGGCTGCACATCCTGGAAGGTTTGCTGGTCGCGTTTCTCAATATCGACGAAGTGATCCACATCATTCGCAGCGAAGATGAGCCGAAGCCGGTGTTGATGCAGCGGTTTGGCATCTCCGATACCCAGGCCGAAGCGATCCTCGAGCTGAAGCTGCGCCATTTGGCCAAGCTGGAAGAAGTGAAGATCCGCGGCGAGCAGGATGAGTTGGCAAAAGAGCGCGATCATCTGCAGGCGCTGCTGGCTTCCGAGCGCAAGTTGAACAACCTGATCAAGAAAGAGATCCAGGCCGATGCGCAGGCTTATGGCGACGATCGTCGTTCACCGTTGACCGAACGTGAAGAAGCCAAGGCCATGAGCGAGCACGATTTTGTGCCTTCAGAGCCGGTGACGATTGTGCTGTCGCAAATGGGCTGGGTGCGTAGCGCCAAGGGCCACGATATCGATCCGAGCGGCCTGAGCTACAAGGCCGGGGATAGCTTCCTTGCCGCCGCGCGCGGCAAGACTAACCAGCCGGTGGTGTTCATCGATTCGACTGGCCGCAGCTATGCGCTCGATCCGCTGACGTTGCCTTCGGCACGTGGCCAGGGTGAACCGTTAACCGGCAAGCTGACGCCACCGCCGGGTGCCACCATCGAGCAGGTGCTGATGGCTGCGGACGATCAGAAGCTGCTGATGGCTTCCGATGCTGGCTACGGCTTCGTGTGTACCTTCAACGATCTGGTTGCACGCAACCGCGCCGGTAAGGTGATGATTACGCTGCCGGACAACGCCAAGGCACTGCCGCCGATGGAAATCCACGGCAGCGACGATATGCTGCTGTCTATCAGCGCCGCAGGTCGTATGCTGATGTTCCCGGTCGCCGATCTGCCACAGCTGTCGAAGGGCAAGGGCAACAAGATTATCTCGATACCGTCGGCGCAGGCCGCCAGCGGGGAAGATAAACTGGCCTGGCTGTTCGTACTGCCGCCGCAGACCTCGATCACCCTGCACGTGGGCAAACGCAAGCTGAAACTGCGCCCGGAAGATCTGCAGAAATTCCGCGCCGAGCGTGGCCGTAAGGGCACGTTGTTGCCACGTGGCCTGCAGCGTATCGATCGGGTTGAGGTGGATATGCCGGAGCGCGAATCGATGGGTGACAGCGAAGAGTAAATCTCAACGGTTTCGCAGAACGTAGGGGCGCAGCATACTGCGCCCGCTTAACTATCGATCAGACTTTTTTCTTGGTTTATTTTCTTAAGTTAGTTAATTTTTCCGGCTATAAATTTATTGTGCCGATCGCTGGCTGGCGGGAAAATAGAGAACTTAGAAGCGCCGTGCGTTCTTCTGCCTGCGCTCCTCATACAAAAAGAAATCTTCGCGGCCGCTCAGTGGCCGGGTTGGCAGTGTGCTAATGAGGTTGTTATGTTATTGATATTACGTGCGATCATTGTCACGGTCTATTGCCTGTTGGTGAGTTTTTTCGGTTCGTTATACTGTTTATTCAGTCCGCGTAACCCCCGCCATGTAGCGACCTTTGGCCATCTATTCGGCCGCTTGTCGACAGTGTTCGGCATCCAGGTTGAACTCCGCAAGCCTGCTGGCGCGGACAATAACGGCAAATGTATTTACATTGCCAACCATCAGAACAACTACGACATGGTGACGGTTTCTAATGCGGTACAGCCACGCACCGTGACCGTGGGCAAAAAAAGCCTGGTGTGGATCCCGTTTTTCGGCCAGCTTTACTGGTTGACCGGTAACCTGCTGATTGACCGGGATAACCGCGCTAAAGCCCATGGCACCATTGCTCAGGTGGTGGATGCCTTCAAGAAACAGGACATCTCGATCTGGATGTTCCCGGAAGGAACCCGTAGCCGTGGCCGTGGTTTACTGCCGTTTAAAACCGGTGCGTTCCACGCGGCGATCGCGGCCGGTGTGCCGATTGTGCCGATCTGTGTTTCTTCTACCGACAAAATCAAGCTGAACCGTTGGAACAACGGCCATGTGATTGTGGAGATGCTGGAACCTGTCGATACCAGTAATTACAGTAAAGAACAGGTGCGTGAGCTGGCGGCCCATTGTCGCGAGCTGATGAAGGCGAAGATTGACCAGTTGGATGCGGAAGTCGCCAAGTTAGACGCCGCCAAAAAATAATAGAACGCAGTTAGCTATTTTCATACGGCCTCATGCCGTTTATGCCCCGCTTTAGCGGGGCTTTGCACACGGTTCAGCTTTGTTTTCATGGAGAAGATATGTCACTCAGTCGACGTCAGTTTATTCAGGCATCGGGCTTGGCGCTATGCGCGGGAACCGTGCCGCTGAGGGCCGAAGCGAGCGGGATGCCAACTCCGTTACCGATCCCGCCACTGCTGGAATCCCGCCGTGGTCAGCCGCTGTTTTTAACCCTGCAACGTGCCCATTGGGCCTTTATGGACAACCGCAAAGCGTCCGTCTGGGGCGTCAACGGTATGTATCTGGGGCCGACGGTGCGGGTCTACAACGGTGACGACGTCAAACTGATCTACAGCAACCGCCTGCCCGAGCCGGTATCGATGACAGTCAGTGGGTTGCAGGTGCCAGGTACCCTGATGGGCGGTGCGCCGCGCATGATGTCGCCCAACGTTGACTGGTCGCCAGTTATCCCTATTCGTCAGGCTGCGGCCACCTGCTGGTATCACGCCAATACGCCGAACCGTATGGCGCCGCACGTTTACAACGGTCTGGCCGGCCTATGGCTGGTCGAGGATGAAATCAGTAAAAACCTGCCGCTGCCGAACCATTACGGTGTCGATGATTTCCCACTGATCATTCAGGATAAGCGCCTGGATAACTTCGGTACGCCGGAATACGATCCTCCGGCGCAGGGGGGCTTTGTTGGCGATACGCTGTTGGTCAACGGCGTGCAGAACCCGTTTATCGAAGTCTCACGTGGCTGGGTTCGCCTGCGCCTGTTGAATGCCTCAAACTCACGGCGCTATTCGTTGCAGCTTAGCGATGGGCGGCCGATCAACGTGATTGCCAGCGATCAGGGATTCCTGCCTGCACCGGTCGCGGTACAGCAACTTTCTCTGGCTCCAGGTGAGCGCCGCGAAGTGCTGATCGACATGTCGCAGGGGGCCGAAGTGACTCTCACCGCCGGTGAAGCGGCAGGGATCATGGATCGTCTGCGTGGCCTGTTTGAACCTTCCAGCATGCTGGTTTCCACCCAGGTACTGACGTTGAAACCGACAGGCCTGTTGCCGCTGGTCACCGACAATCTGCCGATGCGCCTGCTGGCAGATCAACTGCTGGATGGTAACGTCAGCCGCTCACGTGAATTCCGTCTGGGCGACAAGATGGCCGGGATCAACGGGGCTATCTGGGATATGAACCGCATCGACGTACAAACGATGCAGGGCACCTGGGAGCGTTGGACCATTCATGCCGATACGCCGCAGGCGTTCCACATTCAGGGCGTACAGTTCCTGATTAAGCGCGTCAATGGCGCGCAGCCGATGGCGGAAGATCGCGGCTGGAAGGATACCGTCTGGGTCGACGGCGACGTGGAGCTGCTGGTGTACTTCAACCAGGTTTCCTCGGAGCACTTCCCGTTCCTGTTCTACAGCCAGACGTTGGAAATGGCCGATCGCGGTTCGACCGGCCAGTTTGTGGTTCAGGCTTCCGCTTAAACAGCCCCGGGCGTTCGCAGCATTTTCAGGAACGCCTTCACCACCGGTGTGGCACTTTCGGCGTGGTAGATCGCATACAGATCCGCCGAAGGGGCCGCCTGCAACGGGCAGAAGCGTACGCCCGGCCAGGGTATGCGCCCGTAGCTGTCCGGCAGTAACGTAATACCAAAGCCTTCCGCCACCAGCGCCATCAGGGTTTGCGGTTCATTAACCTGATGGACGATGTCCGGCGCAAAGCCATGTTGCAGACACAGGTTGTGCAGATACAGCCCCAGGCTGGCCTCGTTGGGCGGCAGCACGATAAATTTGTCATGCTCCAGGGCTTGCAGTTGGATTTCTTCCCCGGTTGCCAGTGGATGCCCCGTTGGCAGCACCACCGAGATCTTCTCCCGCGCCAATAATTGACAGGCCAGCCCCGGCAGCGCCTGTTGTTTTGCCTCACGCCAGACCCCGATATCGATATGCCGCTTCTGCAATGAGACGATCTGCTGGCTGGGAGTTTGTTCATTCAACGTCCAGGTGACCTTCTCTTCCTGCCCGGTAAAGCGTTTTAGTGCCGGGATCAAACCGCCCCAGACAGAGGTGCCTACCATGCCAATCACCATATGGCCGGCCTCGCCACGGCCCAGTTGCTGCACCTGATTGAGCGCATTGCCCGCCTGATCGAGCAACGTTTCGACGTTATGGAACAGCGTGCGGCCAGCCTGCGTCAGCGCCATGGAGCGGGTGGTGCGTTTGAACAGTTCCACCCCCAGCTGGCTTTCCAGCTCTTTGATATGTTTGCTGAGCGGTGGTTGGGACATGTTCAGCCGCTGTGCGGCCTGGGTAAAGTTCATCTCCTCCGCCACCACGCGGAAATAGTGCAGCAGGCGAAAGTTGATCCGGCTAGGGTCGGGTAGTGGCTTTTTCATGGTTTTTCGGGCCTCCCGATGCAGGGTATTTATAGGTAAACAGAATAAATCAGCGGGCAACAATGTATTGGTCGCCACCCGCTGTCGCTCTCTACTATGGGGATCAGGCTGTGTCCCTTAATTGCACATGAGCGCCGCTGGAGGTCATTTGGACGCGTTGCAAGGCACGAGCCGTGAAGTTTGGTGGGCCCAAATAAGCGGGGAGAAACGCAGATACGCGTCCAAATGGCCCCAGCCCTAAGGGTCGCGCCCCAAAAGCCCGTACTCAGCGTTGTCGGGCTTGAACTTAGCCCACTAGGCCCTGCACCCTCCGCCTTGATTACGGGCTTTTGGGGCTGCGACGGCACCATGGTCAATTAAGGGACACAGCCTAATTCATCCCCCTACAGAAGAGAATACTATGTTTAATCAAGATGATGCTTTTTCTTGTGCCGACGTGCTGCGGACCAGACTACCCGGCTTTCAACCTCGCGCTGCATTGATTTTGGGATCGGGGCTGGGGGCACTGGCAGACGTAATGACTGACGCCGTGACCATCGACTATACCGAACTTCCGGGTTTCCCGGTGAGCGGCGTAGTGGGCCATGCAGGGCAACTGGTGGCGGGCTGGTTGGAAGGTGTGCCAGTGTTGTGCATGAAAGGGCGCGGACATTTCTATGAGGGCCGTGGCATGCAGGTGATGACCACCGCCGTGCGCACCTTCAAACTGCTGGGTTGTGAATTCCTGCTGGCGACCAATGCTGCTGGTTCACTGCGTAAATCGGTCGCCCCGGGTAGCCTGGTGGCGCTGACCGACCACATCAACTTTATGCCGGAATCCCCGCTGGTGGGTGCTAACGACGAGCGTTTTGGTCCACGCTTCTTCAGCCTGGCTAACGCCTACGATCGAGACCTGCGTGCGCAGCTGGCGGCGGTAGCGGCCAAAGCCGGTATCCCACTGGCAGAAGGGGTGTTTGCCGCCTACACCGGCCCGAACTTTGAAACCCCGGCCGAGATCCGCATGATGCAGACGCTGGGTTGTGACGTGGTGGGGATGTCGATCGTGCCAGAAGTGCTTTCGGCCCGGCACTGCGGCCTGAAAGTGTTGGTGGTTTCAGCGATGACCAACTATGCCGAAGGGTTATCCGATACGCCGCTTTCCCATGAGCAGACGCTGAGCTGTGCCGCGCTGGCGGCAGACGACTTTATGCGCCTGATCCGTGAGTTCTTCAAAACGCTGTAATCCTTATTTCCATCTGACTACCCCGCGGCAAGCCCCTACCTTGCCGCGTAAATCACAACAATAAGGTGATGGTAATGGCAATAAAAACACGATTGAAGGTGATGATTTTTCTCCAGTTCTTTATCTGGGGCACCTGGTTGGTGACGTTGGGTTCCTACATGATCAACACCCTGCACTTCAGCGGGGCGCAGGTTGGTATGGTGTACAGTTCGAAGGGGATCGCCGCGCTGATCATGCCAAGCCTGGCCGGGATCATTGCCGATCGCTGGATCAAGGCCAACCGTCTGTATGGCCTGTGTCATCTGCTGGGGGCGGTGGCGTTGTACTACGCCGCACAGGTCGATCAGCCGATGGTGATGTTCTGGGTCATGCTGTTCAACGCGATGGTCTATATGCCCACCATGGCGCTTTCCAACGCTATCTCTTACTTCTGCCTGGAAAAGCACGGTTTTGATACGGTCAAGGATTTCCCGCCGGTGCGGGTTTATGGCACCGTGGGCTTTATTCTGGCGATGTGGCTAATCAGCTTTAGCCGCATTGAACTGAGCAATATGCAGTTGTATCTGGCTTCCGCGGTGTCGCTGCTATTGGCAATCTACTCCCTGACGTTGCCAAATTGCCCGACCAACAAGGTGAAACGCTCGCAAAGCTGGGTCAGCATGTTGGGGCTGGATGCATTCGTGCTGTTCAAGCAAAAACGCATGGCGGTGTTCTTCCTGTTTGCCATGTTGCTGGGAGCGGCGCTGCAAATCACCAATACCTTCGGCAATCCGTTCCTGCACGATTTCTCGCTTAACCCGCTGTATCAGGACAGCCTCAGCGTGCGCTATCCTTCGGTGCTGCTCTCCCTGTCGCAAATCTCTGAGGTGTTTTTCATCCTCACCATCCCGTTCTTCCTGCGGAGATATGGCATCAAGCAGGTGATGCTGATCAGCATGGCGGCCTGGACGTTACGTTTCCTGTTCCTGGCCTACGGTACGCCTGCCGGGTTCGGCTTCCTATTGCTATTGCTTTCAATGATCGTTTACGGCTGCGCGTTTGATTTCTTCAATATTTCCGGCGCCATCTTTGTGGAGAAAGAAACCGACCACCGCATCCGTGCCAGCGCTCAGGGGCTGTTTATGACCATGGTCAACGGTGCAGGGGCTTACGTTGGAGCCATCGCCAGCGGCGAGGTTGTGGACTTCTTCACCCATAACGGGGTGAAAGATTGGCAGAGTATCTGGCTGGTGTTTGCCGCCTATACGCTGGTGCTGGGGGTGATTTTTGCCCTGTCTTTCAACTACCAACATCGGCCGGAAGCGATGAGCGGCGAACTGCAGAAGGCGCATTAAGGTAAAACACAGGGGCTGAGTTCAGCCCCTGAGATATCAGGCAGGGAAACGCTGTTGCAGTTGTTGCCAGTCTGGAGCTCCGGCGGCACCACGGCTGGCGACCACGCAGGCGGCCACGCGGTTGGCAAGATCGACCGCTTGTACCAACGGCAGGCCAGCGGAAAGTCCGGCTAGCAAACCCGCGCAGTGGGCATCCCCCGCGCCGATGGTATCAACGACGTCAACCGGGTAAACGGGCACATGCTGCGGTTCATTGCGGCCATCACAGACCCAGGCACCGTCACGATCCAACCGGCAGATCAGGGTAATGTTATGCGCTGTGGCATAACGTTGTGCGGCGCTGACGGCGTCGCCTTCCCCACACAAGATCGCGACTTCGTCGCGGTTGAGGGTGAGCAAGGTGTGGCTATCGCTAAGCATGGCGAAAAACTCTTCACCTAGTTGATCGACGCGCGGGCCGGGATCCAGCAGCCGCCACTGATCGAACGGCAGGCGGGTAAGCCAGTCTCTCAGTGCTTCACCGGGTTCTCCCACCAGTTCATAGCCGTTGGCATAGACCACCGTTTCTGGCGTTAGCGGCAGGGTGGCCAGTTGCGCCTTATTCCAATGGGCTTCACAACCGGTCACGGTAACAAAAGTACGTTCACCGTTGGGTTCCACCAACGCCAGGCACCAACCATTATCCAGTTGGCCGTGGCGTAGCAGCACCGGCAGATCCAGTTCCTGCATGGCGGCTTCGATGGCCGCTCCCCAGTCTCCGCTACCAACCGGCATACCGTTAATCACGGGGACATCCAGGCGGCGTAGCGCCCGTGCTACGTTGAAGGCGCAACCGCCAATCTGCCGCTCTTGTGGCTGCGCTTCGATATCTTCACCGCTGGCTGGCAGCTTTGGCAGCGTGAGAACTACGTCACCTACGGCACCGCCTACCACCAGAATGGGTTTTACTGCGACAAATTCACTCATTGCTGTCCTTTGTTACTTGCCAGATAGAGGCCATAGGCAACCAGGCTGACCAGGAAGGAAACGAACAGCCCCAGGCTGGAATCAGCGAACAGGCCTTTAGCCAATGGGCCATCGATAAAGCCGGTTTTGGTCACCAAGAGTCCGCACAAGGCGCCGAGGAACCAGCAGAATAGTGGGACCTTACGCACGCCCCGGTTCTGGCCGTTCAGACCGTACAGGGCATTACCGTCGTAACCATGATGACGGCGCACTTTAGCATAATCGAGAATGAAAATGGCTTCCCAGGCGGCAAGGAATACCCCACAGAACACCAGGAAAGAGATAAATGGCCCCATAAAGTCGCCAGAAATAAACAGCACATAGATGGCGATGCCAAGGATCACCACGGCGTCAATGGAGACGGCCAGCGATTGTTTCACCTTCACGCCTAGCGTTAGCAGGTTAAGACTGGCGGAGTAGAGGCTGAGCACGGCAATAGTGACGATACCGGCGGTCGCGGCCAACAGATAAGGGATGGCCATCCACTTTGGCAGTACCGAGCCGATTAACGCAATCGGGTTGGCGGCGCTGGCCAGATCCGGCAGTTGTACCGAAAGCAGAATGCCGGTGAACATCAGCAGGATCAGGGGCAGACAGGCACCGCCCACTACGGCGGCAAAGATGCTTTTATCTGAAGATTCTGGGCTTTGATAACGGCTGTAATCGGCCCCGGCAATGGCCCAGCTGATACCGGTACCTGCTGCGATCACCGAAACGGCAGGCAGGAAGCCGGTCAACCAACTGCCGGAAGGCAGTGACAGCACTTTGCCCCATTCGGTGGTAAAGACGATATACAGCACCACAATCAGCGTCATGGTGCCGAATATCCGGCTGAACCAGCTCTGCATCCAGACTACCGTGTTCTGGCCCAGCAGGCTGACTACGATGGTCAAGCCACCAAACAGCAACAGGCTGAAAGCGGTAAGGGAGTGGCTTTCACCCAGGCCTATGGCCTGGAACAGCGCCGCCAGGGTGAGTGTGCCGGTGATGACGTTCACCGCTTCCCAACCCATCAGGTTGATCCAACTGAAGGTGGTGGGGGCAATGTTGCCCTTCAGGCCAAAAATCACCCGCGATAAGGTCAAAGTAGAGGTACGGCCACGTTTGCCGGCGAAGCTGGTATAACCGACCAAAGCAAAGCTGGCTACCCCGACCAATGCGGCCAGGATGGACTGGATAAAGGACAGGCCAAACGCGACAATAATTGCCCCGTACACCACGCCAAGAATGCCGATGTTGGCGGCAGACCATATCCAGAACAGCTCGAGCGGTTTACCTGTCTGCTCAGCATCCGGTACGCGATCGATGCCTGTGCTTTCTACTTTCCATGTCTCACTGCGGTTGATTTCACTCATAGTGCGATTTATTCCTGTTTTCGCAGCCTAAGGAGAGCGGCCGCGTAGGGCTCAAAATCTATTTGATTGGCGCTATTGATCGTGGCAATCCACTCCGCCGGGAAGGCGGTTACGCCGCGTAAGGCTCCGCAGATTGCCGTTGCCATGGCACCAATGGTATCGGTATCTCCACCCAGATTGGCGGCCAGGATCGCACAACGTTGCGGATCGGTGTCTGCCAGTTCAACCAGTGCCAACGCCATCGGGATTGACTCGATAGTGTCCATCCCGGCACCGACGGTATGGTAAAGCTCCGCCAATGCTTCGCTATCCGGCAGATGGCCCAGGTTAGCGGTGAACTCCAGCGCCCAAACCAGACGGCGGCTGAGCGAAGGGCTGAAGGTGGTGATATGTTGCTGTTGCACCTGCTCTACCCGTGCGGGCAGTTCTTGCTTGATGGTGGCCCAATCCGCACCTTCGACAGCCCGGCTAACGGCCCAGGCAATGGCAAAAGCGCCAGCTACGGCGATATCCGATTTGTGGGTCGGGCTGCAAGACAGCCTTACCGCTGTGATAAAGGCTGGCAAATCGCCGCTTGGCAGCAGGCAACCTAACGGAGCTACACGCATGGCCGCTCCATTGGTCACGCCGTTAGCGGCGATCTCTGCTACCGGCGTACCGGCGCGGAACGCCAACAGCGCGGCTTTGGAGCTGGGGCCGAGGATATTTTTCTCAAAGGCTCCGATCCGTTCTGCCCACAGCATGATGTGGTGAGCTATACGTTCCGGCTCGACCCGGCCCTCTGCGGCCAACAGCGCATCCATCAAGGCCACTGCCTGCTGGGTGTCATCCGTGTATTCCCCGGCGATAAAGCCGTTTGCTGCGATATTTTCTGCCGGGCCAGGCAGGAAGCTGGTGATCCAACCAAAATAATCACCAACCTGCTGCCTTGGCCACAGTTCTGACGGCATCCCCATCGCATCGCCTACGGCTTGCCCATAGAGCGCCCCGAGTATGGCGTGGTGAGGATTTTTTATATTTTTCATTTATATGGGTGTTCCCTGGTGTTGGTGCTAACCGATGCAAAACATCAGTGTCGCTAATGTTAGTCGTAAAATAGATCCAATTAAAGTCCAATAGTTGAAAAATGTGATTCCAATCTAAGTCCAATGCAAGCGCGCATGATGTAATTACCTTGAATGTGACAAATATGGTAAAAACGAGGCGGTTGAGGAATGCGAACAAATCAGAGGTGGGTCCGATGAATGATTTTATTGCCTGGCTGCGTCAGCAGTTTTCACAGGCAGCGGCGGCACCACGTTACATCCAGTTGGCGAACTCCCTCGAAATTGCCATTAAACAGCGTGTCTTGGGCGTTGGCGATTTTTTACCGCCGGAACGCATGCTGGCTGAAGCATTGGATCTGTCACGCGTTACCGTCAGTAAGGCGATGAGGTTGCTGGAAGAAAAAGCGCTGGTCTCACGCCAACAGGGCATTGGTACTCGAGTGGCTATGCACATCGGCTATTCCCTCAATCAGGATAACGGCTTTACCGCGCAGGTTTTGCGCAGTGGCAGCAGCGTCAGTAACCAATGGCTGTTGCGTTCCTGCATAAAGGCACCCAGCGAGGTAGCCAAGGCGCTGGAGTTGGCAAGCGACAGTATCGTGGTCAAGCTACGTCGCCTGCGGTTGATGGATGGCAATCCGGTGTCGTTGGAAACCACCTATATCCCGACCCGTTTTCTGCCCGATCCCGAAGAGCTGGAACACTCGCTGTATGCCCTATGGAAGTCGCGAGGTATTGTGCCAGAGGGCAGGCATTTTTTATTGAAGGCGGTTGCCAGCAGTGACGAAAACGCCAGCTTGCTCAATGTGCAAAGCGGCACACCGCTGTTACGCATTGTCCAGACCAGCCGCAACGCCCAGGGCGAAGTGCTGGAGTTCAGCGAAACGCTGTGCCGCAGCGATGTGTACGAGTTTGAGGTCAAAAGCTGAGTTATCTGAGAAATAACCATGCTCTTTTGGCGGCGAGTGCGTATAATCGCCGCCCGGCGATAAATTAACCTGCACAAGAGCACCCGAATGAGCACTACCAGCCTGATCCAACCCGAACGTGAATTGTTCTCCTACGAGCCTTATTGGGCCGAATGTTTTGGCCCCGCGCCGTTTTTACCGATGTCGCGTGAGGAGATGGACCAATTAGGCTGGGATAGCTGTGATGTGATTGTGATCAGCGGGGACGCTTACGTCGATCACCCAAGCTTTGGCATGGCGATTGTGGGCCGCATGCTGGAGGCTCAGGGCTTCCGTGTGGGGATCATTGCCCAGCCGGACTGGAGCAACAAAGAAGACTTTATGCGTTTGGGTAAACCGAACCTGTTCTTCGGTGTGACCGCTGGCAATATGGACTCGATGATCAACCGCTATACCGCCGATCGTAAGCTGCGTCATGACGATGCCTATACCGCCGGTAACGTGGGCGGCAAACGCCCGGATCGCGCCACGCTGGTTTATAGCCAACGCTGTAGAGAAGCCTATAAAGATGTGCCCGTCATCCTGGGCGGTATCGAAGCCAGTCTGCGCCGTATTGCCCATTATGATTACTGGTCGGATACCGTGCGCCGCTCGGTCCTGGTGGACTCCAAGGCTGATATGCTGATCTATGGCAACGGCGAACGTCCGCTGGTGGAGTTGGCGCATCGCCTGGCGGCGGGTGAAAAAATTCAGGATATCCACGATATCCGTAACACCGCAGTGATGCGTAAAGGGGCCATGCCGGGCTGGAGCGGGGTGGATTCCACTCGCCTGGACAAGCCGGGCCGTATCGAGCCAATTCCTAATCCTTACGGTGAAGATTTGCCCTGTGCCGACGGCAGCACGCCAGAGCCAGAGGCCAAGCCGGTCACCGTACGTGCCGCCAAGCCCAAGCCGTGGGAAAAAACCTACGTGCTGTTGCCTTCCTTCGAGAAGGTGAAGGCGGACAAGGTGCTGTATGCCCACACTTCGCGCATCCTGCATCATGAAACCAACCCTGGCTGCGCCCGTGCGTTAATGCAAAAACATGGCGACCGCTACGTGTGGATCAACCCACCGGCGATCCCGCTCACCACCCCGGAAATGGACAGCGTGTTTGCCCTGCCGTATCAGCGTGTGCCACACCCATCCTATGGCGAAGAGCGCATCCCGGCCTACGATATGATCCGCTTCTCGGTGAACATTATGCGTGGTTGCTACGGTGGCTGTTCGTTCTGTTCAATCACCGAGCATGAAGGGCGCATTATCCAGAGCCGTTCGGAAGACTCGATCGTGCGTGAAATCGAAGAGATCCGCGACAAGGTGCCGGGCTTTACCGGGGTGATCTCCGATCTGGGTGGCCCAACGGCCAACATGTATATGTTGCGCTGCACCAACCCGCGTGCCGAGCAAACCTGCCGCCGTGCTTCCTGTGTGTATCCGGAAATCTGTACCTATATGGATACCAACCATGAGCCGACCATCAAACTTTACCGCCGCGCCCGTGAGCTGGAAGGGATCAAGAAGATCCTGATCGCCTCCGGGGTGCGTTACGATCTGGCGGTTGAAGATCCGCGCTATATCAAGGAACTGGCGACCCATCACGTGGGCGGCTATCTGAAGATCGCGCCGGAGCATACCGAAACCGGGCCATTGTCCAAGATGATGAAGCCGGGGATGGGGAGCTACGATCGTTTCAAGCAGCTGTTCGATCAGTATTCCAAACAGGCAGGTAAAGAGCAGTATCTGATCCCTTATTTCATCTCCTCGCATCCGGGCACCCGCGATGAGGACATGGTGAATCTGGCGCTGTGGCTGAAGAAAAACCGTTTCCGTCTCGATCAGGTACAGAACTTCTACCCGTCGCCAATGGCGAACTCCACCACCATGTATTACAGCGGCAAGAACCCGTTGGGTAAGGTGGGATATAAGAGTGAAGACGTGTTTATTCCGAAGGGCGATCGCCAGCGCCGCCTGCATAAGGCATTGTTGCGCTATCACGATCCGCTTAACTGGCCGCTGATCCGTACGGCGTTGGAAGAGATGGGGATGAAGCACCTGATTGGTGGCCGTCGCGAATGCCTGGTGCCAGCACCAAGCATCGACGAACAGCGCGAGGCCAAGCGCTTACAGCGGCATACCCGCCCTGCGTTGACCAAGCACACGGACATTACCCGCCAGCGCACACCGTCCAACAAGCCACCGCGCAAGCCTATCCGCAACGGTAAGGCCTGATAGAGCAGGGAGCCCAAGTGGCTCCCTTTCTTTTATCCCCTAGAGGGGGTATTCCATACATTATCCCTTGGTGAGGATATTATTTTGTTATCCCTTTCAGGGAAGACTCTATGGAGCTAGCTATTGCCAGGCTACAAACTGTTATACGCCGCCTCGACCTTCAGCATATAGCGCGGTGCCTGCGGAGACGGATGATACTGGCGCACATGCCAGTGAAAGGCTTCCGGTGACAGGCTGTTGATCATTCTGATGGCTTTTTGGCGATCGCTGGAGAAGGTACGTAGCAAGGCTCCCGCGCCGTTGGCATAAGCCACCTCAGTGGCATAGCGGCGGGTCACCGGATCGTCAATCCATTTCAGTTGCTGCTGTTGCAGCGCCCCGATATAGGCCGCCCCCAGATCGATATTGGTTTCTGGATCCAACAGGTCGTCATCATCCGGGCAGCCGCGTTTGCCTTTAAAACGGTAGGCATCACAACCGGCGGTGTTCGCCTTAAGCTGCATCAGGCCGATGGCGTTGGAAGGGCTGACAGCTTTAGGGTTAAAGCCGGACTCTACCTGAATAATGGCGGCGATCAGCTTGCGATCGATTTTGTATTCGTCGGCCGCGTCTTCGATTTCATCGTCATAGGCGTGAGGATTGTGGCTGGTGCGCTGGTGCTTGCTGGAACAGCCTGCCAGCACCAATAGCATTAACACCATGGTCAGGCGCGGCAAAGATGAGAAAGAGAAAGTCATGAAACTCCAAGCTGCTGTGATCGGATTGCTGCGCCATATCATAGCGTCAGCGACCGATAAGATCTTGGGTTAAGAGTCAATTAACGCGAGAGGCTACCAACAATATAGCAACGGGGCCGACAGTGCGGCCCCGCCATGTTTACAGAGAATCAGGATCCGGTCCCAGGCGGTTGCCGATATCCAGCTTGGTGATTTCGCCCAGTTCGTCCTTATCCAGTTTGAAATCAAACACCTCAAAGTTTTCGCGAATGCGTGCTGGCGTAACCGATTTCGGGATCACGATCAGGCCGCTGTCCAGATGCCAGCGCACGACGATCTGTGCAGGCGTCTTGTTGTACTTCTCCGCCAGCTTCTTGATCAGGGGTTGATCAAAGACGCCTTCACCCCCTTGCGCCAACGGGCTCCAGGATTCGGTGGCGATATGGTGGGTGGCATTCCAGGCGCGCAGCTGGCGCTGTTGCAGCAGCGGGTGCAGTTCGATCTGGTTGATCACCGGCGCGACGCTGGTTTCATCCAGCAGGCGTTGCAGATGTGGTGTGTGGAAGTTACAGACGCCGATGCTTTTCACCAGCCCTTGCTCACGCAGTTTGATCAAGCCGCGCCAGGCTTCGACATACTGATCCTGTGCCGGTTTCGGCCAGTGGATCAGATAGAGATCGACGTAATCCAGCTTCAGCTTTTTCAGGCTGGTTTCCAGTGCTGCCTGCGGATTGCCCTGATCGTCGTTCCACAGCTTGGTGGTGATAAATAGCTCTTCACGTGGGATCGAGGTAGCTTGCAGCGCGGCACCTACCCCTTCCTCATTTTTGTAAATCGCGGCGGTATCGATGGAGCGATAGCCGACTTCCAGCGCCTTGGTGACGGCCTGCGTGGTTTCTTCAATGCTGGCTTGCCATACGCCGAGACCCAATTGCGGCATCAGATTACCATCGTGGAGTTTGATGATGGGTTGCATGCGTTATCTCCTTATGACTGCTTTCAGGCCAAGGCCTGCTTACATGAATTTTAGTTCGCCACCTCAGTGCTTGCCGAGTTTGCGACCTCAAGCGTGCATATCCAGTACGATACGGTAACGGGCCTTGCCCGCCTCCAGATGCGCGATGGCATCGTTGACCTTGCTCAATGGAAAATGTTCTACCTGCGGCTCTATGCCATGGCGGGCGCAGAAGGCCAGCATGTCAGCCAGGCGTGAAGGGGCGCCGGTAGGCGAAGCGGAAAGTTCAGCCTGTTTGCTGATAAACGAGAACACCTGAACGGGTACCGGGTCGGGGATCGCCCCAACGAAGTGCAGGCGGCCTTTCGGGGCCAAGGTACCGATAAAGGCGTCCCAATCTAAAGAGGCGCTGGCGGTGACCAGAATAAAGTCGAGTTGATTGGCAATGGCCTGTAATGCGGCGCTGTCATTGCTTGCCACTACGCGGTGAGCTCCCAACGAAAGTGCTTCGTCGCGTTTGCTGTTGGATGAGGTGAAGGCGGTGACTTCACAGCCCCAGGCGTGCATAAAGCGGATCGCCATGTGACCCAGGCCGCCAATACCGACCACGCCAACGCGCTGTGTCGGGCGGACATCGTATTGCAATAGTGGGTTGAACACCGTGATCCCACCGCAGAACAGCGGCCCGGCACTGGTCACGTCAACGCCTTCCGGCAGTGGGATCGCCCAGGCCCAGTGGCTGCGGATGCGATCGGCAAAACCGCCGTGGCGACCAATAATGGTAGGTTGTACCTCGTTGCACAGATGCTGATCCCCAGACATACAGGGGTGACAGTGCATACAGCTGCCGCGATTCCAGCCAACGCCCACCACCTGGCCAATCTTCAGCCCTTTGTTCTGCGCATGGGCACCCAACTTGGTGACTTTACCCACCACCTCATGGCCGGGTACGAACGGGTAGTGGGTCATGCCCCATTCATTGTTCAGCATGGAGAGATCGGAGTGGCAGACGCCACAGTAATCAATAGCAACTTCAATCTCATCGTCGCCTAATGCACCGGCGTCGAAGGTAAAAGGTTCAAGCGGCTGTCCCTCGCCGGGCGCGGCCCAGGCACGAATGCTATTGTCAGATACGGAGCTGGATTGATTCGCCATAAAATTCTCCCATGGGTTAACGAGACGATGTTATGCGATGCGATCGAAAGCGCGGATAAGGCGCACAACCGTGCCCGATGATCGGTCGGGCACGGTAAGTAGAAACTAAAGCCTAGCAGGAAACTGTGATGTTGCGATGAAATCGTGTGCTGGCAATTAGCGTGCCGCTTGATAAATGCGTTGGCTGACTTCCAGTGTAATATCCCCATGCTCGCCCAGCGCGGTCATACCGTGCTGATGCAATTTGTCGAGCAGCGCAGGGATAGAGCTACCGTCGAGTTGATAATCAGACAGGCGGGTTGGCACGCCCATTTGCTCAAAGAAGGCACGGGTGGCGGCGATTGCACCGTCGATACGGCTTTCTTCGGAACCCTCACGCAGGCCCCAGACGCGATCGGCGTACTGCAGTAGTTTTTCGCGTTTCTGGGCTTTTTTCTCTACCAGCAAGGCAGGCAGGACGACGGCCAGGGTTTGCGCATGATCCAGACCGTGCATGGCGGTCAGTTCATGGCCGAGCATATGCGTTGCCCAGTCTTGTGGCACACCGGCACCGATCAGGCCGTTCAGCGCCATGGTGGCACTCCACATCACGTTGGCACGCACCGCATAGTTTTCCGGTTCGGCCAGCGCACGTGGGCCATCTTCGATCAACGTTAACAGCAGGCCTTCGGCAAAGCGATCCTGCACCTTGGCATCGACCGGGTAAGTCAGGTATTGCTCAATGGTGTGGACAAAGGCGTCCACTACGCCGTTGGCGATTTGGCGCGGTGGCAGTGAATAGGTCACCACCGGATCGAGCACGGCGAACAGAGGCTGCACCAGCGGTGAGAAGAAGTGCTGTTTGTCACCGCTGCTTTTACGGGTGATCACCGCGCCGCTGTTGGACTCGGAGCCTGTCGCTGGCAAGGTCAGCACGCAACCCATCGGTACTGCGCTGACGATCTCGCTGCCCACGGTTTTCAGGATATGCCACGGATCGCGATCGGCCTGGTAGTCGGCCGCCGCCGCGATGAATTTGGTGCCATCAACCACCGAGCCACCGCCGACTGCCAGCAGGAAGTCGATCTTTTCTGCCCGCACGATTTCTACCGCTTTCATTAGGGTTTCATAGGTCGGGTTAGGCTCGATACCGGAGAACTCCTGCACGTTACGGCCAGCCAGCGCAGCATAGACCTGATCCAGTACGCCGTTGTTCTTCACGCTGCCACCGCCGTAGGTGATCAGGATGCGGGCGTCTGCCGGGATTTGTTTGCCTAATTCGGCAATCTGGCCTTTACCGAACAGGATTTTGGTTGGGGTGTGGAGGATGAAGTTTTGCATTATCGTATTCTCTTTTCGTGTCAGGGAAGCGCCAGCGGCGCAAAATAGCTGGAGTCTATTGTCGGTAACCTGGCCCGATCGCACAATGCACATTCCTGTCGGTGTCTTGCCTATTTCTACACTACACTGTAGAAAATGCATCTTTATGGTTATTATCCGTGTCGAATTATTCAGGCGATTAGAGGGGCTTGCTGATGGAGAACGTTGAATTACGTAGCCGTATGGCGCGCCAGGCGATGCGCTTTGCCGCCGCCAAAGGCTATAGCCCAACGCCCGTACCTATGGTGAAGGTGTTGTATAGCGATGAGTATTACCCGCGTCAGCCGGTGATGTATGAACCTGGCATCGTCATCATCTTTCAGGGCCACAAGGTGGGCTACTGTGGCAGCAAGGTGTTTCAGTACGATCCGCGCAATTACCTGCTGATGACGGTATCGCTGCCGTTTGAGTGTGAAACCTTTGCCAGCCCGGAACAGCCGCTGGTGGGGCTGGCGGTCAATATCGACACCCAGATGCTACAGGATCTGCTGATCGATATCGGTGATGACGATTATCTGATGCAGCCTAGGGGGGAAAGCAGCGGCGTTAATCTCTCAGTGCTTAGCGATGAAATGCTGTGCGCCACCGAGCGTCTGTTGGACGTGATGGAGAAACCGCTGGATGCTCGGGTGCTGGGGCCACAGATCGTGCGTGAGCTGCTTTATTACGTGCTGCGTGGCAGTTGCGGTGCTTCGTTGCAGGAACTGGTTAACCGGCATACCCATTTCAGCCAGATCGCCAAGGCGTTGCGGCGGATTGAGAATCAGTATGCCGAGAACATCAACGTTGAACAGTTGGCGTACGAAGTGAACATGAGCGTGTCGGCGTTTCACCATAACTTCAAGGCGGTGACCAATACCTCGCCGCTGCAGTATGTGAAGTCGTATCGTCTGCACAAGGCGCGTTTGCTGATGCTGCATGACGGCCTTAAGGCCAGCACGGCAGCGATCCGCGTGGGCTACGAGAGTGCTTCGCAGTTCAGCCGCGAGTTTAAGCGGCTGTTTGGCATTACGCCGAGCGATGAGATCGCCCGGCTGCGGGACAATAGCGCCATCATGCAAGGTTAACGCGTCAGTACGATTTTGCCGAACGGGCCGCGATCGAGGTGATCGAGCGCCGCGGGTAGCTGATCGAAACGGTAACGCTGGTCGATGACAGGCTTGATGCCGTTGGCGTCGACGGCGCGTACCAAATCTTCCAATGCGCGGCGGTGGCCTACACCGATGCCCTGGATCTGCGGCGATTTCAGCAGCAATAGGCTAGCTGGAATGGCAATATCAAAACCCTCCAGCACGCCAATGACCGAGATACGGCCATGTATCGCCACGGCGCGTAGTGAATTGACCAGATTGCTGCCACCAACGGTTTCGACAATATGATCGATACCGCGATCCTGCGTCAGTTGATAGATCGACTCCACCCAATCCTCTCGCAGGCGGTGAATGCCGTGATCGGCCCCTAACGCCTTGGCACGTAGCAGCTTCTCTTCGCTGCCGGAGGTGACAAAGACCTGTGCTCCGTGGGCTTTGGCAATCTGTAGCGCGAACAAGGCAACGCCACCGGTGCCTTGTACCAATACCGATTCCCCGGCACGCAAATGACCGCGTTCTACCAAGGCAAACCAGGCCGTCAGCCCAGCGCAGGGTAAGGTACTGGCTTCGGCATCGTCTAGCGTGCCGGGAGCTGCGCTCAGCCAGTTTTCATCGACCACCACGTATTCGGCCAGCATCCCTTGATAGGTACCGCCTGCCGTACGATAAGGTGGAATGCGCGCATCACCATCAGGCTTACCCTCTATCCAGTCCGGGCTAAAGGTAGAGATCACCCGATCGCCAGGGCGAAAACGCGTGCTGCCGCTTCCCACCGCGTCTACCACGCCAGCCATATCCGAGGCTGGGGTAAACGGCAGCGGCAGATCCAACGGCATGGTGCCTTCTATCACCATTTTATCGCGGTAATTCAGCGCCACGGCGTTCACTTTCACCCGCACCTGATGTGGGCCGGGCTGTGGAATGGCGCTCTCGGTTAATTGCAGATGTTCACGCCCTACGGCGTTCATCGTCCAACGTTGCATGGTTTCGGTCATGAGGTGCTCCTGGTGGGTTGAAGATATTCACAGATAATAGCGTTGATTTAAAATCACCAGTGGCGATAAAATTTCACAAGATTGTTTCCTAAAAGGCTACAAGTGATGAGTGACCGATTAAGCGGCATTTCGGTATTGGTCAGCGTGGTGGAGGCGGGCAGTTTTGCGCTGGCGGCCAACAGGTTGCATCTCTCCCGTTCGGCGGTGGGCAAAACTATTGCCCGGCTGGAGCAACGGTTGGGTGTGCGCCTGTTTCACCGCACCACCCGCAGCCTAAACCTGACTGACGATGGCGCGCTGTTCTATGAGCGTTGTTTACGGGCGTTGGAGGAGATCCGCGTCGCAGAGAACCTGTTGGAAAGCGGTAAGCGGCAGGTCAGTGGCCGGTTGCGGGTCTCGATGCCGGTGCTGATTGGCCGCCTGTGTATCGCGCCGGTGCTTACCGCATTGTCGCGTGAGCATCCTGGATTGGAACTCGATCTGTCATTTAGCGATAGGGTGGTGGATTTGGCTGAGGAAGGATTCGATCTGGCGGTGCGTAATGGCCCTTTGCCGGACAGTGCCGGGCTGGTGGCTAGAAGGTTAGGGGATAACCGCATGACCCTATGCGCCTCGCCGGAGTATCTGGCTCGTTGTGGTACCCCGGCTAGCGTTGAGGAGTTACAACAGCACGATGCCATCGCTTATCGCTACGCCTCAATGATACGTAGCTGGTTGATCCCGCAGGCAGATGGAACAACGCGAGAAGTGATGCCAAAACCTCGCTTGCTGATGGACGATCTTCAGGCGATTGCCGACGCGTCGGTGGCGGGGTTTGGCATTGCCTGGCTGCCATGCTGGCTAATCCGTGATGCCTTGCTGGAAGGTCGATTACAGCAGGTATTGGGGGAGGTACCGGGGAAAGACTTTGAAGTGCATGCCGTCTGGCCGCTCACGCCGCATTTACCCTTGAAAGTGCGGCTGGCGGTGGATGCGCTGGTCAGCCACCTGCCCGCGAGGATGGCGCTATAGTCGCGCCTTCCGGCTCAGCAAGAAGAACGCAGCGCAAGATGAAATAATAGTAAAAAGCGAGAGTATCAACATTAGGGTGCTAAAGCCCTCCTGGTATGCGGTCAGTACCTGCGCATGGTCTAGATTTTGCGAGAGGCTCATATCCCCCATGATTAGGCGTTGGACCAGCTCGCTATTATCATTCTGCGGTTGCAGCCTAAGGAGGCTGCTGTTGACCAGGGTAGTGAGCATGGCAATGGAGATTGCAAGTGCTATACCTTCACCAGCGACACGCGTGGTGTTAAAAATTCCAGCGGCCATACCTGCTTGTTCTTTGGGGACAACGTTTACCGCTAGCCCATCCATTAGTCCCCAAGGAAAACCAGCTCCGATACCGATGATCAGCATGGCAAAAATCAACTGCAGGTGATCGCCGATAGGGACTCGACTGAGGATATACAGCCCTGTGGCCGCCAGCAGAAAACCGAAGCCAGAGAGGGAGCCCGCAGAGATCCAACGGGTTAACCAGGCAGCCAGTAACGGCACCACCAGCATCGGTGTCGAAAGTGCCAGCATGACCAAGCCACTTTGTATGGGGGAAATCCCTTCAACGCCGATCAGCCTGAATGGCAGCAGCACTATCAGAACGATGTAGCAATAGCAGGTTCCTAACGGAAGTAACTGGACACCGATGAAACGTGTGTGCCTGAGCAGGCTGAGTTCGAGCATCGGCTCTTTTGAGCGTAGCTCGATAACCACGAAAGCAATCAAGCAAGTCAGCGCGCTGATAAGTAAGCTCACGATCAACGATGAATCCCATCCAGCTTGCGGGGCGAGGATGATCCCGGTGGTGAAAAGTACGAGCATCGCTGAAAAACTCGCCAAACCTGGAAGATCCAGCTTTTGAGCCTGCGGATTCTTGCTTTCGTGCATCTGTGAAACGGCGGCGATTAGTGCCGTTGCAGCGAGTATTGCGGTGGTAATGAAGATCGAACGCCAGCCGAATTGTTCAATCAGCGCACCAGTAATCATTGGACCAAATGCCAGGCCGAGGCCGAAGGTCGTTCCCAGCAGACTAAAGGCTCGGGTTCTGTCATGCCCTTCGAATTCTTGTGCCAGAGCGGCCGAACCGCTAGCGAGTGCCGCAGCGGCTGCTATCCCCTGAACCGCCCGCAATATATCCAGCCAGACAATGCTGGTGGCATTGGCCAGAAGTAAGCTGACGATGACGAATAGCAGAAGGCCCTGGGTGAATATGCGTTTGCGGCCATAAATGTCCGAAAGCGTGCCGGCGGCCATGAGTAGGCTACCGAAACTCAGCATGAACGCGTTGGTTACCCAGGCTTGGGCAGATGGGCTGGCGTTGAAAACCTTGCTGATGGTTGGGGTGGCGACGGCACCCCCGGTGAAACTCAGCGGTAATACCAAGGCGGCTAGGCAAATAGCACCGAGAACGTAGTAACGACCTTTTTGTAGGGAGTGATCGGAATTATTACCCATTGCGTAATCCCTCATTTTTGTAGCAATCTGGGAAACTAAATCTATAGAGGTCGCAATGTTTAATAAATGGGTTAAAACTCCGCTTATAATGAACAAAAAGGTCATAATCATATGGAGAGTCTCACCAGCATCCTCTCGTTCGTGAAAACCGCAGAATCGCTGAGCTTTGTCTCTGCCGCACGTGCCATAGGCATTTCCGCGACGGCGGTAGGAAAGAATGTTGCGAGGCTTGAAGCGTCTATGAACGTTCGCTTGTTTCAGCGTAGTACCCGCAAGGTTAACCTCACTGTTGAAGGGGAAATGTTCTACGAACGATGCCGGAAAATCCTTGATGACTTACAGGACGCTGAGGCCATGCTGTCGCACTCTGTTCAAGCTCCCCGAGGTCGCTTGCGGGTCAGTCTGCCCACTATCGGGTACCGCTTTCTGTTACCAATGATGCCTGACTTCCGCAAAGCCTACCCAGAAGTTGAGTTAGAGTTGGATTTCAACGATCAACTCGTTGATCTCATCGATGATGGGTTTGATGTGGTGATACGAAGCGGCGACCTTGTGGACTCGCGGCTGATGTCGCGTAGGCTTGGGCCTTTCCGTTTTGTTCTTTGTGCCGCCCCTGGTTATCTGCAACGTAAAGGGCGACCTGAGAAGTTACCCGATCTGGAGTTGCACGATTGCCTTCGTTACCGTTTTGTTACGACAGGTAAAATCATGGACTGGACATTAACGGCAGACCCGGAAATAACCCGGTTGCGCCTAAATTCTTCCCTGACGTTGAATAATATGGAGGCAATGCTTATGGCGACCATTGACGGGCATGGCATTGCTTACATGCCTGATTTTCTGGTTAAAGACGTGTTGGCTAGAGGTGAACTGGAAACGTTGCTTGATGGTTATACTAAGGAGCAGGGGATTTTCTGGGCCGTCTGGCCCTCTAGTCGGCATCTATCACCAAAGATTCGGGTTTTTGTGGATTTTATTTGCAGTCAACTATTCAAGCATGGATAAATAGCCGCAACCCACAGATTCGTGGTATAGGGGCACTGTATGCTACGTCTGTCTAAATAATCAATGGATTAGCTCAGACCGAACATGTTCGACCTCTACCATTTCGACAGTATTGCCACTTTGTCATTTTTTTCTTAAAGGCTACAAAGAATGAACGACCGATTAAGCGGCATTTCGGTATTGGTCAGCGTGGTGGAGGCGGGCAGTTTTGCGCTGGCGGCCAACAGGTTGCATCTCTCCCGTTCGGCGGTGGGCAAAACTATTGCCCGGCTGGAGCAACGGTTGGGTGTGCGCCTGTTTCACCGCACCACCCGCAGCCTGAACCTGACTGACGATGGCGCGCTGTTCTATGAGCGTTGTTTACGGGCGTTGGAGGAGATCCGCGTCGCAGAGAACCTGTTGGAAAGTGGTAAGCGGCAGGTCAGTGGCCGGTTGCGGGTCTCGATGCCGGTGCTGATTGGCCGCCTGTGTATCGCGCCGGTGCTTACCGCATTGTCGCGTGAGCATCCTGGATTGGAACTCGATCTGTCATTTAGCGATAGGGTGGTGGATTTGGCTGAGGAAGGATTCGATCTGGCGGTGCGTAATGGCCCTTTGCCGGACAGTGCCGGGCTGGTGGCTAGAAGGTTAGGGGATAACCGCATGACCCTATGCGCCTCGCCGGAGTATCTGGCTCGTTGTGGTACCCCGGCTAGCGTTGAGGAGTTACAACAGCACGATGCCATCGCTTATCGCTACGCCTCAATGATACGTAGCTGGTTGATCCCGCAGGCAGATGGAACAACGCGAGAAGTGATGCCAAAACCTCGCTTGTTGATGGACGATCTTCAGGCGATTGCCGACGCGTCGGTGGCGGGGTTTGGCATTGCCTGGCTGCCATGCTGGCTAATCCGTGATGCCTTGCTGGAAGGCCGATTACAGCAGGTATTGGGGGAGGTACCGGGGAAAGACTTTGAAGTGCATGCTGTCTGGCTGCTCACGCCGCATTTACCCTTGAAAGTGCGGCTGGCGGTGGATGCGCTGGTCAGCCACCTGCCTGCGAGGATGGCGCTATAGTCGCGCCACCTGACTCAGGAGGCGCGTTTTTTACGCCAAACGACCAGCATCACGCCCAGCAGTCCAACGACCAACAGCACCATCGGCAGGATCATCAGCCCGGCCATCACCTGATCTTCATGGCGTTTAACCAGCGGGATTTGGCTAAAGGCATAGCCCAATGTGACTACCGAACCTACCCACAGCAAGCCGCTGAGCCAGTTAAAGATTTGAAAACGGGCGCTATTGAGGCCCGAAATACCGGCCATGGTAGGCAACAGGGTGCGTACAAACGCCAAAAAACGGCCAATCAGCAGAGCGACCAGGCCGTGGCGGTTAAACAGCATGTGTGCGCGCTGGTGGTATTGCGCCGGTAGCTGTAGCAACCAGCCTTTCACCACCGAGGTATGGCCAAGCCATCGTCCTTGCAGATAGCTGAGCCAACAGCCAAGGCTGGCGGCGACCGTCAGAATAATCAGCGTGGGGATAAAGTTCATCACGCCTTTGGCAATCAAGGCTCCGGCCAACAGCAGTAAGCTATCTCCGGGCAGGAAGGAAGCGGGCAACAAACCGTTTTCCAAAAACAAGGTGGTAAAAAGGACGGCATAAACCACCCAAATCACGCTGGGATCGGCAAGTGCAGTAAAGTCTTGCGTCCACAGTGCGTGAACAATCTCTCTTAATACATCCATTTTTTATCCTGAGGTGCCTGGGCTGACTTTCTATAGGCTACCGTGCTGTTATAGCCATGCTCACCGGTAAATTTAGGCCACACACGGCGGTGAGGCCCAAGAGCACAATATAGTGTACCGCTATTAGCTTAAGCGGACATTAAACAGAGCATAGAAAATGTGGCAAAGGCCGTAAAACTCGGAAAAAGTACAGGCGACCGTTGGGATGGCCAAGTAAAACGCCGTAAAACCTCGTGCCTTACTGTGTGATTTTATTCTAGCCACTCCTCATCAACCGGCGACTCTACGTAGATACTTTGCCTACTGCGTTCGTCTGGTCATCCAATAGGCATTTTCCCGCAGTGATGGCGTGAATTATTGACACCATTTATGGCCTGTTGGGGTAAAAAGCCGCAGTTCGAGTGATGATTTTGTTAGCATTATGGGTAGGCAATGTTATGCCAAACGACGCGCAAACCCTGATAGTGACTGGGGGTGTATCATTTTTTGCTCGTCGATGCGTAATTCTTCAAATAATAATGATAACTACTATCAATCCCTGATTGGTTTGATATGATCGCACGCTGAATTCTTCCTTAAATGTTGAAATGGGTGGAGGCACAGCGTGAAAACGGCTGGCAAAATGACAAATCTAAGTGCTCAGGGCGCAGGCCGTGGGCAATGGGGCGCATTGGGGCGCAGTGTGATCGCCTCACTGGTATTGGTGGTGGGGTTGGCGGGCAACGCTCAGGCGGCTCCGGCCACTGCACCAGCAGTCGCTGAAAGCGTTGCCGCGGCAACGACACCGGCCACACCAACAGCGGTAACCCCAGTGGCGGGTACCCCGGAAAATATCACCCCGGTTAATCCTGAACCGACCATCCAACCGCCTGAAACGCGTGGTATGGACCTTTCCGTCTGGGGCATGTATCAGCACGCCGATATCGTAGTGAAAATCGTGATGATTGGCCTGGTGCTGGCGTCTATCGTCACCTGGACCATTCTGTTTGCCAAAGGCAGTGAGCTGTTTCGTTCCAAGCGCCGTCTGCGCCGTGAGCAGTTGGCGCTGGCCGACGTGCGTTCGCTGGACGATGCCTCCGAACTGGCGCAAAGCTTCTCGCAAGAGAGCATCAGTGCGGTGTTGCTGCAAGATGCGCAGAACGAACTGGAGCTGTCGGCGGCTTCTAACGACAACAACGGCATTAAAGAGCGTACCGGTTTCCGTCTGGAACGTCGCGTAGCGGCCTACGGGCGTCAGCTGGGGCGTGGCAATGGCTTCCTGGCCACCATCGGCGCCATTTCACCGTTTGTCGGCCTGTTCGGCACCGTATGGGGCATCATGAACAGCTTTATCGGCATTGCCCATTCGCAAACCACCAACCTGGCAGTGGTTGCCCCGGGGATTGCGGAAGCCTTGCTGGCCACCGCGCTCGGTCTGGTTGCAGCTATCCCTGCGGTAGTGATCTACAACATCTTCGCTCGCGTTATTGGCGGCCACCGTGCTCAGGTGGGCGATGTGGCGGCGCAGGTGCTGCTGCTGTTGGGCCGCGATCTGGATCTGGCGGCTTCGGCCGATGCCAAACGTTCGCAGCATGCGCACCAACTGCGGGTGGGGTGAGTTATGGCGATGCGCTTAAATGAAGATCTGGACGACAGCGGCGAACTGCATGAAATCAACGTGACGCCGTTTATCGACGTCATGCTGGTGCTGTTGATCATCTTTATGGTGGCTGCGCCGCTGGCAACGGTAGATATTCGTGTCGATCTGCCCGCCTCTTCCGCTAAACCGCAGCCGCGTCCGGAAAAACCGGTGTTCCTGTCGGTGAAGGCAGACAAGCAGCTGTACGTGGGTGATGAGCCGGTGACGGCGGAACAACTGACGGCGGTGCTGGATCAACGCACGCAGGCGAATAAAGAAACCACCATCTTCTTCCAGGCGGACAAGACCGTAGATTATGAAACGCTGATGAGCGTGATGGATACGCTACGCAAAGCCGGCTACCTGAAAGTGGGGCTGGTGGGAATGGAAGGCGTGGCCAAGTAATCTGAAACTCAGCCATTTCCTCTTCTTCGGGTTGCCTAACTCGAGGAAGAGGGCGCTATTACCTGTTTATCCCCGCGAAATCTGCCCCCTTCTCCCCTAATTCCCATGATACTGCTGACAACCTCAATCGACTTAACCCATTGATTATTTCAACGGGCCAGCCTGCAGCGCCCCTACGTGGTGAGCCGGTTGATATTTTCTCGGGCTATTTAGCCACGAGCATGTGCCGCAGCACGGGTGATTTGCTCATCGGTGGGACGCACGCCGGTGTACAACACAAACTGCTCCAAAGCCTGTAGAGCGATCACTTCGGCACCGGTCACCACCTGCAAACCCTGTTCCCGTGCATAGCGGATCAGCGGGGTTTCTGCTGGCAGTGCAACAACGTCGAAGGCGATTTTCGCAGCCTTGATAGTGGCCGGTTCAAAGGCCAACTGCTCGGCTTCGCTACCGCCCGCCATGCCGATCGGCGTGACGTTAATCACCATCTCAGCCTGCAAGTCGCCCACTTCTGGCTGCCACTGATAACCATATTGCGCTGCCAGCGCCTGGCCCGCCTGTGGGTTGCGCGCAATGATATGGCCGTTCTTGAACCCGGCATCGCGCAGGGCGGCGGTCACCGCCTTGGCCATACCGCCGCTGCCACGCAGAGCAAACGAGGTGGTCGGGGGGATCTGGTATTTCGCCAGCAGTTTGGCGATGGCGATATAATCGGTGTTATAGGCCCGCAGGAAGCCGTCGTCGTTGACGATGGTATTGACCGACTCAATCGCCGTGGCCGACGCATCCAGCTCATCAAGGAACGGAATACAGCTCTCCTTGAACGGCATGGAAACCGCACAGCCGCGAATACCCAAAGCGCGCACGCCGCCGACCGCTGCCTGAATATCTTTGGTGGTGAACGCCTTATAGATGAAGTTCAGATCCAGTTCCTGATACAGATAGTTGTGGAAACGGGTGCCGAAATTGCCAGGCCGACCGGCCAGTGACATACACAGCTGCGTATCTTTGTTGATTTCACGACTCATAGCAGGTCCTTAGCGCATTGAAATAAGTGTCCCCACCGGCTAGCAAGCATCCGGCGGGGATAATCGGTTCAGCTTACGCCAAAAGACGGGTTATTGAGCACAATTTTTTCGGCATTGGTTTACCCCATTTTCGGGTAGACCCCAGGCCCGATAGGCAGCCCCAGTAGGTACCACACCACCAGCAGCAGGGTCCAGACGGTGAAGAATACCAACGGATAGGGCATGATCAGCACGTAATAGGTGCCGAGTTTGGCGTCTTTCAGGTAGCGCTGCAGAAAGCCAAGGAATAGCGGCAAGAATGGCGACATCGGTGCCAGCGGTAGCACGGATGAGTCGGCGATGCGGAAAATCATCTGAGCGAAGGCCGGATGAAAACCCAACAGCATAAACATCGGCACGAAGATCGGGGCCAGGATCGACCAGATGGCGGAGCCGCTGGCAATAAACATGCACAGGAAGGCGGACAGGAACATCAGGCCGAGGAACGCCGGTGCGCCGCTCATTCCGGCCGCCTCCAGCAGATCCGTCAGGCCGATGGCCATAAACTTGCCCATGTTGCTCCAGTTGAAGAACGCTACAAACTGCGACAGCGGGAACACCATGACGATAAAGCCTGCCATGTTCTTCATCGGCTCGACCAGCTGGTTGGGGATATCGTCCGGGCGTCGGATGCTCTTGGTGACGACGCCGTAAGTGATGGCGACGGTGAAAAAGAACAGAATGATGATCGGCACAATGCCTTTTATAAAGGGGGAAGGGATCACCGAGCCGGTTTGCGGATCGCGCAGTGGGGCACCCTCTGGCACTACCAGCGCGGCCATCACGGCGATAAACACCAGCGCGGCGATACCACTCATCATCAGACCACGGTTTTGTAATGGGGTGAGCGCTTCAAGTTTGTCATCGGAGGTGCCTTGCCATTTTGGTAGCCGTGGCTCGATAAATTTATCCGTTAGCAACGCGCCGGTAATGGTCAGTACGATCACCGAGGTGGCCATAAAGTACCAGTTATCGATCACGCTGACGTGGATTGCGCCGTCAACCGCTTTGGCCGCTTCGGTACTGATGCCGGAAAGCAGCACATCGGTGGTGACAATCAGCAGGTTGGCGGTAAACCCCGAGCCGACACCGGCGATCGCCGCCAGTAGCCCGGCAATGGGGTTACGCCCGACGGCCAGGAAGATCAACGCCCCCAGCGGCGGCATCACCACCAGCGCGGCATCGGAGGAAATATGGCTGAAGAAGGCGATAAACAGCACCATATAGCTGGCGTAGCCGGCGCTGACGTGTGAGGCCATTTTGTACATCAGCGCCTGCAACAGGCCGACCTTTTCCGCCAGACCGGCACCAATCACCAGCGCCAGGATCGCGCCCAATGGCGCAAATCCGCTGAAGTTGTGGATGATATTGGGGAGGAGCCATTGTATTCCCTCCACGCTCAGCAGATTTTTTACCTGGATCATTTCCCCGGTAGCCGGGTTTTTCACCACCAGGCCCAACCAGGAAATGAGCGCGGTGGCGAGCATTAACACCACGATTAAATAAACGAATAACAGGAAGGGATTGGGAATTTTATTACCGATACGTTCTACCCAGTAAAAAATACGCCCGGGGCTTTTATTGGCGGATGATGCTATCTCACTCATGATATTACCCTCTTGTCCGTAATCAGATTTTTATAGTTTTAGGGATCGCGATGGTGATCTGGCTCGGAACGGGAGCCAGAACGGCCGGGATTTACTTCAAAGGCGTAGGTTTCACCCCCGCAGGGATGGGGCATTGGTATGGCTGTTCGGCACGTTGCTGACGGAACTCCTCGCGGCAAGCGTTCAGCAAGGTGTTATCGCTCAGTAAGGCGACGGCGGTAGCGGCCATCACTTTACCTGCCAGGCACATGCCCTTATGGGCTATTGAGGTGCGGCCCTGGGCGACCAACTGCCAGGTATGCAACTGCGTCCCAAGAGCAAAGCAGGGGCTGAAGCACTGGGCCGTTGGCGTGACCCAACTGACGTCGCCGACGTCGGTAGAGCCGTACAGGATTTCTTGTGACTCCACGTAGGGGGCGACCTCGTCCATCAACACCTTATCGCCCAACTGCCGTACCCATTCCTGCCCGGCCACCCCGCCAGTACGTGAAATGTTCAGTTTGGCATTACGCAGGTCGTCTTTACTGAGCGTTTGGCGGATCTCCGTGGCAAAACGCCGCTCTTCATCGTTGTAATCCGGCAAGCCGAAATCACACACGTACTGATACATCGCCTTTTCCAGGCGGCGATTGGGGACGTAGTTGGAAAAGGCTTTTTCAAAGTGCACCGTCATCTGGGTGTCGGTCATCAGCGCTGCACCTTTGGCAACGTTGACCAGGCGCTGGTAAATATCCTGCACCTGATCGAGCTGGGGAGCGCGTACCAGGTACAACACTTCGGCATCGGCCTGCACCACGTTGGGGGAACTGCCGCCGGTATTGGTGACCGCATAATGCAGCCGGGCTTCCTGCACGATATGTTCACGCAGAAAGTTGGCTCCGGTGTTCATCAGCGTCACGGCATCCAGCGCGCTGCGGCCGAGATGTGGCGAGTTGGCAGCGTGAGCGGCGACGCCCTTGAAGCGGAACGCGGCCTGAATATTGGCCAGGCTGCTGGTGTTGAACATGCCGCTGAAGCCTTCCGGGTGCCAGGTGAGAGCGGCATCCACATCGGCGAACAGCCCTTCACGGACCATAAAGGTTTTACCAGAGCCGCCTTCTTCTCCTGGGCAGCCGTAAAAGCGTATCGTGCCGGTTAACTGTTGCTGTTCCATCCAGGCTTTAACCGCAAAGGCCCCGGCCAGTGCAGCGGTGCCGAGCAGGTTATGCCCACAGCCATGACCATTGCCGTTTTCCACCAGCGGAGACGGGGTAGCACAGCCTGCATGCTGGCTCAGGCCGGCCAGCGCATCGTATTCACCCAATAAGGCGATCACCGGATGGCCGCTACCGAAGCTGGCAATAAACGCCGTTTCGATACCACCGACGCCGCGTTCAACCTCAAAACCCTCTTGTTCCATGGCGTTTGCCAGTAGCTCGGCGGAGTGGATTTCGGCAAAGCGGGTTTCCGGATGATCCCAGATCTCATCGCTTAAGGCACTGAAACGGGCCTGATGGCTATTGATGTAATGGTGAATAAAAGAGACCAGTTCCGGCTGTTTCATTCTGCGCTCCCAAAAGTCGGTAGGTTCAGTGCCAGGCTGGCCAGCGTTTTTACCGCCACGGTGAGGACCTGCTCGTCAAAATCAAATTTCTCGTTGTGATGACCGGCGCTGAGTTCGCAACCGAAAATCACATAGGTTGCTTGCCCACCGTGAGATTTCACCCGTTCCATCATGTAGGTGGCATCCTCAGAGCCCGCTGCCTGCTCGCGGCGATCAACGACTGAACTAAGTTCGCTGATGCTGAGTGCCTGGCGATGGACGTAATCCACCCAAGGTTGCGTCGGCTGGCTGCTTTGTGCTGCGCCCATCAGGGCGATGTCGTATTCCACCCCGTGCATGATGGCGGCCCCTCGGATGACGTTGAGCGCTTGTTGGTAAACAAACTCGTTGATCTCATTGGTGGCGCCGCGTGTCTCTACCTTCATAAGGGCGCTGTCTGCGATGACGTTACGGCCGGTGCCTGCTTGCAACACGCCAACGTTTATACGTGAGCTGCCTTCGCTGTGACGAGGAATGGCATACAGCCCAACGCAAGCCTGAGCCGCCGCCAGCAGCGCATTGCGGCCATCCTCGGGTTTGGCACCAGCATGGGAGGCCACGCCACGGAAAGTGACGTCCAGCTTGGTGGTAGCCATAAAGCTGTCGCTGCCGCACACCAGTTCCCCGGCCGGTACACCAGTGCCGATATGCACGGCGGTAAAGAAATCGACGTCATCGACCACGCCGGCTTCCACCATCGATTTGGCCCCGCGGGTACCTTCCTCGGCCGGTTGGAAGATCAGCTTGATGCGGCCATGCAGCTGTGGCTCCAGGCTCTTGAATACCCGCGCCAACCCCAGGCCGATGGTGGTATGCCCATCGTGCCCGCAGGCGTGCATCATGCCGCTATTGCAGGAGGCGAAACCTTCACGAAATGGCAGATGGTCGGGATGCAGCAGTTCGTTGAGATCGAGCGCGTCCATATCGACGCGAAAGGCGATGGTGGGGCCAGGGCGGCCAGTATCCAGCGTGGCGACAATGCCGGTAAACCCGCCGGAAAAGAAGGGTAGCCACTTCGCCAGGGCACCTTGTTCGATGGCTCGCTGTTCCTGCGCCGCCAGGATTTGTGCAGAGGGGAGTCCCATGCGGGTTTCGGCGTTGATCACCTCGTGGCCGAGTTGCAACTGGTAACCTAATCGATCCAACTCTTCTGCCACCAGCGAAGCGGTACGAAATTCAAGCCAGCCGGATTCGGCATGATGGTGGAAGTCACGGCGCCAGGCTTGCAGTTGCGGATACAGTTCGGTCACCAACGTTGAAAGCGGAGTGTTCATAGCAGTTTTCCATTAGTTATCACGCCTTGAATGAAATTCAGGCAGCAGTGGAGGTCAGGCAATTAAATTAAAATTGAATATTTGCGTAATTAGTTACTAAAAAGCCGTGAATGGCGCTTATTGAGCGCGATACTGCGTTTAAATAAGCGAAATGATGATTGGGTTATTTATTCTGTTTTTTTCGAATGTACACAATGGTATCGGGTTAAATAAGATGCCAATATCTTGCTACTGATAAACAACGGTTATCGCAAATCGCCTATGCCAGCCTCGATAAAATTGCACCAGTTACGCGCCTTTGTGGAAGTCAGCCGCCAGGGCAGTATTCGCGCCGCCAGCCGTACCTGTAACCTTTCCCAGCCTGCGTTGACCAAGTCGATTCAGGAGTTGGAGGAGGTGCTCGGCGCCAAGCTGTTTGTCCGCCGCAGCAAAGGGGTGGTATTAACCGACTGCGGTGATAACTTTTTTCAGCATGCCAGCCTGATCCTCGAAGAACTGCGGGTGGCGCAGGAAGATATTCAGCAGCGGTTGGGGTTAGCGGGTGGCTCTGTCAATATCGGCGTCGGTGGCAGCGTTGCCCGCACGGTAATGCCGAAAGTGATCACCCAGTTTCACCGCGAATATCCCAATGTGAAGGTGCGCATCGTGGAGGGGCAACTGGTCTCGATGATCCCGGAGCTACGCCAGGGGGAATTGGATTTTACCATTAATACCTACTACCCCAGCAGCATGGACAATGAGTTGAGCTTTGAGCGGCTGATGGAAAGAGAATACAAGGTGGTGGTACGCAAGGGGCACCCGTGTGAAAACGCCCGCACGCTCAAGGAGCTGCAACATTGCGATTGGACTATGCCAACCCCCAATGGCAGCTACTACCGCCTGCTACATGAACTGTTTGGTGATATGGGGATGGCACCGGCGATCAGCGTCACCTGCGAAACCTTTATGGCCTGTACCAGCCTGGTGGCGCAGAGTGACTTTGTCAGCATTTTGTCGGTTGATGTGATCTCCGATCCGATCCTGGGCCGCCATCTGGTAGCATTGGAATTGGACGAAGCCTTACCACAAGCTACCTTCTACCTGATCCAACGAAAGGATACGACGCTCACGCCGATGGGGGCCTACCTGGCTCGCCTGTTCAGGCAGCACTGCCGGTAGCCACCTATCCGTGGTGCCGCTAGTGGCGAATACAGACGATCAGAGGATTGGTAAACCCTTTGATAATAATGGCATTTTTATCTAACCCCCTGATCTTTGAGTAAAACCCGATGCCCGGGGTTTGCGGTAATACTCGGTTCTGCCAAAGGTCTGCTGGCGTATTATCCGTGGGGTGGCTCTCTGTTCGGGTAAAGACGATTTCGTTCACGTTTTCCAGCTCCGATGGGGCGACGGTAAAGTAGACGGTCCTTCGCAGGATATAGTCATTGCCCTTATTCTTGATTGAGCCGGAAAATTTCAAAATCCCATCATAAGCCGACCTGAAAATGACGTCGATATGAGTGTTGACCTCAACTTCGTCAGCTTCATTGATTCTGAGGTGCGCGAACAATTGAGCATCGCAATGGAACGGCTTGCGGGACTGTACCTGATATATATAAAAAAGAGTTGAACATAAGCTAATAACCAACAGCAGGGCTACGACGATCTTTTTCATGTTTTTACTCTACTGTTTTGTAATTTAAACAATTTTTATAGCTGGCGGCATCAATTTTACTGCAGGCAGCGAGCAGCCGGACTCTGAAACGGTCGTTATTAGGGTGTGCCTCTGCATAAAAAACATCTAGCTCCTCCCGCGAACAGTCTATGCCTTCTGCTGCTATCTCTTTGATGATCTTAGCGGTAAAAGCTTTATTTGGCTTGTCATCATTTAAGTTATAGATGCTACATTTTTCATGAGTCACCACGAAGTTCACGCTCTCTTTTTGGCTATGTCTCAGCATAGTCGTGCCAGTTACCGTGGTCAGTAACAGTAAAACTGCAAGTATGTAAATTATCATCTTGTGTTTTTTTAACGATAAATAGATAGATTGATGCTCTCCTTGCTCGGTCATTGTAGGCACTGGGTTTTCTGAAAAGGTGCTGTATTTGTCAGTGACAGGAACCCCGTTGTTCGGCGCTGCTTCTGTTATTCCCTGAACCGATTTTTGTATCGGATGGATTTCCGCATCCATTCTAAAACCGACGCGGGGCACGGTGGAAATGATATCTTTACTCACGCCGAGATTAGTGAAGGCTTTGCGTAACTCACTAATATGGTTATTCAGGCTGGCATTAGACGGCGAAAAACCATAGTCCGCCCAGACGTTTTTTAGCAGGTCATCGCGAGCAAGGTTGACCCTATTGTTGTTAATCAACTCACTGAGTAACCGGGTTGCTGGCTTTGATAATTCAACAGATTGCTGAATGTCATTTTTAACCGTCAATATTCTATTGTCAGGATCAAAGATAATATTAAGGTTTATTATATATTTCATGGCGATAACCGAGCATCCTTGGTGTTAGTGTTGAACTGCGTCCAGTGATAAGAATAGTCTTAATGGTTTGACTGTGCGTAGGAATTTAGTGGTAACCCGCTACCGTAGTCAACCCTGATTTGAACTATTTTTTCAGCAATAATAACTAGTTGAATTCAAGACAGTATTACCTACTCGCATATCGGTTTTTTTTCGCTCAAAATGACATTAAATATATTAAAATTGATAATTTTTAGTGGTTAATTCTAATTTTTGTGTATTAATCAGGTTATTTTGCTTGTTCATTATCTGATCATTAAGATTTATCGCAACGCCAAACCACCGGCAAAAGCGTTTAAAGAGTGTACGTAATGGTGAAGTCGGTAAAGTGACTCCTTTCTTCACAGGCAACGTTGGTGCTGTCGCAGACCCTGGTAAATTGGGGCTGGTCTTGTCATTGAGGATGCTAACTGTCCTATTAAACTGACTGAGTCAACCACTATCCAAAAGCTGCAAAAAGGCATAATACCTTGAGCTTCATTGCCTATCTGCAGGGTGATGGTGCGTCTGCCACTGTTACCAAAGGCAAATTCAAGGCGGTTGCCAGCTTCCACTTTAGCTGACCAGTAATCGGCTACGTCATTATAGGCATAACCTATTTTGGGCATGCGGAGGTATCCGCATCCCTTGTTTGAGGGCGACAGCGTCAAGGATGATTTTCCATATAAACGAAACCCATATTATCGCCGTGTTTTCTTGCCGATTCATAAGGAACTAAAATGACACCACATATTGTTATCACTATTCAGGATAGCAACCGTTATTTTGCTCTGGGCATTCAACATATTTTGCAGGACTATTTTCTCGCTAAAGGCTGTACATGGAGTTTTGTGCCAGTTGCGCCTGGGATAGCGATCGACCTGATGGTTTGTGTCAACCCCTTTGGCTGGTCATCGCGGTTCAATTCCCGCCGGGAAAATCCGGTAAATCGGCGGCTTGGGACGATTATCATACGTGATACGGCCGCTGAGAATATAATACGTCAGCATGAGCTCGCCCTATTAGGTCGCAAGGAACGGCCTGATGCCGTGGTGCATTTGGTTGAGGAGATGTTTGAGCAGGCAAGTCGGTCGTCTCTGACAGACAATACGGTAAGTCCGTGTCGGCATTTGCATCTGACCCCGCGCGAGCGCGACGTTTTGCAAGGGATCTCAGAGGAATTAACACCTGACGAGATCGCGAGTAAACTTTCGCTTAACGTCAAGACCGTCAGCACCCATAAACTCACGGCGATGCGCAAGCTCGGCTTCAAGCGTAATGGCGAATTATATTACTGGCTGCGGCAAGGTGGCCTGTGGTAGGGGAATAGGTCACCTTGCCGGTTGGTTTTCGCCGTATTGTTTTTTCTCCATGCTTACGACACTATCTCAGGCAAAATTCACTCGGGATGAGAGTGAGCACTGGAGATAAGTAAGGATATCGATGAAAAAACTCATAGTAGCCGCGGTGGTCTCAACCATCGCTGGTACCAGCCAGTTCGCACAGGCCTCCTCCGATGAAACCGGGTGCAGTTGGAGTGATTATTGCGCAATGGGCGGTGTGCCCTACCTGGCCGCCGATAATGATACCCGCGTCAATCTGCTGATGCTGGCTGCGGGAATGCGTAAATTACCCGTGGCACTGTCGTCGTTGCCGCAGGATATTAGCCGCAGCAGAGGATACACGTTTGGCGTGTTCCCTGGTGAAGCCGCCACTGAAACCGATCAGGCCACCGCACCTGCTCAAACTGCCGTACTGCAGGATAATCCTCTCAATATACAGGCGTTAAGCTTAGGCATTAAACCGTCGGGATTAACCGGGGTTTCAACAGAAAACGAGGGGCGTTGGGTTTCTAATAATCCAGACTCATTAAGCCAATTTTTCCAGGCCCTGCTGGCAGACCAGCAGCTAGATCAGGCTGAACGCGACTTACTGGCGTTGCGCCGGGCCAAAATTTACCGGGGGGAAGCGCAGCCGGAGCAATTTTTACCGCTGATGGCAAACTATGCCGCAGGTTCCCATGCAGCGGCGTTCAGAGATTACCTCACCAGTGCGGAACAGTTTTATCAGGGGCAGTTCGCTGATGCGGATACCGGGTTCCAAAGGCTTAAAGAATCGGAGCAGCCTTGGGTAGCCGAAACCGCCGCTTATATGCTGTTCCGTGTGGCCTTGAACCAGATCACTGAAAATGCCACGGATCAGTACGGCATGTTCGATCCGCAGCGGGCTAATAAAGAGGCGGGTGCCCTGGCATTGCAACGTGCGCAGGCCTATCTGGCCGCTTATCCCAAAGGCGAATATGTGGATTCCGTGCAGGGATTACAGCGCCGGGTGAATTGGTATCTGTCCGACTGGCCGCGTTTGGCACAGTTGTATGAAAGCGAGATAACCGCGGCCACCGATATCAATACGCTTGGCGCGATGATTGATGAAGGGGACCAAATTCTACTGAGCCGCAACATTCCTTATGACAGTGCGGAGCCGCCCTTTGTCAGCAGTGCCGATGCCCCGTTGTTGACCTTTACCCAAACCATGAAGTGGTTGCGCAAGTACAATCTCGATAACCAGTCAATGCCGAAAGTGACCGATGAGATGCTGCAGGGGTACAAACCGATGTTTGTTGCCGCCAATCAGCTGCCGCTCTGGGAATATATGCATAATGCCTGGCTGTTCTATCAGCAAAAGGATTATGCCGCGGTCACCGCAGCGATCCAGCCTGCGGCACAGCTGGCAGCGAACGATCTTATCGCGTTCAGCCAACAGGTCCTCTACGGCGATGCCCTGGTGATGCAGGAAAATTGGCAGGCTGCCGAAGCCCATTGGCGTCATCTGCTTGGCATGAAGCTTGCCCCTTACCAGCAACAGTATCTGCAGCTGATGTTGGCCACCGCCTTGGTGCAGGAAAATAAAACGGCGGCTATTTTTGCCCCAGACAGCCCAATCAATAACCTGCGTTATCGCTCCGTGGTGCTCAAAAGCCTGGCCAATAAAGCGTTGCTGCAACAGCAGGCCGTAGGCGCACCCAATGACGAAGAAAAGACCATCGCTCTGCATACGCTGCTGTTTAAGGATTTGATGGTGGGTGACTATCAGGGGTTTATTGACGACAGCCAACTGAAAAAAAATATCAAACAGACGCCTGACCCGCAGGTGTTTGGCGATGTTGCACTCAGCGTTTTCGATTGGGATGGCAGCCGGACGGAGCCTGGTTATTTCTGTGCTTCTTTAGACGCTAACGTTGCCGTATTGGCAAAGAACAAGACTGATGCACACGCCATGAACTGCGTGGCAGAGTTCTTGCGTACCACCTTTGCCGATATCAGCACGGAAGCGGAAATGGGGGGCAATGAACAGTTGGATGATCTGGCTGGGGTCGAACTGAGTAAAGATAAAGCGCACGGCAGATTAAAATATTATCAGCAAGTGATCGCCGATCCCAAGGCCGAACCGGAAGATAAAACCTATGCGTTGTACCGGGCAGTGATGTGTTTCTCACCTTCCGGCTACAACAGCTGCGATCGGCAGGAGATCTCACAAAAAACTCGCCAACGTTGGTTTAACCTGTTGAAGAGCCAGTATAAAGGTAACCAGTGGGAACAAAAGCTCAAATACTATTGGTGATGCGCGTATTGCTGCTGCTGTGGTTGCCAATCTCTGCAACCGCCGCAGCGGCGGATAACGCAGCTGGCCGGTATGTAAATGCGCATGATTACCGCGCATTCTGGCTTTGGTCCGGCGTTTGGCCGCAGCCTGCGTTGCAGCAGGCCGATTTGCTCTATCTCCATCAGGGTGAAATCGTGAACGGCCGCCAGGGCGCTCGTTTTCTGAAGCTGGGATTGCCGTTGAGCAAGCTCCAGGCGCCTGCCGTCTGGATCACCGTACGTGTCGCAACCCTGGACATATCCGACGAGGTATTGGCCTCGGCGGTGCGTCTGCCTGCTCGTTGGGCTGCGGCAGGCAATCGGGTGGTAGGGCTACAGATCGACTTTGACGCGGCAACCTATCAACTGGATAAGTACGCGGAATTTCTCGACAAACTGCGCGGTCGTTTACCCAAAGAATATGCTTTGGGGGTGACTGGCCTGCTCGATTGGGCAAAGACCGGTAACGTCAGCCAGTTGAATGCATTACCGATCGATGAGTTGGTGATCCAAACCTATCAGGGGCGGCGCACGGTCACGGAGTATGAACGCTATCTCCCCGCGCTACTTAAGCTACAAATCCCCTTCAAAATCGGTCTGGTGCAGCAGGGCGACTGGAACGCCGAGTGGCAACGGCGGCTGACCACATCGCCTTATTATCGCGGTGAGGTGGTTTTTTTGTTGAATACGAGCCTGTAGTTGTTGATTTTATATAAGTATATCAATTGGATAATCATATTATTTGCTTATGCTAGTAGGCAGAACTTAACTGGTCTAAAAATAGGTATGAATCGAACGATTCATGCCTATTTGAACGACTGAGGAAATTGCCATGATTAGCTTTACGGCCAACCAGGCCAAAACCCAGTTTGGCGAGATGATAACTAAAGCTCAGCGTGAGCCGATCAGCATCACCAAAAACGGTAAACCTTCCGTAGTGGTTATGTCTGTTGAGGATTACAACGAGTTTGAGGCGTTGAAACTGCAAAGCTTGCGCGCCAAGCTTGCGCAGTCCATTGCTCAGGCAGAGGCTGGCCAGTTGCATGAGGGTGAACAGGTATTTGACGAGTTGATGAAGGATCTTTAATGGTTAACTACAAACTGACTGACGATGCGCGAGAGGATTTGTGCGAAATAAAGGGTTTTTCTCTAAGGCAGTTTGGTTCGTTGATAACACGGGAATACTTGGCTGGAATGCGTGTCACTATGCAGCATCTGGCTAATATGCCGGGGATGGGCACTAATGAAGTTGAGAGTTTAGGGTTGGATATATGGAGTTTTCCGTATATGAGCCATACGACCTATTATCAACGTGCCGCTGATGGAATTTCTATCATCGGCGTTGTTCACCAGAGTCGCCTACCAACGTTGTTATTAAATCGTCGCATATGAACATAGGATGAAGGAGCTCTCTTTGGCTGTTTTTTTGCGCCCCCGTTTTGCAGACTATGTATGTAGGGGCGTAGCATGCAGTACCCATCCAAACCCCGTTCCAGCCTTTAACCCCCACCACTAAACACTCACTAAACAGCCGAGGATTTTAACCATGTTTAGTAATGCCATGGCGCTAGGCTTGATAGCTTTCACAAAAGCATCACGCAACCGCGGCGCGGCTGGTAAAGTCGCTTGATTGAGTCATATCTCCGCTATAAATTGATCTGCATCGTTTCACTAAAACGATACAGATAATGCCAGGTCGTATATTTAATGCATTGATTATTCTGTTAATTAATGGCGTGTCGTGCATAAGTTAACCGATTAACGTCAGCACCGGAGGGGGAGCGAAAACATGGCCAATATTCGTGATGTTGCACATCTCGCCGGTGTTTCCGTGAGCAGCGTTTCCAACGTGTTAAATGGGCGTAGTAATCAAATGCGCCCGGAAACCCGGCTGCGTATCGAACAGGTGATGCGCGAATTGAACTATCAGCCCAACAGAGTGGCGCAGCAGTTGAAAACCGGGCATGCCCGGATGATCGGTCTGCTGGTCCCCTCGATCGTCAACCCCAGCTTTTCTGCCCTGGCTCGCGAGGTTGACCTGGCGGCTAAAGAACACCGCTATCGGGTGTTGTTGGGCAACACCTATCGGCAAGAAGATGAAGAGCGCACCTTTATCGAAGATATGTTCGCCCATGGGGTGCGCGGCATTATCGTTGCGGCGAGTGATATCCGTAAGACCCATTTTGCACAGGCTGCCGAAATGGGAATGATGATCGTCAACTACGATAACCGGATGGCGGGGAGCTTCACCGCTGATGCCCGGTTATTCGACAGCGTCTCAATGGACAACGTAGAGGCCGGGCGGTTGGCGGCTCAACATCTGATCGAACGCGGTTGTCGCAATATCGTCTTTGCCACCGAGGCCAGTCTGACCATGAGCCGCAGCCATAAGATTGAAGGGTTTCTCACCGTGGTGCGTAATCATCGCCTGCCCGCTCAGCAGCGGGTGATAGAAGGCAAAGCCAGCGGAGAGTATGGCGATACCGAGATGGCCGAACTGGGCTTTACCCTGGCCGCTCAGGTACTTGCTCTTTCTCCGCGCCCGGATGGCGTGGTGGCTATCAACGATGCTCTGGGTATCGGCCTGTTGGCGGGGCTGCGGGAAGCGGGAGTGGCGGTGCCTGGTGAGATATCGGTGGTGGGTATCGACAATATTCCGCTCTCGGGGTTGGTGTGGCCCGCGCTGACCTCCATCATGCCACCGCTTGCCGAGATGGCCCAGGTGATGGTGGGGCGCCTATTGCAACGCGTAGGGGATCCTACATTAGCCCCTGAAGAGTTTATATTCCCGCCGACGTTAGTCAGCCGCCAGTCGGTAATAACCATTACGCCATAACGCGAATAGCGTAACGAGAACGATTAAATAGCATTATTTATTATCAGGTGAATATACCTGTATCCATCAGGCATGCCTGTAGCAGATTATTATTCCGATTAACAACATTGGAAGTATTCTATTATGCAAAAAAGAACGCCTCAGGAAATTGAACGCAGTGCCATTAGAAAAATGACGCTGAATATTGTCCCGTTAATGATCTTATTATACTTTCTGGCTTTTTTAGATCGTAATAATATGGCCTATGCGGCAATGGCATTGGAAGATAGCCTGGGGTTAACCGCCACGGCTTTTGGCTTTGCCTCTGGGATATTCTTTATCGGTTATTTTATGTTTGAAATTCCCAGTAATGCGGGAACCATCAAGTTTGGCCCACGTATCTGGTTTGCCAGGATCCTTATCACCTGGGGGATATTTGCCGTATTGATGGGTTTTGTCCGCACGCCGATGGAGTTGTATATCTGTCGGTTTATGCTGGGTGTCTGTGAGGCGGGGTTTTTCCCCTCGGTCGTCTATTACTTCACGGTATTTTTCCCGGAGAAGTACCGCACCAAAATCCTCGGCATGTTTATCATCGTACAGCCGTTGTCGAACGCTATCGGCTCACCGATTTCCGGGTTGATCCTTAACGTTGAGCATGGCTGGTTTGGCCTGGAACCCTGGCAGTGGCTGTTTATCCTTGAAGGTATTCCACCGGTGATTATTGGCCTGTTTATCCCTTTTCTTATCAAGAACTCACCGAAGGATGTGGGCTATCTCGATGTGGAAGAGAAAGCCTGGCTAATGGACAACACCACCCGCAGTAAATCGGGTTCCAAGGTCAAGCTGTCTGATTTTGTGCAGGGCATAAAAAATAAAAAGTATCTGTTATACGCCATGTTGAATTTTGGCATGGTGTGCGGGATCTACGGTTTTGGGATGTGGCTGCCCTCCATCATTACGGCTATCTCTGGCGATGATATTTTCCGCGTAAGCCTGATTGCCTTTATTCCCTACGGGTTGGCCGCCTTGCTGGTTTATCCGTGGAGCCTATGGGCCAGTAAAAGCAAAAAAATTGGTGTGTTTGCCGGCATCAGCATGATTGTTGCTGCCTTTGGCCTGATAGGTGCCGTGGTGTTCTTTAACTATAACGTGTTTGTCGCGCTGATGTTCCTGAGCGTGGCTGCCATAGGTATCTATACCTCGGTTCCTTCATTCCTTTCCATGCCAGCCAATATTTCTACCGGGGCGGCGGCAGCGGCCGGACTGGCAGTGGTGAGCTGTATCGGCAATATCGGGGGGGTTGTCGCCCCTTATGTGGTCGGGTTATTAAAGGATGTCAGTAACAGCAATACTCCGGGGCTGGTTTTCCTGTCGCTGTGTTTATTGGTTACCGGATTGATCTGCATTTTTTACTGCGCCAAACAGCGTGAAGGCGTTATTCGCTCATAACTGGTTTTATCTACAAATAATCAAGAGGCAATAAAATGGGAAATCTAACGGGTAAGAAAGTGTTTATTACCGGGGCCGAGCAGGGGATTGGCAAAGCTACCGCAGAGCAGTTGATTAACGCCGGGTGTGACATCTGCATCCACTACTTCAGCGGCGAAGAGGGGCCAAAGGAACTGGCTGAATTAGCCCATTCACGCGGTCAACGCGCCGCCTATGGTTATGCAAATTTAACCGATACCGAAGATACGCAGCGATGCGTCGCTGCCGCCGCTGAGTTTCTGGGGGGGATAGACATACTGATCAATAACGTGGGTGGCATTATCGCCCGTAAATGGCTCGGTGAGATCGACCGTCAATTCTGGCAGACGGTGATAGATGTCAATATGACGACCATGTTGAACGTCACGCAAAGCGCGCTACCTTACTTAAAAAGCGCCAAGGACGGAGCCAGCATCGTCAATTTGGCCTCACTGGCTGGCCGTTCCGGCGGGCATTCTGGTTCACTGGTGTACTCCACTGCCAAAGGGGCGGTATTAACCTGGACCCGCTCCCTGGCGGCGGAACTGGGTGAACATGGCATCAGGGTCAACGCCGTAGCGCCGGGGCTTATTCTTGGCACTCGCTTCCATAACCTGCATACCAGCAAGGAATCTGCCGATGAAACCATCCACGGTATTCCCCTTGGCCGCGCGGGGAGCCCGGAGGACGTCGCTCGGGTGATTAAATTCCTCGCCTCGGAATATGACGGCTTCGTCTCTGGCGCCACCATCGATATTAACGGCGGTATTTACCGTATGTGAGTCAACCCAGCCGCTGATAAACCGCAACCGATTCACTACGTAGGGGCGCTGCATGCTGCGCCCACCTGTCTTCCCTACTGGAAAATACTATGATCAAAGCCGACATTATTCATCCGCAACTGTTGGGTGCACTGGCGCTGTGCGGGCATAAGACCCAGATCCTCATCGCCGATGGTAACTATTCGTTCGTCACCAACTCGTCGAAAGAGGCCACCATTGTCTATCTGAATCTTGCCCCCGGAATGATCGCCAGCAGCGTGATATTAGCAAAGGTGCTCAAGCATATTAATGTGGAACATGCCTCGATGATGGCTTGGCCGCAAGGTTTCACCAACACCATCGCTGCCGAATATCAGCAACTGCTGCCTGACGGTTGCCCCATCGATTATCTCAACCGCGAGGCCTTCTATCATGCGGCAAAATCACCGGAGACATTATTGGTTATCGCCAGCGGTGAGATGCGGCGCTTTGCCAACCTGCTGCTGACCGTGGCGCCGGTGTCGTTGGCTGATTGAATGCGGGTTATCTTTGCGGGAGGGGTCTCTGTTGGCTACTGACAGAAACTGTCAACAGTGCAGGCTACACTTGGTTTTTGCGGGTAGGAAAATCCTGAAAATTGCCCCTATTTCTGACAAGGACACTCTGATGATACGTGCTATTACCCTCCTGACTGAAAACTTTTCCGATTGGGAAACCGCTTTGATCAACTCGACGGGGCGTGGGTACTACGGTTTTGACTGCCGTTTTGCCACCCCTGGCGCAGCCCAGGTCACCTCTTCAGGTGGCATGCTGGTTTCCCCCCATCTGGCAATAGAAGCCATTCAGCCTGATGAAGTCGATCTGCTGATTGTCTGCGGGGGCACTATCTGGCAAACCGCACAGGCGCCGGATATTACCGCCTTGGTTGCTGCGGCTTATCAAAGTAACGCCATCGTCGCGGGGATTTGCGATGGTACTCGCGTTTTAGCGCAGGCGGGTGTGCTTGATGCGGTCCGCCATACTTCCAATTCGGCAGAAAACCTGTTGAGCCTGAACTATGGCGGTGCGCAATACTATCAGGATGTGCCTTATGCCATCGCCGATCGGCGCGTTATCACGGCACCGGGTACCGCACCGGTCAGCTTTATGGCCGCAATCTTGCGTACTCTGGGTCTGGGGGATGAAAACCTCAATGCCTACCTTGCGATGCATGCTGCTGAGCACCGCAAGCCAGGCTAGTCCACTGTTATAAATAGCCGCCGAGAGCCACTTCACGTGGAGACAGGCTCTCTCTGGCCGAGGGTGTCTGGCTGTTTGTGCGCAGATAAGGCAGCATAAGGGCGGTCTTTTCTCTGCCGTCCCACTAGTTGTGCCGAAGAGATGAGGTTGGTTTCTGCCGGCAACGTTGATGGCAGCGGCAAGCGCGGTAGAGTGATTGACGACCGTTCGTTCAGATAGCGTCCTCCCCCCTGCAGTAGCCACTGATACAGTTCCTGATTGCATCTGAAATTGAGCTTGCGCATGGCGTTCTGCTTATGGGCATTGGCAGTTTTATTGCTGATTTGCAAATAGTTGCCGGTATCCTGCCCATTCATTCCCATGTGTATGCACCGCAAAACCTCCTCTTCCCGCGACGTCAACGGAGACATACATGTGCAATCGTAGCTGGACGCTGCTGGTGACCCAAAAGGCGGAAACAGCACGCTATCCAACCGCTCATATAATGAGGATATTGTCTGGTGCCGGTACAGCGCCCTGGTATGGCATTGTTCGCAATGCACCCTTGGCTTGAGCTGGTTTTTGTTGCGCCCCTGCTCGGTGATAAAGAATACCATCGGATGATTTTTCCGCTGATGTAAGCGGTAATGCCATGGGTAGCTAGTGACCAGATCGCCCAGGAAAATGATGTCGATATCGCTGCCAACCTGTGTTTCCTCAAGTAGACGGATGTCCAGCCGACGGGCCTGAAAATAGGTTTGCAGCCCCAAGCCCAGACCATGGGTAAAATAACGGTCAGCATCGATTATCATGATGGACAGAGGTTGTTTCATGGCATGAGTTCCTTTCAACCGGCGTGTCTGCCTTGCGTGAAACACCGTGGCAGACACGGGATAGATAAATGTCAGTAGAAAAAAATCAAACACAAGTCAGAAGGGGGAGGCGTATTTAGCCTTCCGCCGCAACGGGCTGCGCTTCCCTTTTTTCATGATGTTTAGGTGATGGCGAGGGTTCAGCAATATACCAGCGTAAACTGTTATTGACAGCGCCAGAGGTAACATAAGCTTTTTTGTTTTCAACTAATCGCAGCAGATAGTAACGAGCAAGGTATATTGTCGTCTCGGAGTATTCTGCGATTTCCCGTGTTTTGGGCCATTGAACCTGCGGGGGAACGCCTGTGTGATGAATGTCGCGCTTGCAAAGGGTTTGTAGGGCAATAAAAACATTATTTAACTGCTTTTCCCTTTCTTTATTGGTGCGATAAGACATGTCACTACCTCCTTTTAATGCGTCTTGATGGGTGCTATTCGAAATGGAATAATCCTATGCTGCTTGCTTTTGTTGCTAACTTTTCTAGGTGATCACAGGGGAATACTGTCAGAATCATAACCCCCATTTCTTCCTTATGAGGCGTCAGTTTACCATTCTAAGCTATCATGGACTATTGTTTCGTGAAAACCAAATTTACGATCAATGAGTTCGCAAATACCGCGTTTTGCAGCATAAAATACTAAGTAATTCGTTTTTGCGACCGTAGTCGTCGCAATAAGAATATTCTTGCATATAAATAAGGTTTTTATGGCGAAATTGCTCTGTTTGGAAAACAACACTTTCAAAATTTATAGGTATTTGCAATAATTTTTTGGCGACAGGAGATGAGGTTGTCCGATGGAGTGGTGTGAGAATTTTCCTATCATAAATACCCTGATCAATGATTAAATTGATGTGTGGCTGTTTTATGGTCGGAATTCTATCTATTCAAGGGTGTCGCATAAAGTTGTATTTTAATAATTCGCTTTATTCATCGGATGAAGCACCGGAAGAGGCTTGTCTTTTCTGGTGAACTGCCCCCTTCGCAAATAAAGGGGAAGGAAAGGGATGCCTTCTTTTATACCAAATGAAAGGATGCTGCCGGGTATATCAATTACCGCCAAATAAAACAGCGTTGTTCTGATAGGCACCGTTTTAATTGTGTCGGGTTAGGTATGTCTGGATTTCTCGTTAAATTAACGTTTTAAGGATAAAGAAAACATGAAACTGACTAACATTGCGCTGGCTACGGTTCTGTCTCTGGGTATGGTCTCTCTGGCAAATGCTGATGCGGGTTCGGGCAAGGTAAAATTCGAAGGTAAAATCATTGATGCACCTTGCTCTATCGCTCCAGAAAGTATTGACCAGACCAAGAGCTTTGGCCAAGTGGCTAATGTGGAGCTGGTGAATGGTGGTAAATCTACTAACGTGGTGAACTTTGATATCAAACTGCAAGGTTGCGATATCTCTAGCAAGAACAAAGTGCAGGTCACCTTCGCTGGTCCATATGGCGGCGCAACTGGCACCACCAACACCCTGCTGGCCATCACTGGCGCGGCAAAAGGTGCAAGCATCGCGATGTTTGATGGTTCTAACCAACCGATCACCCTGGGTACTGCGACTACCGTGCAGAACCTGATTGCGGGTAACAACACTCTGAGCTTCACCGCCTTCCTACAGGGGCATGCCGGTACTACGTTGACCGATATCGTAGAAGGTGACTTCACCTCTACCACCAACTTTACCATGGCATACAACTAATAGTGGATGTTACTGCATGCGGTTTCCGCATGCAGTTTTTGCTGTCCTTGTTCATTAAGGGAGCCAGGGATGTCGGTGAATAGTTTTACGGCTACCTCGTTGTTTTTACTGGTGGGAGCTGTCACGGCGCTGCCGGTTTGGGGGGAGGGAAGCCAACTCAGCATGAACGGGGCGATAGTGGCTTCCGCCTGCGATATTGACACCACCAGCCGAGATCAGACCGTTGATATGGGCACGCTGCCCTTCGATAGGATTGTTAATGACAGTCAGGCATTGTCACGGCCATTCAGTATCAGGCTGGTGAACTGCACGCTTAAGCATAGCAACGATAACATTTTGGGCAAGCAGCACTTTCGCGTCACGTTTGACGGCCGCAATGAAGATGGGTACTTCGGTGTTGAGGGTGAGGCGCGCGGCGTAGCACTGGTGCTGAACGATGCGCTGGGGAATCAGGCGGTTCCAGGTAAGGAAATGCCGGCACAGACGCCGGTATTACAGGGTAAAGATATATTGCTGCACTACACCGCACGCATGGTAGCCAACAATCAGCCGTTACATACCGGCACCTATAGTGCACAAGTGCGATACCAGTTGGATTATCACTGAACAGCAGGCTGACATGATAATGGACGGTCAGCACGCCAAGACAGATTGACTTCCCCGGCAGGATATTTCCTTTAATAACAAACATAACGCCCGGGAAAGTTTTAACGCATAAAGGTCAATGGATGATGAGCACCCCACTTGTAGGAGTACAGGTTCCGCGCACCCGCTTGTTGCCGCTGTTGATTGCGCTGGCACTGGTGAATGGCCAGGTTTCTGCCGCTAAACCCATCGAATTCAATACCGACGTGCTCGATGTTCAGGAGCGCGGCAATATCGATTTGGGGCGTTTTTCCCGCAGTGGTTACGTGATGCCGGGTGAATACAGCCTGCTGATCAACGTCAACCAGCAGGAACTGCCGGAACAGACGATCCCATTTTATCCCACAGACAAAGATCCGAGCGTTACCGAAGCCTGTTTGTCCCCCACCTTAGTGGAACAAATGGGGCTGAAAGAGGAATTTACCCGCGATCTGGCCTGGTGGCACAACGGGCAATGCCTGGTGATCGGTAGCCTCAAGGGAATGACGGCGCGCCCCGAGTTGGGCAGCAACACGCTCTATCTCAGCATTCCACAGGCTTACCTGGAATACAGTTCTCCCGATTGGGATCCACCTGCACGCTGGGATAACGGTATTCCTGGGTTGCTGCTGGATTACAACCTCAACGCTCAGAGCCAACGTCAGGATCAAAACGACGGTGTCGAGAAAGGCTATAACCTGAGCGGCAACGGAGTGGTGGGCGCTAATGCAGGGAGCTGGCGGCTGCGTGCCAGTTGGCAGACACAGATTGACCATCAAACCGGCTCAGGGCAGTCCACCCAGCGCAACTTTGAGTGGACACAGTATACCGCTTACCGGGCGATCGCGCGGCTGCGGGCCAAATTGACGGTGGGTGAAGACTTCCTCAACTCCGACATTTTCGACAGCTTCCGTTACACCGGGCTAAGCCTGGTGAGCGACGACGCGATGCTGCCGCCGAACCTGCGCGGCTATGCGCCAGAGGTGAGTGGCGTGGCACGTACTAACGCCCGTGTGGTGGTCAGCCAGCAGGGGCGGGTGTTGTATGAATCCCTGGTGCCAGCCGGCCCGTTCCGTATTCAGGATTTGAGCAATGCGGTTTCGGGGCTGATGGACGTGCGGATCGAAGAGCAGGACGGCAGCGTGCAGACGTTCACTATCAGCACGGCGAGCATTCCTTATCTGACCAGACCAGGAATGGTGCGCTACAAGCTGGCAAGCGGGAGGCCAACAGACTGGCGGCACCGTACTCAAGGCCCGCTATTTGGTAGCGGTGAATTCTCGTGGGGGGTCAGCAACGGCTGGTCGCTGTTTGGCGGTGGCGTGGTGGCCGGTGACGAGTACAACGCGTTGGCGGTGGGGATTGGCCGCGACCTGATGGCGTTTGGCGCACTGTCGTTTGACGTGACCCAATCGCGGGCCAATTTGCCTCAAGGGGATACCCTGAGCGGGGGGTCCTATCGCCTGCGTTATTCGAAGAACTTTGACCAGATTGGTGGCCAGGTGACCTTTGCCGGCTATCGCTTCTCGGAACGCAGCTTTATGACCATGGGGGAATTCCTGGAGGTACGTAACCTTGGTACCCGTAGCCAGAGCAGCAAAGAGATGTACACGGTGTCCTACAGCCAGCAGTTCCGCGATATAGGGCTAACGGCCAACCTGAACTATGACCACCAGACCTACTGGGATCGGGACGCCAACGATCGCTACAGCCTGTCGCTCATGCGCTACATGGATATTGGCCGCTTCAAGAACCTTAGCCTGTCGATGACCGGCTACCGCAATCAGTACAACGGGCAGAATGACGATGGGGTATTCCTGTCACTGTCGCTGCCATGGGGTAACAGCGGTTCGATGAGCTACAGCGGCACACTGGATCGCAATGACAACACCCACCGGGTCAGCTACTCCGATCGGGTCGGGGATCGTGGCAGCTATCAGGTGAGCACCGGCTTTACTCGCAAAGGGGCATTGGCCAGTGGTTTCTATAGCCATGAGGCGGATTGGGCGCAGATTAACGCTACCGCCAGTGCTCAATCAGGGAGCTACAGCACGGTAGGGCTGGCATTGCAGGGTGGGGTAACGGCGACTGCGGAAGGTGCTGCGATGCACCGGGTCGCTATTCCGGGCGGTACCCGTTTGCTGGTCGACACCGATGGCGTAGCCGATATCCCTATTCGCAACTACGGTGCCCCAGTGCGCACCAACCGCTTCGGCAAAGCCGTGGTGGCCGACATGAACAGCTATTACCGCAACCGGGTGAATATCGATCTGGACAAGCTGCCGGATAACGCCGAAGCGATGAAATCGGTGGTGCAGGCCACGCTGACGGAAGGAGCGATAGGCTACCGCCGGTTTGACGTGATAGCGGGTGAGAAGGCCATGGCGGTGATCCGTCTGGCAGACGGCACTATGCCGCCGTTTGGGGCGACGGTGCAGAACCTGAAAAAACGCGATGTGGGGATCGTCAGCGACGCTGGCAGCGTGTACCTGAGCGGTATTGAACGCGGTGAAACGATGACGGTTCACTGGGACGAGCAGGCGCAGTGTGAACTGACATTACCAGCGGTATTACCAGCGAACGGCATGGCTGAACTCTTGCTGCCTTGCCGGGCGATAACCGCGAAAAAAGACACCACAGACCTGGCGGCAATACAGAAAAAGGCTGAGACAATACAATGAGATACGAAATGACGAAAACCAATACGGGAATGGCGCTGGTCGCCGTAACCTTACTGTGCGCGTTGACCACGCAGGCCCAGGCGGCGATCGCGCTAGATCGTACCCGGATCATCTTTCCTGGCGGCGATAAGTCGGTCAGCCTGAGCGTCAACAATGACAACCCGCAATTGCCCTATCTGGCGCAAGGCTGGATAGAGGATACCAAGGGCAACAAGGTAACCAGTCCGCTAACGGTACTGCCGCCGGTACAGCGCATCGAACCAGGTGCCAAAAGCCAGGTAAAGGTACAGGCGTTACCGGTGTTGAGCCAACTGCCACAGGATCGGGAAACGTTGTTCTACTTCAACCTGCGTGAAATCCCGCCGAAGAGTGACAAGGCTAACACCTTGCAACTGGCGTTGCAGACGCGCATCAAACTGTTCTATCGGCCAAAAGCGCTGGTGAAAACGACCACCGAGATGGCGACGCCGTGGCAGGACCAGCTGACGTTGACCAAGCAGGGCGACAAGTATGTGGTGAACAACCCGACGCCGTACTACGTGACACTGGTGGATGCGGGCAGCAGAAAGGGTGTCAGCGCAACGGGTTTTGAGCCGCTGATGCTGGAGCCGAAAAGCAGTGCTCCTTTAGGTATCAGCGCGTCGGTATTAGGAGGATCGCCAGTACTGACCTACGTCAACGATTATGGCGGCCGCCCAGTGCTGACGTTCCGTTGCGGCGCATCGGACTGCCAGGTGGAACCGGCGAAGAAGAGTTAATTGAAACCGGTCGTGCCAGGTTACAGGGAGAGGGCGCGGGGTCAGGTCTGCAAGGAGAGAACGTATGCAACAATATTATCCTGTTCCTGGTAAGCATCGCCGGGGGAGCATGAGATCGAGGGTCTCAGGCTATTGCCTTGCCGGGGCGCTATTCAGTGTCGTGCTGACCAGCGTTCCGGTCAGCGCGATGCCGGTGAATATCAGGGGAACCGTTATACTGCCACCGCCCTGTACGATTAATAATAATCAAACCATTCGGGTGGACTTTGGCGATGAGGTGATGACGACCCGGATTGATGGCGTCAACTATAAGCAGACCATTGTCTATAGCCTGAATTGTGACATCCAGAAATCCAACGATCTGAAAATGAGCATTCAGGGCGGCACTGCGGGCTTTGGGACCGGATTTTTGAGCACCAATAAAAACGATTTGGGTATCGCTTTGTACTATGGGACGCAACGGTTAAATATCAATACCTGGTTTAACTACACCTATCCCAATCAGCCGGTACTGTATGCGGTGCCGGTCAAGCGTAGCGGGGCCACCTTGACGGGGGGCGAGTTTACCGCCTCCGCCACGTTATTAATTGATTACCAGTAAGGGAGCATAAGACATGCGAATTCTACTGTTATCCCTACTGGCTGCGGGTTTAAGTGGCCTTGTATCTACGGCATTTGCCGCAGGGGGCGATATGAAATTTCGAGGAACGCTGCTCGAGCCACCTCCTTGTAGCATTAACAGCGGCAATAATATCATCGTTGATTTTGGCCTTAAGGTGGGTGTCAAAAAAGTGGATGGCGTTAACTATATGCAGAACATTAATTATGATCTGGTTTGTGAGCCAAATACCCATGGTTGGGCGTTGAAATTGAAGCTTACGGGGAACCCCATTTCTTTTGATAACGCCGCGGTGCAAACCAATATTAATGGGCTGGGGATTAAAATCCTGCGTGACGGTCAACCCTTTGTTCTTGGCAGTGAAATAACCATTACGCCGTCCAGTAGACCCCAGCTTAAAGCCGTGCCGGTACAGCAGGTCGGCATAGTTCTAACGGAAGGCGCGTTTGAAGCAACGGCAACGCTGCAGGCTGATTATCAATAACAGGGAGGAACTATCATGCGATTTTCGGCACTGTTAATATCCCTGGCTGTAGGGCTTGGCGGTTTATCCAGCGTATCCCAGGCGGTTGATAATGTGCGCTTTAGAGGCGCTCTGGTGGCTGACCCTTGCACATTGCGAGTCACGGATGAAAATATCAATATCGATTTTGGCTCGATCGTTGAGAAATATCTTTATATCAACACCCGTACGCTAGGGGTGCCATTGGTATTACATCTTGATGATTGCGATCTTAGCCTGGGGAATATGGTCAAGCTGACCTTTTCCGGCACGGAAAATAGCAGGCTGAACGGTCTGCTGGCGATATCCGGGGCGAGCCAGACCAGCGGTATTGGCATCGGTATTGAAACGCAACAGGGAAATAAGGTCGCGATCAATACCGGTAGCTATAACCAAGGGCTGATCTCGGGCAACAATACCATCAGCCTGCGAACCTATGTGCAGGGTGAGCCCGATGCGATTAGCCAAAAAACCATTAACCCTGGCGACTTTACCGCCAGCGCGACGTTTTTATTGGAATACGAGTAGCCCGTAATACGGCTTACCCTGAAATCGACGGTGTGACTAATGAGTCCGCGGTAGATAAGGGATGATCACAGGGGTATTTATGCAAGCCATTAGAGTGATGCTTTTAGCCGTCATGTTGCTGACGGCCTATAGCGCCAATAGCGCGATTTATTCTTATATTACCCGCAGTGAGGGCACGCCCGAGAACGCCAGATATTGGTGGACTATTGAGTACTGGGACACCGTAGATGCTACTCCAAATCCGTGTTACAGGTGGGGGCAATGTACGGTATTTATTGGCCATCGGCACAGTGATGCTGGAGAGGCGGGCCCTGGTGTTTCAGATGGTAACGAATACCTTGATGGCATCCAGAATTTGCCGACGGTCGGCGACATAGGTAGGGCATTTCAGCAAAAGTATTCGCTACCGCGCAGCGGAACTCAAACCCACGTTGGCCCGGCAGTGACGCAGGAATGTGTAGGGATGTATTATAAAGCGACAACGGGGACCGCAGGTTCCGGTGGTAGTGCCATGATGCCCAGCAGCCTATGCGGGATCGTACCGCCGCCGGTAGGTAAATGTGAATTTACTGAAACCAGCATTGAACTGACCCATGGCCAAGTCCAACTGAAAGATATCGAGGGGAATCAGGCGCGGCAGACGGGTTATATCCGCTGCACACAAACAATGGACGTTATGGTCTACGCTGCGGGTGCGGGCGGAAATGGTATGGTTAATCTCAGAAGCGATGGTAGCCTGAAAAGCCGCTTGACCATTGGCGGGGTGAGCGGCTCTACCGGGCTCAGGATACGTGCTTTGGCGGCAACCAAGATGCCGGTAGAGTTTGTTTCCACGCTGACTAAAGTAGGGACCGTGGAGGCAGGTGATTTCTTCGGTTCGGCCACCGCAATACTGACGATGCCTTAGTTGTTGATAACGTGCGCAGCATACGGTTGAGGTTGTTCAAACCGTATGCTGCGCACGTTTGATCTATTCGTCAGGTCTTTCGCACCGTAAACTCCAGCGCCACGCCAATGAGCGTCATGTTTTTTACCGACTGAGCTTCTGTGACCGGGATGAGGCTTCCCTGAAACTTAACCTTCTTCAGCGGTCCGTTGATCACCAGTTTGGCCCGCAGGTTGGGGAGGGACTGGGGGCAAATAGGGTAAATAACTCGCCCCTTGATGGCGACTGGGATCTTCCTCAGGTCAATGCGTTGCAAAACGCCGATCGAGGCATACAGCACCGCAAGCGGCGTTATGGAGACTAGTTGCAGCGGCGTCACACTAATAAAATCCAGCAATAACTCTGGCTTAAGATAATGCAGACCATCATGAGCTACGGTGACGCCAGTGATTTCTGGCATTGCGAGAGTCTTAGGCGAAGAGGATAAGTCTGTCATTGGGTCAGCCTTTGTCTGGAGTTGCCGCAGGAGTGTTAGTTTGCTCCCACTGAACATCCCCTCTACAAAACCTCCTTTTTCGTCTCTCAAGCAAGAGCGGGTGCCAGATAATTTGAAAAACGGGATTTAGCTCACTCTTATTCATCCACTAAAGGGGGTTTCTCCTAACCTCAAGTGCTTGGTTGGGGTCCGCATCATGTTGGCGTCAACGGTGCCAATAGCTGGCGCTATTAATAATCTGTCTGAATAACTCAATTTTCCAGCTACGTGACAATTGCTCATATTGTCTTAAATGTAGATAAGATATTTCTTGTCTTGTTGGGTAATAACTTAATTGCTCAGGATGTACACCAATAAATAATCTGTATGAATAACTCGGTTTTCCAGCTGCACGACAGAGAGTCATACTCTCTTAAATATAGCTAAGACACTTCTTGTTTTTTGTTAAGTAATAACTTAGTTGTTCGGAATTAGTACCAATAAATGCAGGGATTCTTAGCTGTTAACGGGAAAATTCTATTTGAACTATCAGAGAAATTAATCAATAATGGTTGTTATTCAAAATTCCAATCAGTTCTATTATCACTCATGTCAATTTAAACGTATTGGCCCATTACAGGTCCGGCACACGATGGGGGGGATCAGCGGCTTTGCTATCCGGCTTGCGCCAGTGTGCCGTGATAAAAGCCATTCCCGAAGGATGGGTAAATGGTTTTATTTATAGCTTAAGCATTATGAAATAGATGGAAGTTATAAGGAATATCAATAATAGTCTCGCTGCACATATTGGCCTTGGTGGGGAATATTATGGATTCACGTGATGGTTTAATTCGATGGCGGCTTTGTGGCTAGAAATTGGCAGGAATAGACGAAATAGCTAGGGAAAAATATCCATATGTTAAAAGGACGAACAAAACGTAGGCTGCTAGGGGGAGGCGCTTTAGCGGCGATTGCTATGCTGGTCTATTGGCATTTCAGCCAACCGTTACCTGCGGAGTTTAAAACGGTTAAGGTTACCCAGCGTGATTTTCAACAGAACGTTTTGGCGACCGGCCAACTGGATGCGGTACGTAAGGTTGATGTGGGGGCTCAGGTCAGCGGACAGTTGGAGAGCCTGAAGGTCGAGATTGGCGATAAGGTGCAAAAAGGGCAACTGCTCGGCATTATCGATCCCCAACAGGCACAAAACAGCATTCGCGAAGGCGAGGCCACGCTACGGCAACTGCAAGCCCAGCTGCAACAGGCGCAGGCGGAGCAGCAACTGGCAGAGGTCACTTTGCAGCGTAACCGCGAATTGGCCAAGGTGCAGGCGGTTTCGCACCAGGATCTGGATAAATTGACCACCGATCTGGCGGTGAAAAAGGCGCAGGTGGCAAACACCCGGGCGCAGATCGCCAAAAATCAAGCCAGCCTGGATACCGCCAAGATCAATCTGGCCTATACCCGCATTGAAGCGCCGATGGACGGTGATGTGGTGCAGATCACCACCTTTCAGGGCCAAACGGTGATCGCCGCACAGCAGGCACCCAACATTCTGACGTTGGCAGACATGAGTACCATGCTGGTGAAGGCACAAGTTTCCGAGGCGGACGTGATCCACCTCAAGCCGGGGCTGAAAGCCTGGTTTACCGTGCTGGGCGATCCGAGCAAACGCTTTGAGGGCGTGCTGAAAGACATCCAACCCACCCCAGAGAAGGTCAATAACGCCATCTTTTATTACGCGCGTTTCGAAGTGCCAAATCCGCAGGGGTTGCTGCGCCTGCAAATGACCGCGCAGGTGCATATTCAGTTGGCTGGCGCCAGCGATGCGCTGGTTATTCCGCTGGTAGCGTTAGGGGAACAAATCGCCGATAACCGTTACCACGTTGCGGTGCTGCAACAGGGCCAGAAACAGCTGCGGGAGGTGACGATCGGCATGCGTAACAACCTGGATGTGCAGATTGTCAGTGGATTGACAGCCGGTGAAGAGGTGATTGTCAGCCGCGGCGGCGTGGAGGGAAGCTGATGGCCGCACTGTTGGAACTGAGTGATATCCGGCGTAGTTATCAATCCGGTGAGCAAACCCTGGAGGTATTGAAAAGCATCAGCCTGCGGATAGATGCTGGTGAGATGGTGGCGATCATCGGGGCTTCCGGCTCCGGTAAATCGACGCTAATGAACATTCTCGGCTGTCTGGACAAACCCAACAGCGGCATTTACCGCGTGGCCGGGCAGGACGTGGCCACGCTAAATAGCGATGCATTAGCCCAGCTGCGGCGCGAGCATTTTGGCTTTATCTTCCAGCGTTATCATTTGCTGCCACATCTGAGTGCGGCGCATAACGTGGAGGTGCCTGCCGTTTACGCTGGGATGAGTCACTCGGCACGGCATGCCAGGGCGGCGGCCTTGCTGCAACGCCTGGGATTGGGAGAACGTATCGCCTACCGGCCAAGCCAGCTGTCCGGTGGGCAGCAGCAGCGTGTCAGCATTGCGCGGGCATTGATGAACGGTGGCCAGGTGATCCTGGCGGATGAGCCAACCGGTGCGCTCGATAGCCACTCAGGTAAAGAGGTAATGGCGATCCTCAAGCAGCTGTGCGAGCAGGGACACACCGTGATCATCGTTACCCACGATCCGGCGGTAGCGCAGCAAGCCGAGCGGATTATCGAAATCCACGATGGCGAAATCATTGGCGATTCTCGGCCACAGGCACAGAGCAAGCCACAGGCCAAGTCGTTGGAACTGGCCACGCCAGCCCCTTCCTGGCAGCAGATGGCCGACCGTTTCCGGGAGGCGTTGTCGATGGCCTGGTGGGCGATGGCGGCCAACAAGATGCGCACCCTATTGACCATGCTGGGGATCGTTATCGGCATTGCCTCGGTGATCTCGATCCTGGTGATAGGCGATGCCGTCCAACAGCAGGTATTGGCCGAGATCAAATCCATCGGTACCAACACCGTGGACGTCTATCCTGGTAAGGATTTTGGTGACGATGACCCAACCCTCCGCCAGGCGTTGAAATATGACGATCTGAGTGCATTGAGTGCACAACCTTATATCAGCGCGCTTTCTCCCATGACTCGCAGCAGCATGCGTCTGCGCTTTGGCAATATTGATGTGGCGGCTAATGTGGCAGGCGTCAGCGAGCAGTTTTTCCGGGTGTACGGCATGGAGTTTTCTCAGGGAACGGCTATTGATGTCAGGCAGGTGGAGTCCCAGACGCAGACGGTGGTGATCGATACCAACACCCAGCGCCGTCTGTTCCCGCAACAAAAAAACGTGCTGGGTGAGGTGATCCTGATTGGCAATATGCCTGCGACCGTGGTGGGGGTGGCGAAGGAAAAGCAAACCATGTTTGGCAGCAGCAAGATGCTCAGCGTCTGGGTGCCTTATACCACGATGGCCAATCGCCTGATGGGCAACGACTACTTCGATTCGATCACCGTGCGTATCCGCGATGGCTATAACAGCCAGGAGGCGGAACAGCAACTGACGCGACTATTGACGCTGCGCCACGGCAAGAAAGACTTCTTTACCTACAACATGGATAGCCTGGTGCAAACGGCGGAAAAAACCACCCGTACGCTGCAACTGTTCCTGATCCTGGTGGCGGTGATTTCGTTGGTGGTGGGTGGGATTGGCGTGATGAATATCATGCTGGTCTCGGTAACAGAAAGAACGCGAGAAATCGGCATCCGCATGGCCGTAGGCGCTCGTTCCGGCGACGTTCTGCAACAGTTCCTGATTGAGGCGGTGCTGGTCTGCCTGGTAGGGGGGATTTTAGGGATCGCGCTGTCGTTCACCATCGGCTTGCTGGTGCAGCTGGCGATGCCGGGCTGGCAGATCAACTTCCCGCCGGTGGCTCTGCTGAGTGCGTTCCTGTGTTCCACCGGTATTGGCGTCGTGTTCGGTTATCTCCCTGCGCGCAGCGCTGCGCGGCTGGATCCCATTGACGCATTGGCACGGGAATAATCAGCCAAACCATAATTTCACCCTGATCCGCGAGTACTGCTGAACCCTCGGCACAATAACGTTCAGGTGATACCTATTGCTGTGAGTCGATGCTCACGGTGTTGGCCGTGCTATGGCTCAAGCCAGCCAAAATATTTATAAATAAAATATCTCAAGGAGTAAAATAATCATGGCGAATAATATGGAAAAAATAACGCTCACCCCCTATCAGACAATTTTTTATTATGAGTGGCTACAAGATCCCGATCGCAGTGATTACAATATGGTGATCGACAATACTATTGTCGGCGAAATAGACAAAAAAAAGTATAACGATAGTTTTGAACAGCTGCTTAACGAGCATTTTATTACCCGTCATAACATTGATGACGGGCCTGATGGAGCCTTTTGGATACCGAGAGAGCCCTTTTTCAATTTAGTCACCTATCACGACACCCCGTTAACCGATGAAGAAATTTATGCGTTAGTCTCTGCACCCTTTGACTTAAGAAATGATCCGCTGGTACGGATACATTTGATTTCTCTTGGGGAAGAACGATACCGTACATTGTTTATTTTTCATCATATTGTTGTCGATGGCATCAGTACCGAAGAGATCTGGGACAAATGGCGTAAACGCTATAATGGCATCGACTATCAGGTGCCATCGCTGCAAGATCAAGGGGCTATGCACCAGCAGCTTTGCCATAATTTCGCCACGCTTCTGCAAGAAAAAGGCGAGCAAATGCGTGAGTTCTGGCGCGAGCGTCTGGGCGATCTTGAAGGCGTTGATTTACGCTTTTTACAAACAGGCCGCCAGCTTACAACCGTTGCAACCCGGCGTCAGATCAGCGAGTTACTGTTTGGTTTTGATGAAGATATCAGCCGACGCGTAAAGCTGTTACTGCGCAAGTATAAGTTGACCACTTACCTGTTTGGGCAAATGGTCATGGCACTGCTGTTACACAAAATGTCAGGGCAAAAAGCCGTTGCGCTCGCTTACCCGGTGGCGATCTCTGAAGGTAAGGAGCTGTTGTATGGCGCGCATATCAATACCTTGGCTATCGATTATCGCTTTGCGGATGATGCGACTATCCGTAGCGTTATTGCCAGTGTTCATCGTTATTACAAAGCATTAAAGCAGACAAAAGCCAAATATTTACCTGTCCATGAGATCCTGGCTTGTGGTGAGGCCACCGGTGTACTGGATGTCGCTTTTGCCCAAACTTTCCTGCGTGATCATCATACCCATTTTAGTGGCATCGTGGATGAGTCGGCCAATCACGACTTCCATATTGACCTGGTGAATGAACTGTTGTTTGAACAGGAGGTGTTAGCGAGTGGTATCAACTATCGCGTCAGGTTTGATCGCAACGTCCTTGATGCCTCTTTGGTTGAGAATTTTATCGATCTGTATAAAGATCTGTTTATTAATACGCTTGATAAGCTGCTTGCAGGTGAAGTAGACACGCCAATAAAGACCATCACGCTGATTGCGCAGCCGCCACGCCACACCCAGCATGTATGCGCTGGGGCTAAAGTCCCTCAACATTCGATTGTCGAACAATTTGAGCGTATGGCCGCGACTTACCCAGCCCGCAACGCCGTTGTCTATGACAATCAAACACTGTCCTATCAACAGCTTAATCAACAGGCCAACCGTCTGGCTGATTACCTAAGGTGTGAACTGCGGATCAAGAGCGGCGATTTCGTCGCCCTGTGCCTTGAAAAGTCGGCAGCAATGCCCGTATGTATTCTTGCCATACTCAAAACGGGGGCAGCGTATGTTCCGCTTAACCCTGGCGAGGCCGGGAACAGGCTAAGTTTTATTCTGCAGGACACGCAAGCGAAAGCCATCTTGGGCGATAGCGCCAGCGTGAGCTATTTGAATCAGATTGCAGAGTTGCCACAGGTGCCGATTATTGCCGTTGATAACCCGCAGTTTCAGCGCGACCTGGTTGCTCAGCAGCAGTCAGAGAACCTTGATATCGCCATAAATTTGCACCAGTTAGCCTATATTATTTATACCAGCGGCACGACAGGTAAGCCAAAAGGCGTGATGATTGAACACGCGGGATTAATCAATCTGGCGCTGGTTCAGGGCGAAGCGTTTGGCTTGGCACCTGACGAGGAGTCGATAAAGCAATGTCTTTGGTATGCCGCCTATGTTTTTGATGCCCATGTCTCTGAGCTCTTTACGGCGATTGCCAATGGCCATGTGATACATATTTTGCCGGAAAATAAGCGCAAGGATTTTGACGCGTTAGCGGAATATATTGCCGATGCTCGCATTGATATTGCCACTATTCCCCCGGCATTATTGGATAAAAACTCCCTTTTAGCGCTCTCTACTCTGGTTGTTGCTGGTGAACCTTGTAATCGTGAGATTATGCAACGTTATCGTGCGCAGGGAACAACGGTTATCAACGCCTATGGCCCGACGGAAAGCAGTGTCTGTGCGACGTTGCACTATTACGAAAATGGCGATGGCAACCTCAATATCGGCCTGCCGCTACTGAATCTTGATGTGCATGTTTTAGATGAACACCTGGCACCTGTCCCCGTCGGTGTGATCGGTGAGCTTTATATCAGTGGCGTTGGCCTGGCCCGGGGTTATCTGAATGATACGCAGCAGACCGAGCGTGCCTTTATCGCCAATCCCTTCCAGAGCGACGAGCAAAAGCAGCGCAATGAAGCGGCACGGCTGTATAAAACCGGCGATCTTGTCCGCCGCTTGGCCGACGGTCACATTGAGTATGTCGGCAGGCGAGACTCCCAGCTGAAGATCCGCGGTTTCAGAATTGAATTAAGCGAAATTGAAATGCAACTGGTGCAAATTCCGCAGATTATCCAATCGGCGGTCATTGCACATAGGCTCCCGACGGGAGCACTGTCGTTAGTTGCCTACTATGTTGCGGATGTTGCCTTGGGCAAAGAGCAGATCATTGGGCACCTGGCGGATGCTTTGCCTGACTATATGATCCCGATGGCCTATGTTCATTTAACGGCGTTCCCGATGACGGTTAACGGTAAATTAAACCGTAAGGCGTTACCGCTGCCAGATCTGAGCGGGCAGGATGACTATGTCGCTCCTGCCGATGAGATGGAAATGGCGCTATGCCAGATCTATGGTGAGATATTAGGCCAGGCGCCGGGTCATGTCGGCGTTAATGACGATTTCTTTAAGCTGGGCGGCGACAGTATCAGCGCTATTCAGATGGTGAGAATGATCCGTCAAAGGCTAAAAGGGGCGGCCAGCGTCAAAGATATTTTTGACTGTAAAACCGTGCGTTTACTTGCCCGGAATATCGTGCTGGATGCCGATGAACATCACATCAAACATCTCTCCGAGTCGGGGATGTTGAGCGGCCCTGCGCAGTTGCTGCCGATCCAGCAGTGGTTCTTCGATCGTGTCGATCAGGGGACTTTTGCCGCTTACCAGCACTGGAACCAATCCTTTGTGCTGGATGTTCCCCAGTTGGATATTGGCATACTCAACAAGAGCCTGGCGTTGTTATTTGCCTATCATGATGCCCTGAGACTGGTCTTTGCGCATGACAGTGATGGTGGTTACAGCCAGCACTACCAATCAGACGTCGGCGAAATACCGCTGTCGGTTATTGATGAACCCGTGGGTGCCGAGCAACAAATCGCGCTCTTTGATCGGTGGCAAAGTGAGTTTGATATCTTCGGCGGTAAGCTGTGCCATATTGGCTATATAAACAGTGAAAATGCGCCGCGGGCGAAGCTACATTTTGCTTTCCATCACCTGATTATGGATGCGGTAAGTTGGCATATCATCAAACAGGATCTGGAGAGGATTTATCGCGCGCTGGCAGGAAACGCGGCGGGTATTAGCGATCCCGTTGAGATTTTAGGTGAGAAGCCCACCAGTTATCGTCAGTGGGCTGCCCAGATACAGGATTATGCCAACCATCAGGGAGCCAATGAGGAAACGCTTTATTGGCGTACTGTGATTGGCGGTCTTGGTGACTATCGCCAACGGATAGCGCCGCTTTTCACCTCGCCATCCTTGAGCCAGCGCGAGCTATCGTTAAACAAAACCTTAACGCAGCATCTGTTGGGCGGGGTGCATCATGTGTTCAATACCCAGGTCAACGATCTTCTGTTAGCGAGCTTTGTTGAGATCCTCAAAGAGTTTACCGGGCTGCATACCCAGTATCTGACGTTGGAAGGCCATGGCCGGGAAGCGCTCGATACCAGCGTTGATATCAACCGTACGGTAGGCTGGCTGACAACAATGTACCCGGTCCGCTTGAGTAGCGAGGGGGACTGGCGTCAACGGATCGTGACCGTCAAAGAGACCGTTGGCGGGATCCCGCGCCGGGGCGTTGGATTTGCGCCGTTGATGGGGTATGACGCCGACCTGCTGCCACCGGTTAGCTTTAACTATTTAGGGCGCTTTGATGAGGTGCAGCAGGAGGGATGGTGCTTCAGCCCTACAAACAGCGGACAAACCGTTGCGCATCAGAATGGTGAAGCGCATCTGCTCAGCGTCAACTGTGGTGTAGTTGGGGGGGAACTGAGAATACGCCTCTCCGGTTACCTGGCAGACGAAGTATTGCAACACCTGGCGAGCCGTTACCAGGGGGCGATTGCAGGCGTTATTGAGCGCTTGCTGGCGGAAAGCCGCACTTATCTGACCGCGCGAGATATTGACGGGGTAATACCTCAAGCAACACTTGACGCTCTGCAGCGTGATACCGAGCTGGAGTCGGTGTATCTGGCCAATAGTTTGCAGGAAGGCTTTATTTACCACGCGCTATCGCAGGGTGAAGTCGACGATGCCTACCATACCCAGATGTTCTGGGACTATGACAATGCGCTCGATATCGCCTGTCTGAAGCAGGCATGGTTACATGCTCAGCAGCATTATCCAACGCTCCGCCTGCGGTTTAATTGGGATGAAGAGTTGGTGCAGATTGTTGATGCCCATGCTGCACTGAACTGGCATTTCTTTGATCTCAGTGGAAAAAACGAGCACCAACAGCAAGCTTTCTTCTCTGATTTATCTGCCCAGGATCGAGCACGGCCTTACGATTTGTCGATCAGCGGGATCTTCCGTGTCTATGTGGTCAAAAATGCGGATGAACGTTACCGTTGCATTTTCAGCTGCCACCACGCCATCATGGATGGCTGGAGTAACCCGCTACTGATTGAAGCGGTGCATAAATTCTATCTGGCATTGTTGCGTGGTGAAACGTTGAAGCAGGAAGGTGACCACGGTTTCCACCAGGTTCAGCGCTATATACAGTCGAACAAAAGCGAGCATTTACCGTATTGGCGGGACTATCTGGCACTACAGGATGAACCCGAAGATTTAAATATCTTGCTGTGCGGGCAGGCGAAGCACGTTCAGTTAAATGAATATAAGCACATTAAAACGCCGAAAACACAGCAGTTGATGTTTGATGAACCTTGTTACCAACAGCTGAAATTGTTCACCGCCGAGAACGCGATAACCCTGAATGCGCTATTGCAATATTGCTGGCACAAAGTGCTCAGTATTTATTCTGGCAATGCGGCCAGCATCGTTGGCACGGTGGTTTCAGGCCGTAACCTGCCCGTGGATGGCGTGGATCAAACGGTAGGATTATTGATCAACACACTGCCGCTGATCGTCGATCATCAGGCTTCTGTGTCGATCCGCACGGCTATTCAAAACCTGCAGGACGCGATTAACGAGGCGAACACTCGCAGCCATGTCAATCTGGCTGAGCTACAACCGGCAGGTAAACGCCTGTTTAACTCTTTGTTCGTCTTTGAAAACTATCCGATGCCCAGTGGGGACATCGATAGCGATTTACGGCTACGTTTCGGCAGTGCTAACGAGAAGCAAGATTATCCGTTGGTGGTGACCGTGTTGGAACAGCAACATCTGGCGTTGAGCCTGCATTATGCCGGTGAACTGTTTGATGACGTGCTGATCGAACAACTGCTGAACACGATGAGGACGCTGGTAGAAAATATTGTTCAGGGTGCCTCTCAGTCTCAAACCGAGTTGCGTTATCTGCAGGCGGCGCAGTATCAAACGATGATCCACCAGTGGAATGATACCCGCAGGCCCTACGAGCATGATAAAACCCTCGCCGCACTGTTTGAAGCTCGCGTGGCCGCCTCACCAGACAACATCGCCGTAGAATTTAACGACGTGGTGTTAACGTACGCACAGTTAAATCAACAGGCGAACCGGCTTGCGCACTATTTACAGCAATGTTGCCAGCTACGCGCCAACGATCTCGTGGGTCTCTATCTTGAGCGCAGTGAGCAGTTGGTCATTGGCATTCTGGCCATACTGAAAGCGGGCGCGGCCTATGTGCCGATGGATCCGGATTCCCCCGATGAGCGCAATGGCTATATTATTGCGGATGCCAAGGTAAAAGCGGTGCTTTGCCAACGGCAGGCTTTGCAAAGGCTAGACCAGATGGCACCCGGCGCCATGCTTATCCCTCTTGACGCACCGGAAACCACCGCGCGTTTGGCGCGCAGTGCAACAGATAACCCATGCAGCAATACCGGCCCCCACGATCTGGCGTATGTCATTTATACCAGTGGCACGACGGGATATCCTAAAGGGACGTTGATAGAGCAACGCTGTGTGAACCGGCTGGTGATTAATCCCAATTATGTTGAGATCGGTGAACAGGATCGCATTCTTGGTATTTCAGGCTATCAGTTTGATGCCTCCATTTATGACATCTTTGGGGCGTTGTTAAATGGCGCCGCATTGGTGATTGCCGATAAGCCAAATATCCTGGACTTAGACCGTCTCTCTCAGCTTATTGTCGATCGTCAGATCAGCAATTTCTTTGCCACGACCGCCTTCTTTAATACGTTGGTGGATGCTGAACTGCCTGGTTTGCAGCAGTTGAACTACCTGCTGTTCGGTGGTGAGCAGGTGTCCGTTAACCATGTTAATCGTTTTAGAGCGCTTTATCCGCAGGTCAAGTTGGTGCATGTTTACGGGCCGACGGAAACGACAACCTACGCCACGGCCTATTTGACCAATACGGCGTCGCAGGGGTTTGATTACACCGTTCCCATCGGTCAGCCAATCAGTAATACCCAGCTGTATATACTCGATGAACAGTTGCGCCCCGTCCCACAGGGCGCGATTGGTGAGCTGTATATCGGTGGCGCTGGCGTTGGGCGCGGCTATCTGAACAATCCGCAGGCGACAGCGGATGCGTTTATTGCAAATCCGTTCCGCAGTGACGCCGAACGCAGCCGTGGTGAAAATGCCCGCCTTTATAAAACCGGGGATCAAGGCCGTTACCTGCCGGACGGTAACATCGAATATCTGGGCCGTAATGACTTCCAGGTCAAGATCCGTGGCTTCCGTATTGAGCTGGGGGAGATCGAAGCCCGGCTGATCGACCATCCTGCCATCCAGCAGGCACTGGTCCTGGCGAGCGAGAATCCGGCGGGGCATACCCATCTGACGGCATACTACGTTGCACAGGATCCCTTGGAGCAAGATGAGTTGCACGCCCATCTGCAACAGGTTCTGCCGGACTACATGGTGCCGTCTGCCCTGGTTCACCTGCTGTCGCTACCGATGACCGTCAACGGCAAGGTTGATCGTGCCGCCTTGCCGGTCCCGACGTTTGAGGCGCAGGCAGATCGGGTAGCACCAGAGACGGCGACCGAGCAGCAACTGGCCGAGGTCTTCGCCGAGCTGCTCGCCCTCCCGCAGGACAGCCTCAGCGTGCTGGACGACTTCTATCGCCTGGGGGGCAACAGTATCCTGGCGATCAAACTGGTGGGCCGTTTGACCCGCGTGTTAGAAAAAAGCGTGCATGTCTCTGACCTGTTCCGCTTGAGATCCATCCGTGCGCTGGCGGCATTTATTGATAATACCGCGCAGGGTAGCCAGATCATCCTGGCACCGTCGATCGCCCGGCCTGAGGAACAGCGGCTGTCGTTTGCCCAGGAGCGCCTGTGGTTTATCGACCGTTATGAAGAAGGCAGCAACGCCTACAACGTCCCGCTTACGCTCAAACTGCAGGCCGGTACCGATCCGCAGAAAGTGGCACAGGCCCTGATGAAGGTGGTTGACCGGCACGAAGTGCTGCGCACCCTGATCCTGTGTGATGACGACGGGCAGGGGTATCAACATATTCTGCCAGCAGAGACATTCTCACTGACCCTACCGCACGAAACATGCGACAGCGTGCAAGCGCTGCATGCGCGACTGCATGAGCATCAGCACCGGGTATTTGACCTGGCGCAGGAGTGCCCAATTGCAGCCAGCAGTTATACGCTGGCGGGGAGCCACTACTTCAGCATCGTCATTCACCACATCGCGTTTGACGGCTGGTCGGTAGATCTGCTGTTAAAAGAGTTGCTGCACTATTACCGCGTGTTCACCGGAGAGGCCAGCCATGAACTCCCGGCTCCGCCGGTGCAGTACCGGGAATTTGCGCTGTGGCAGCGCCAACACCTGCAAGGTGCCACACTGGACAAGCAACTGGCCTACTGGCATGGGCAACTGGCGGACCATGAGCCGCTCAACCTGCCGACGGACCATGTGCGCCCACTGCAATTGGATTACTGTGGCGACGATATCACCTTCCAGCTGGATGTGGCGACCAGTACCGAGCTGCGGGCGTTGGCCGCCTCGTTGAACGTCAGCCTGTACACGGTACTGCTGAGCGGCTATTACCTGCTGCTGGGGGTTTACAGTAACCAGCAGGATATCGTGTTGGGGACACCGATAGCGGGCAGGCATTACCCGGGGGTGGAAGACACCCTGGGCCTGTTCGTCAATACGCTGGTCCTGAGAAGGCAGATAGACGTCAGCCAAACGGTCAGAGAATTTATTGGCGAAACGGGCCAACAGGTCAGTGAAGCGCATACCCATCAGGATCTGCCTTTCGAAAAGCTGGTTGAAGTGCTGAAAACGGAAAAAGACAGTTCAAGGCACCCGATATTCCAGGTGATGTTCAGTCTCCAATCGTTTGGGGCAGCAGGACGTACCGAAGGAGAAAGCCTGTTTGAGCAGTATGACGCGCAAGAAGGGGCGTATCGGGCGGCGAAGTTCGATTTGACCGTGATGCTGGACGACAGTGAAGAGGCGATCGGTGGCGTCTTCAACTATGCGACGGCCCTGTTCAACGGGCAAACGATGCAGAACTACATTGCGACCTATCAGCATATCCTGCGCCAACTGGGTTCGCTGTGCAGCCAGGGGCGTTCCCTTGCGGAGCTTCAGTACCTGGATACGACGCAATACGAGCAAATCATCTGCCAGGGGAACCGCACCGAATGCGACTACCCACGGGATATGACGATCCACGAAATGTTCGAGGCGCAGGTAGCAAGAACCCCAGAGAATATCGCACTGGTGTTTGAGGGCGTGAGCCTGACCTATCGGCAGTTGAATGAACGCGCCAACCGGTTGGCGGCTTACTTGAGAGCGCAGTTTGTTTTACAACCGGACGATCTGATCGGGCTTTGCCTGGAAAGATCGGAGCGCATGATCGTGAGTATCCTGGCGGTGTTGAAGGCCGGTGCCGCCTATGTACCGCTTAGCCCCGATATGCCCGCAGAGAGAATGCTCTGGACGATAGAAAATATTCATTCCCGCGTTATTCTGACGGAGTTGGGCACGCAAGAGGCGCTGGCCAAGCTGATTGATCCACAGAAGACGGCGCTGCTGTGCGTGGACGATCCTGAGTTGATAGCGCGGGCTGCCAGTCACCAGGTGGTTAACGTGGCAACCCAAACCAAACCTGACAATCTGATTTATGTCATCTATACCAGCGGGACGACGGGAACTCCTAAAGGGGTGATGATTGAGCATCATTCTGTCGCCAATCTTGTGGAGGCTCAGCGGAGTATCTTTGGCACTGAGATCTGCCAGGTCGGAGAGCCGACAAAAAGTTACCTTTTCTATTCAAATTATACCTTTGATGCGCATGTTCTGGATGTGTTCAGCCCGTTGCTGACCGGCCATTGCTTACATGTCTTGTCTAAAGAGATACGTTTGAATTTCGGTGCGCTTGCTGCCTACATTAAACAACATGCCATTGATATCGGCTTTGTGCCCCCTGCGCTGCTAAATAACAATGAAACACTGGGGCTTTCCACGCTAATCCTGGGAGGGGAGGTGGCCAGTAGCAGCGTGATAGAGCGCTATAGCGCTCAGGGGGTAAAAATAGTTAACTGCTATGGCCCAACGGAAACCACGGTCTTTGTCACCAGGAATGTTTACCAAACGGGCGATAGCAATACCATCATTGGCCGGCCGATAGGCAATGCTTACGCTTATATTCTGGACGGTTCTCTACGGCCGCTCCCTGAGGGTGCCGTGGGTGAGCTCTATATCAGTGGTGACTGTGTAGGCCGTGGTTATTTAAATAACCCTGAGGCGACTCATCAGGCGTTTATCGTCAACCCACTGCAAAGTGATGAAGATAAAGCGCGAGGCCGTCACGATCGGCTGTATAAAACGGGCGATTTAGTCCGTTACCTGAACGACGGTAAGATTGACTATATTGGTCGTAATGATGCCCAGGTGAAGATCCGTGGCTTCAGGATCGAATTGGCCGAAATCGAAAGTTGTCTGACCCAATATCCACAGATTGAACAGGTAGTGGTCCTGGCGCTGGAGCATGACTCGGGGCAAAAGTACCTGGTGGCCTATTATGTTGCGCCAGACGCATTGCCAGCAGATGTGCTGTCTGAGCATCTGCAACAGCGTTTGCCTGCCTATATGATCCCCACGGCGTTTGTTCATTTAACGGCATTGCCGATGAACATGAACAATAAGTTGGATCGCAAAGCCTTACCTCTGCCGATATTAACGGATGAGGCGAACTACGTGGCCCCAGCCAACGAGAGTGAAATGCTGATCTGCCGCGTATTTGCGGAGGTATTACAGCTTAAGGATTATGCGGTAGGGATCACCGATGATTTCTTCCGCTTGGGCGGGGACAGTATCAGCAGTATCCAACTGGCGAATAAACTCAAAAAGTTATCTGGCCACCATCTCACGGTGAAAGACATCTTTGCCCACAGAACGGCCAAAGCATTGAGCACTTACCTGCTGCAACGTCAGGGGGACAATTTGCCGGTTATCCAGTCAGAGGCGGGCATGCTGGCGGATGAGCTACCCTTGGCGCCGATCCAGCGCTGGTTCTTCCAGGCCGTCGAGTCGGGGAAATTGCCTGATGCTGGGCATTGGAACCAGGCATTTATGGTTAAAGTGCCAACGTTAAACGTTGAGTTACTGCGTTTGAGCGTGGCTAAACTGGTTGAATATCATGACATTTTGCGTGCCGTTTACCCGAATGATGCCGCTGTCGGCCACTACCGTCAAACGATAGCGACCTTGCCATTTGATGCGATCAATCAACAGGATTTCACAGCCGTTCAGCTCGATGCGCAGTTGACGGCCTGGCAGAACCGTTTTTGCCTGGCAGAAGGGCCACTGTTCCATATCGGTTATATTGCAGGCTACGCTGATGAGACTGCGCGTATCCATGTAGCGGTACACCATCTCAATATTGATGCGGTCAGCTGGCGGATTATTAACCACGACTTACGCACGCTTTACCAGTTCTTTGCAGCACAAGGCGATAACCTTGATGAGACGGCTGATGCGCAAACTATCCTGGGCCAGAAAGGCACGAGTTACCGCCAATGGGTCAACTCGCTGCAAAACTACCCAGCCGTTGCCGTGAACAACCATAGGGATGAGAGGCACTACTGGGAGAACCTGACCACGGATTTGGACGCCTGGCACCAGCGTTTGGACGCCCATCGCGTGGGGACGCTCAATCGTACGATGATAAGCCTGTCGCAACAGCAAACCGGTTGTCTGTTGCGAGACCTTCATCATGTTTATCACACCGAGGTGAACGATATTCTGCTGACCGTACTGGCAGATGCATTGTCGCAGGTGGTTGGCGGTGACAGCCAGTATGTCCTGCTGGAAGGGCATGGCAGAGAGGCGATGTTTGACGATGTGGATATCAACAATACCGTCGGTTGGTTTACCTGCATGTATCCGGTCAATCTGCGTATTGAGCATCGTGACCTTGTACGCAATTTACCGCTGATTAAAGACAGGCTGCGAACCCCTCCTCACCATGGCTTAGGCTATGGCGTGTTGGTTGGCTATGATGCGCAGGCATTGCCGGCAGTGACCTTCAACTACCTTGGCCAGTTTGATGGTGATGAACGGGATGGCGAGTGGGCGTTTGTTCAGGAGTCTACGGGGTCGGCATTATCAGCGAATAACCGCACAACGGACTTTTTAGCGCTGAACGGCGGTGTGCTCAATGGCCAATTACAGTTCCTGGTCGAGGGTGATCTCAGCCCGGAACAGCTCGAACTGTTCGCCACGACTTATCGCCAGCGGTTAATCCAGTTGATCGACGAGCTTAAGCGGTCATCTCGCTCTTATCTCACCGAGTCTGATGTTAATGGCGTGGTCTCCGGTGAATTGTTAGCGCACCTCCAGAAGGATGAAGAGGTGGCGGCGATTTATCCGGCTAACAGCCTGCAACAAGGGTTTATTTATCATTACGTACTGCAAGGCGATGTCGACAACGCCTATCGTACGCAAATGGTCTGGCACTATCGCAATGCGTTGGATGTCGAGCTGTTAAAACGGGCGTGGCAATGCAGCCAGGCGAAATATCCGGCGCTGCGGCTAAGATTCTCCTGGCAGGAAGAGTTTGTGCAGATTGTCGATAAGCAAGGCACCTTTGGTTGGCAGCTTATCGATATCAGTGAGCAGGACGAACGTGCACGAGCAAGCACCGTGGCTGAACTCATCAAGCAGGATCAGCAGACCCATTTCGATTTGTCTGCTAGCGGGTTATTCCGGCTGTATATCGTTAAGTGCGCGGCCGAACACTACATTTGTCTGTTTAATAACCATCACGCGATTCTGGACGGCTGGAGCCTGCCGATCTTGCTTAACGACGTGCACCAAAATTATCTGGCCCTGCAACAGGGAAGCGCGCCGGAGCAAGCCGCAGATCAAAGTTATCTGGAGGCGCAGGCATTGCTACAGACGGTTAGCCAGGAAACCGAGCAGTTCTGGCAAAACTATCTGGGTGGCTTGGAAGTGCAAGAGAATCTCACCGGCCTGCTAAAGCCTGAGATGAAGCACGTCAATTTAAGTGAATATAAACACTTACAAGACCCTCAGAGCGTGTCGACCGCATTGGCCGGTGAGCTTTACCACGGGCTGAAGGCGCTCTCGCGGCAGCATGGCGTGACGTTGAATGCGCTGATGCAGTATTGCTGGCACCAACAGCTCAGCCTTTATAGCCATGCGGACGTGACGATTGTGGGCATGACTGTGTCTGGCCGTAATCTGCCGGTGGAGGAGATAGAGCGCTCTGTTGGTTTATATATCAATACGTTGCCTGTCGTTCTGGCACATACCGATGAGGCGATCATCGACAATGTCAAACGCCTGCAGGCCCATATTAATGACATCAATAGCTACAGCAATATCAGCCTGATCACACTGCAAAAGGTGGGGGTACGTCTGTTCAACTCGCTATTCGTGTTTGAAAACTATCCGGTGCCTGCCGATAACGGCGAGAGCCTGTTCAAACTCGAGTTTGAGGACAGTGATGAAAAACTGGATTACCCGCTGGGCATCATGGTGTACGAACAGGATGGACGGATTGAGTTCAAGATCAACTATGCGGGCGAGCTGTTCAGCCGTTCGGCCATTGAAGGCGTGCTGCAGGGAATTCGGCTCACCGTACAGCAGTTGATCGCGGACCCGGCCATGGCTCCCCAGGCGTTATCGCTGCTGACGAAGGACGACTATACGCAGCTGGTAGCAAACCAGCCGCGGGTTCAGGTTGCCGTGGAGCGAAATAAACTGGTCGGTCAGATGTTTGAAGTGCAGGCCGCCAGAACGCCGGATGCTTTGGCGTTGGTATATCAGGATACTCGGTTGACGTATCGCGAGTTAAATCAGCGGGTGAACCAGTTGGCGGCTTACCTGCAGGCGAACTTTGCGATACAGCCTGACAGCGCGATTGCCCTCTATTTTGATAAGTCGACCCATATGGTCATTGCCATGCTGGCCGTGCTCAAGGCCGGGGCGGCCTATGTCCCGATTAGCCCTCAGGCACCGTTGGAGCGCTTGAGTCTGCTGGTTGACGACGTTAAACCGGTGTTGATCCTGACGCAGCAGCATTATGATGCACGCATCGCTGGCTGTGGTTTCCCTCTGCTGGATATTGATAACCCGCAATTGGCCAACAGGCTGGCGCAGCTCGACGACAGCAATGTACCGTCACGCACGCAGCCAGACGATTTGGCTTATATCATCTTTACCAGCGGAACCACTGGCCGGCCAAAAGGGGTGATGATTGAACATCATTCGTTAATCAACCTGGCGCAAGGGCAGTCAGACCTGCTAGGTATGCCTACGGGCTATGAGCAGGCTGCCAGGCTAAACACGTTGTGGTACTCGGAATATGTTTTCGATGCTCATGCGCTGGATGTCTTCTGTGCCTTGTTGAATGGCCATTGCCTGCATATTCTGGCTGAACACCAACGTCTCGACTTTATCGCGCTCTCTGCCTATATCAGGGATCACGCTATCGATTTCGCCTTTATTCCTCCGGCGTTACTGGCACAAAATGAACTTCTGGAACTGTCCACGCTGGTCGTTGGTGGGGAGTGTATCGATGCGGCGATGATTGACCGCTACTGTGAGGCCGGAGTCCGTTTGATCAACGGTTACGGGCCTAGCGAAACCACCGTTTGGGCGACGGCGCGGATCTATCAACCCAATGATACCAATACCAATATCGGCAAGGCGATCAACAACGTTTGCGTCTATCTGATGGATCGCCATCTGCGCCCCGTCCCACAAGGTGCGATTGGTGAGCTGTATATCGGTGGTGCTGGCGTTGGACGCGGCTATCTGAATAACCCGCAGGCGACAGCGGACGCGTTTATTGCCAATCCGTTCCGCAGCGATGCCGAACGTAGCCGTGGTGAAAACGCCCGCCTTTACAAAACCGGGGACCGGGGCCGTTACCTGCCAGACGGTAATATCGAATACCTGGGCCGCAATGACTTCCAGGTCAAGATCCGTGGCTTCCGTATTGAGCCGGGGGAGATCGAAGCCCGGCTGATCGAGCATCCTGCCATCCAGCAGGCACTGGTCCTGGCGAGCGAGAATCCGGCGGGGCATACCTATCTGACGGCGTACTACGTCGCGCAGGCCCCCTTGGAACAGGAGACGCTGCGCGCTCATCTGCAACAGGTTCTGCCGGACTATATGGTGCCGTCGGCCCTGATTCACCTGCTGTCGCTACCGATGACCGTCAACGGCAAGGTTGATCGTGCTGCCTTGCCGGTCCCCACGTTTGAGGCGCAGGCAGACCGGGTGGCACCAGCGACGGCGACCGAGCAGCAACTGGCCGAGGTCTTCGCCGAGCTGCTCGCCCTCCCGCAGGACAGCCTCAGCGTGCTGGACGACTTCTATCGCCTGGGGGGCAACAGCATTCTGGCGATCAAGCTGGTGGGCCGTTTGACCCGCGCGTTAGAAAAAAGCGTGCATGTCTCTGACCTGTTCCGCCTGAGATCCATCCGTGCGCTGGCGGCATTTATTGATAATACCGCGCAGGGGAGCCAGATCATCCAGGCACCGTCGATCGCCCGGCCTGAGGAGCAGCGGCTGTCGTTTGCCCAGGAGCGCCTGTGGTTTATCGACCGTTATGAAGAAGGCAGCAACGCCTACAACATCCCGCTGACGCTCAAGCTGCAGGCCGGTACCGATCCGCAGAAAGTGGCACAGGCCTTGATGAAGGTGATCGCGCGTCATGAAGCGCTGCGCACCCTGATCCTGTGTGACGACGACGGGCAAGGGTATCAACGGATCCTGCCAGCCGAGACATTCTCACTGAGCCTACCGCACGAAACATGCGACAGCGTGCAAGCGCTGCATGCGCGGCTGCATGAGCATCAGCACCGGGTATTTGATCTGGCGCAGGAGTGCCCAATTGCAGCCAGCAGTTATACGCTGGCGGGGAACCACTATTTCAGTATCGTCATTCACCATATCGCGTTTGACGGCTGGTCGGTGGATCTGCTGTTAAAAGAGTTGCTGCACTATTACCGCGTGTTCACCGGAGAGGCCAGCCATGAACTCCCGGTCCCGCCGGTGCAGTACCGGGAATTTGCGCTGTGGCAGCGCCAACACCTGCAAGGTGCCACGCTGGACAAGCAACTGGCCTACTGGCATGGGCAACTGGCGGACCATGAACCACTCAACCTGCCGACGGACCATGTGCGCCCACTGCAATTGGATTACCGTGGCGACGATATCACCTTCCAGCTGGATGCGGCGACCAGTGCCGAGCTGCGGGCGTTGGCTGCCTCGTTGAACGTCAGCCTGTATACGGTACTGCTGAGCGGCTATTACCTGCTGCTGGGGGTTTACAGTAATCAGCAGGATATCGTATTGGGGACACCGATAGCGGGCAGGCATTACCCGGGGGTGGAAGACACCCTGGGCCTGTTCGTCAATACGCTGGTCCTCAGACGGCAGATAGACGTCAGCCAAACGGTCAGAGAATTTATTGGCGAAACAGGCCAACAGGTCAGTGAAGCGCATACCCATCAGGATCTGCCTTTCGAAAAGCTGGTGGAAGTGCTGAAAACGGAAAAGGACAGTTCAAGGCACCCGATATTCCAGGTGATGTTCAGTCTCCAATCGTTTGGCGCAGCAGGACGTACCGAAGGAGAAAGCCTGTTTGAGCAGTATGACGCGCAAGAAGGGGCGTATCGGGCAGCGAAGTTCGATTTGACCGTAATGATGGACGACAGTGAAGAGGCGATCGGTGGCGTCTTCAACTATGCGACGGCCCTGTTCAACGGGCAAACGATGCGGAACTACATTGCGACCTATCAGCATATCCTGCGCCAACTGGGTACGCTGTGTAGCCAGGGGCGTTCCCTTGCGGAGCTCCAGTACCTGGATACGGCACAATACGAGCAAATCATCTGCCTGGGGAACTGCACCGAATGCGACTACCCACGGGATATGACGATCCACGAAATGTTCGAGGCACAGGTCGCAAGAACCCCAGAGAATATCGCACTGGTGTTTGAGGGCGTGAGCCTGACCTATCGGCAGTTGAATGAACGGGCTAACCGCTTGTCGGTTTACTTGAGAGAACGCTTTGCTGTCCGCACTGGCGATCTGGTGGCGTTGTGTTTAAACCGCTCTGAGCATATGCAGGTCGCGATACTGGCCATTCTCAAGGCTGGGGGCGCTTATGTACCACTGGATCCGTTGGCACCGGATGACCGGGTGAGCTACATGCTGGACAACGCCGGTATTGATATCATCTTGACGGCACACCCCGGCGATGAGAAAGCCGCTGCCCTAGCGGCAACCGGCCGAACCGTTATTGATGTCGCCGATCGGGAAACCTCAGCTGATATTGCCCGCTACCCAGGCGAAAACCAGCCTTCATCGGTGCGGTCTAGCGATTTGGCTTACATCATCTATACCAGCGGGACCACGGGCAATCCTAAAGGCGTCATGCTAGAGCATCACAGCGTGATCAACCGTATTGTCTGGATGCACAAGCAATATCCGATCACTGCGCAGGATCGTATCTTGCAAAAGACCAACTACACCTTCGATGTTTCAGTGTGGGAGCTTTTCTGGGCTAACTGGTTCGGGGCCTGTACCGTTTTTGCCTCGCAGGAGGCCTATAAAGATAATGTTTATCTGGCAGAACTGATTGAACAGCAACAGGTCACGACGCTCCATTTCGTTCCTTCAATGCTGTCGGCATTCCTTGAAACCCTGGAAGGGCAGAGTGCGTTGCAGGCAAAACTGGGCAGCCTTAACTACCTGTTTTGCAGCGGAGAGGCGTTAAACGTGGGGGAAGTCAGAAAATGCCAGCGCTTACTGCCGCATTGCCAGATCCACAATCTCTATGGCCCAACGGAAGCGACGGTGGATGTGCTGTTCTACGACTGTAACGCACGCTCCATCAAGGATGTGTTAATCGGTAAGCCGATCGACAATACTTCCGCCTACGTGCTGAATGCACAAATGCAACCCATTCCACCGGGGGCTATTGGCGAGTTATTCATTGGTGGCGTCGGTGTTGCTAGAGGTTACGTGAATAATAAATCATTGACGGATAAGGTTTTCCTGAGTAATCCATTCCAGGGCAGTAAGGAAAAGCGACGGGGTTACAATGGCCGGATGTATAAAACCGGCGACGTGGTACGCTATTTAGCCGATGGCAATATCCAATATCTGGGCCGTAATGACTTCCAGGTTAAAGTGCGCGGTTACCGTATTGAACTGGGCGAAATCGAGACGCGCCTGGCCAGCTATCCGGACGTGAATCATGCGGTGGTGATCGCCAGTGAGCGTGGCAGCAACGATAAATATCTGGTGGCTTATTATGTTGCCGCGCAGGAAATTTCCACCGAAAAGCTATGCGCTCATCTGCGGGAAACCCTGCCAGATTATATGGTACCTGGCGTATTTGTTCATTTGATGGCGCTGCCGGTGACCTCCAACGGTAAGCTGAACAGAAGGTTGTTACCTGAGCCGCAAATAACCCATTCCGTGACCTACGTGGCACCGGAAAACAAGGTTGAAAAAACGCTGTGTGAGTTACTCGCCGATACGCTGCAAGTTTCCTTTGAGGCAATCAGCATGGAGGATAACTTCTTTGCGTTGGGCGGCAACAGCATCCTGGCGATGAGGCTGAACAACCGGATTAACCAGGTGCTGAGGGTTAAAATACGTCTGCTTGATATTATCAATGCGCGCACCCTAAGCGAGTTATCGCAAGCCATTGCACAGGCTCAGGGGAAGTCCTTTGAGGTGATAGTGCCATTTAGTACGGTAACGCAAAAACCACAGATGTTTATGGTTCACCCTGGGATGGGGAACTGTTCGGTCTACCAATCCTTGGCCAATAGGTTGAGTGAGCGTTACTGCTGTTATGGGGTTGACTCATATAACTTCTATCACGAGCAGAAGGTCGAGCGGCTTGATGAATTGGCACGTTTCTATCTGGAGCATATCGATCGCGTGCTTGATATCACCCAACCGGTCACTTTATTAGGCTGGTCGTTGGGCGGGAAGATTGCACTGGAGATCGCGGCCAATTTAGAAGCGCGTGGGGTTAAGGCGATCACTGTCTATCTGCTGGATACCTGGTTGTTAAGCGAAGATCATTATCTGCGTAATGATTCATCCTTTAACCTGGACTCTATGATGGAGCGGTTACAAATCCCACATTATTTAAGACATAATGTCGAATCGGTTGCCATAAGCGATAAGGTGTTGAATGCACAGCCACTTTCTGCCGTGTTAAAACATACGCAGATCGTGCTGTTTAAGGCGACAGAGGAGATAGATAATGAGGAATACCAGCAATATCGGTTTAACAACATTGATACTGGTGTTGAAAATATCGCCCAACTACAGCTGTTTGAAATAGCAGCCAGTCACTTTACCTTGCTAGAAAGGGAGGATGAGTTGATTAGCCATATCCGCTAATTCTTTCTTGGCGCTGGGCAGGGGGTCTATTACCTGCCCAGCATGCTGTCGGTGAAGGGTTAAAGAACATGACCAATTATATCTACTGCTCTCGTATTGACGAGCTAAGCAGCGAACTGCTTTATTCGCAGCGGGATTATCTTGATAGAGACCAACGGATCTTATTCGATCGGTTTAGATTTGATGACGATAAACGCCGGTCATTATTGGGGAGAATGCTGCTACGTTATGCATTAAAAAAACATGTTGGGTATCAGGGAAGTCATTTTCCCAGGCTGCACTATAACCGCTATGGCAAGCCTGCTGTGATGGGAATGAAAGGGGGGTTTAATCTTTCCCATGCGGGGGACTGGGCCGTATGTGCCTATACTACGCAGGGGGATATCGGCGTTGATGTGGAAAAAAGAGTCCCCATTGACATACGTGACTACCAGGATGTGCTCACCCCTGAGGAGTTTACACAACTCGTTCAGGGGGAAAACGTTGATTTCTTTCGTCTGTGGTCGTTGAAAGAAGCCATCATAAAAGCGGATGGCCGGGGTTTTGCTTTATCTCCGACCACGTTTACCCTACCTCACCCTTTTGCCAATGGCTTAACCGTCGATGTTGCTGAAAAACGGTGGTACTTGTACTCACAGAACATTGGGGGGGAATATGTATTATCCTGCGCCTCAACATCCTATGACACCGCACTGTTTTCGTTAGCCTTTGACACTTTGTTGGCCTGACTTAATCGTCGCCGTTTTCTGCCAAAGCCGTATGCGATATGGCGGGGCGCTCAGCTCTGGCAGACAAAAGCGCTGTCCTTGTCCAGCAAATAAGGGCGCAAATAGGCAACGGTGCTGCACATCGGCAAGATATCTGCTGACAGCGTTATCCCCAATGTTTCGATCAGGTATTTTCTACGCTGCTGCATCCGCTGCCACAGCTGTGGATACTGTTGTTGGATCTCTAACTTGAGCTGTTCATCCGCCAGTAGCACGGTGCTTTCGGCAGAAACGCCACCAAAGTTGGGCACTGAAGGGATAATATCAATCTGCAGGATCATGCCGCTCAACAGCTTTTGCTGAGAGCCTTGATAAATGGGCGAAGACATCCACTCTTCTTCAGCGGTCAAATGCCCTGGACACAGCGACCAACCGTACTTTGAGCGCGGTAGGACCGCTTCCACGTGATCAAACAGATCGCCGCCACGCATGCCAACGCTAATCACTTCAAGCCAGTGGGCATAGGCCGAGAAGTAGGGCTTGGCGACCGCATCCAGATAGTTTTTCGCCTCTGTTGATAACTCACCATTAGCATTGACCGCATAGCCTGCCCGGCTGGAGGCCCCGCCGCGATAGCCTACGGTTAAAGAGATCGTATCACCGTACTTCACGGTGTTGTCGGTTGGGAACAGGTTACCTTTAATAAAGCGTGGGCCGCTGGAAGCAATGGTGACGATACTCGGGTGCTGGCCAAAGCGCACCAGGCAATCCCCTAACGCTTGCTCTGTGACGCCCGGGGCCAGCTTATTCATGGCATCCAGAATGCAATCGGAGGCTAATGCGGCACCATATTCATAGTGAGCCACCTCGTTGGCATTATTGACCGTTCTTACCCCGTGCTCGCCGATAAACAAGTCGGTCTCATTGGATAAACAGGCCTCATCACCGACAATGTTACGGAGGGTATCGACAATAAATGACGGGAGGTCGTAGATTTTCTTGTCGATTTCAGGCCCGTTGGTAAACATCTTCCAGCCAACCAGGCCGGTGCGGGCATTTTCCCGAATGCCAGCTTCAACCAGCAGCTCTTTAATCGACTTATCGCTTCTGCCGGGTTGATTTGGCAGTGAGAATTGAGATAGATGTACCGCCTTGGCTTGGATCCGCGCTTTGCTGACCTTATTGAGATTCTCGTTCCCCAGCACTAGCGTCATCTCGCCATCGGCGTTGATAATCAATAAGGCTTCTTCAAAGCGGGTGAAAAAGCCAACCAGATATTCAAAATTACCACCGTGCTCCACATCACAGTAAATCACCAGTTGATCAAGCCCACGCTGCTTCATCCTGCTGAGGATGTGGGTTTTTCTTTGTTGGATGGTTTCATCCGTTAGCGCAACGGGCACGCCAGTGCAGTCCTTTTGCGGCTCTGGGATGGTTTTTAAGCTTACTTGCTGGTTTTTCATGTGATCCTCTCTGCCTGGTGGGAGCTTTTGGTTAAGACTTATTGGCCAGTGTAAAACAGCTTAGCGTTAATTTGATCACAGTTTCTACTTTTATAGGTTTGAGCTCTTGCATTCATTTATCAAACTGTTAGCGTATTGGACTGTAAATTAGGATTGTTACTGTTTAACAGGCAAAACCTAAACCTCGGGTGGTGTTGGCTATTAGTTAGCACGCCACCCGAGGTTTAGGTTTTTTTTTTGCCTCAAGATCGGTTTATACAACAGGCTGGCACCCCGGCAACGCGACAGAGAGTGATGAGGTATGAACGACCAGCAAAAGAAATTATTGATGGAGTGAGTGACCAATAAAACGTGGCTAGCCTGATGTACGGCATAACCCGCTTGCGTTTAAAACTATTCGTCTGATGTGGGGGATATATAATCCATCTACGGAAGACCAACAATAATACAAACTATAACCATTGAGGAAATAACCATGAAACGGTTTTCACTATTACTTGCTCTATTATCTTCACTTATTTTTAGCCCGCTCTTGGTTTACGCTGAAACAGTAGATGATAATACAGTCACCATTTATGTAACCCGCCATGGGAAAACCATGTTTAATACCGTACATCGGGTTCAGGGTTGGGCAGATACCCCGTTGACTACCGCAGGCGTTACGGTTGCTGAACAACTTGGCAAGGGGCTGAAGGATGTTGAATTCAAAAAGGTGTATGCCAGCGATCTGGGGCGGGCGCGTCAAACTGCACGTATTATATTAGCCGCAAAAGGGCAGCAGTTGGACATCGTTGAAAGCGAGAAATTGCGTGAGTTCTGCTTCGGTATTTACGAAGGCGATCTCGATGCCAATATGTGGGGAGCAATCGCCACCAAGCTTGGCTATGAGTCGGAAAAAGCGCTATTCGGTGATTTTGCCAAAGGGAAATTGCCATTTGCCAAGATGTTCGGCGGTGTTGCTCTGGTCGATACCAGCGGTGAAGCCGAAACGTTTGCCACCGTCAAAGCACGTATGCAATCAGAGCTAAAAACTATTGCTGAGGAAACGGCAGCTCAAGGGGGCGGTAACGTACTCCTGGTTTCACATGGAGCAGCTATTCTGGCCATGATAGCGGATATGAGCTCTACACCCATTGTTGGGCCACTGTCTAATGCTAGCGTTACGCAGATTACTTATAAAAACCGTGAATTTACCGTAGGTAAACTGGGCGATATGAGCTATGTAGAAAAAGGTGCAAAGCTCTGATTGGGCGGTGAGCTAAAGGTAATTAAATAGAATACTATGTCTCCATAATCCTCAATATCTAACCAGCATCAGCGGCAATCTTGTCACATCATCATATAGATAAGATCATTTAGTCCCTGATGCTGGTTTTCGACTTTTTTTCTGCGCAGGAACTTATGCCGACCCACATCGATGCATAAGCTCAGGCGAAAATGCAAGCTCTAATTATGAGTCTGCTAATTTAATAAAACATTAAAAATTAATAAAAAAATCACAACACTGTTGGTCAAGTAATGCACCCGTTGGCAATGCTATGAGCAGACTAAATCAGACCATGTTGTGAACACATTCGGTAATAACTACACATATTTTGTCATGATTTCATTAATAAATCGTTATTTGGGACAGAATAAAATGCCAACAACGTCATGTTTTATAAGTTAAATTTTCCTTTGTGCAGGATTTATTGATCGCCATCAGGATGCGCATGAACAAAAAATACACACAGTAGACTATTCATAAGCCGATGCTGTTATGACTGGCACTGGGTTATTTTGTGACACTCTGATAAGGAAATAACATGAGCGGACAGCAACAAAATATTACCTCCTCTGCTACAGAAATGGCTCCCGTTCGCTGGGGAGCCTACGTGGCGCTACTTTTTGCCATGGTATTCTTTTCCGGGCTTCTCGGCGGTAAAGAATGGTATGGCGTGTTTGATTTCACGACATTGAACGGGTCTTTCGGACGAGTCGTCAGTGGTGTGACTCAAAGCAACGAGGCATTAAACGTTTCCAACAGTACCTTTCGTGGTACCGGCGGTAATGGTGCCATGGATGGTTTTCTCTTCGCCTTCGGCCTGATACCTGCTGTCATGTTTGCCCTTGGCATGATCAATGTACTGGAGCACTACGGTGCGCTGAATGCAGCACGTAAACTGTTAACCCCACTGTTGCGCCCGTTGCTGGGACTACGTGGTAATACCGGTTTGGCAATGATCGGCAGCTTGCAGAGCACGGATGTTGGTGCCTCACTGACGCGCAAGCTGGCTGATGAGGCGCAGATTACTGAGAATGAAAAAGACGTTTTCACCATGTTTCAGTTTTCTGCAGGCGCAATGATCACCAACTTTTTCTCCTCCGGCGCCATTCTGTTCACTTTGGTTGCCGCTGACGGCACCCTGGCGGTTCCCGCCTCGATCGGCCTGTGCATCCTCGTCATGTTTTTTATGAAAATCGTTGGCGCGAATATTTTTCGTTTGTTGCTGAAAATGCGTCGTCAAGATAACGCATCTTCTGAAATCCATAAGGCATAGGGAGAGCACCATGAGCATGACGACTGAATCCAAACCCATGATCACCGATGTTTTTGTTGCTGGCGCGCGCAAAGGCTGGACCATTGCCACAACCAGTACCTTGCCCAATGTTCTGATGGCCTTTGTGGTGATCAAGGCGTTGACCATTACTGGCGCACTGGACGGGCTGGCTTTCATTTTTGCTCCCCTGATGCAGCTGTTCGGCTTGCCGGGCGAGGCGGCAGCGGTCCTGATCGGAGGCTGGATGTCAATGGGCGGTGGGATCGGTGTAGCCGTTAGCCTGTTCGATAGCGGGATCCTGACTGGAGAACATCTGGCTATCCTGGCACCGGCCATCTATCTGATGGGGTCCCAGATCCAGTATGCCGGACGCATCCTTGGGGTCATTGGCACCAACGCCAAACTGATCCCGTTGATGATAGCCATCTCGGTACTGAATGCCTTCGGTGCCATGTTGCTGATGCACATTTTTATCTAGAGGCACGGCGACCTGCGGGGCGAGTGCGGGATCGTACTCTCCCTCGATTTAATTTCAGTGCACGCGCAGCCTGCACAAAAGAACAGGGGAAACACCATGCAATTAGACGACTATCTGGCAGAGTTGGCCTCCTTGGTTAATGTGGACTGTGGTACCAATACGCTGGACGGAGTTGCCACCATTGCTGGCAATATGCATGAGAAATATCAGCAGCTCGGCTGGCACAGCGAAATTGTCGATCTTGGCGATAAAGTGGGGCCCGGCGTTTTTGCTGCCAACAAACCCAATAGTCCACACTTTGATGTGCTACTGGTAGGTCACCTGGATACGGTTTTCCCGGTAGGTACCGTAGCGACGCGCCCCATGAGCATCAAGGAGGATCGCGCCTATGGCCCCGGCGTGGCGGATATGAAGAGCGGGCTCCTTAATATTCTTTGGGCAATGCGGGAACTGTCTGCAGAGGCGAAAGAACGTCTCTCTATCGCGATTGCCATGAACCCTGATGAGGAGACGGGGTCGGTTTACTCACATGAATGGATTGGCGCACTGGCGAAACGCAGCCGCTGCGTGCTGGTGTGCGAGGCCGCCCGTGCGGATGGCTCACTGGTCAAGGCTCGCAAGGGAATGGCCCGCTACGAGCTGGAATTTCACGGCGTCGCCGCCCACGCCGGTAACGATCCTGATAATGGGCGTTCCGCAATCAATGAAATGGCCCACTGGATACTTCATCTTAATCAGTTTGCCAATGCGCAACTGGGGACGACCCTGAATGTTGGAGTGGTGAGTGGAGGTTCTGCAGCCAATGTAGTTGCGGACCACGCGCAAGCGATAGTGGATGTCCGCTTCTGGCAGAACGACGAATTTGAGCGTGTCGATCGGCTAATGCGAACCCCTACGCCTCACTGCTTTACTGCCGATGTTCGCCTCAATGTGACATTACAGGCTCATGTGCCCGCCATGTCACCCTCAGCAAAAACCGAACAGCTGATGGCGAAGGTGGAGTCTGCGGGTAGGTTGGAGAATATTGACGTTCGCTGGCAGGCCGTCGGTGGTGGTTCTGATGCCAACCATACCGCCGCGCTTGATATTCCCTCACTGGATGGTTTTGGCCCAATTGGGGCTGGCTTCCATAGCCCGGCAGAATATCTGGAGTTGTCCAGCATCGAACCCCGGGTGCGTCTTTTACGCCGGGTGATAGAAACGCTTTGATCGCTGTCAGAAAGCAAAAAACCCGCCATAGGCGGGTTCTTCTAAATGATGGTGCCCGGACTCGGAATCGAACATCATTTTATTCCTATGTTTTAAATGAAGAAAAATAACTACACTTTTGTTTTACCAACTAACCTTTACCAACAAATTGCGATGCAAGTCAATTTAAATCAATAGTTTACGGTAGTGAACGCCAGTGAACATTACTGAACATCAAACCGCATGAGACGTAAAGCTTACAGGCCAACATCGACACATCCGATACGGTAAGAAAAATAGCACTTTTTGCTAAATATTATAACCAATTGTTTTTAATTAACTTAGTTGTGATTTTAGATGCTGTTACCTCAAATGTCATGAAAAATCCAGAGATTTTTCGTAAATGTGGTTGATCGTCATAAGCGATATTCGAATAATACATTCCATCAAACGACGATGGAGAAATATATGACGCAGAAGAAAAAACTAATTCGCATTTCTGAAGTAATCGACCGGACTGGTTATGGTCGGACGTGGATTTATAACCTAATCAAAAATAATCGTTTTCCAACGCCTGTTAGAACCGGTGAAAGAACTATCGCCTTTGTAGAAAGTGAAATCGATGCTTGGATTGATGAAAAGATTTTTTCCTCACGGAATCAAGCTGCGTAAAAACACTCTCACCTACTATTTGTTAGCTTGAATATGATTACACTATTTTTAGTGTAAAATGTCTCAAAACCGCATACAGAGCGTTTTAAGGCTATATATGAAAAATATTATATGCTGTGAGTAAAGGCTGGATTTTATCCGGCCTTTTTTATTTATCCTTTTTTCTAATTAAACATGGTTTTTAAAATATTTTTCATTCTCTATTGACAGGTAATATATAGAGATCTATAAAAAATAAAGATACAAAAAAAGCCAGATATTAAATCTGACTTTTTAAGGACTAAAAAAGTTTTCGCTGACTTTTTTAAGTCTTGTAATCAGTTAAACAGGAACGTGATTACAAATATAATAAAGTATTAAATAATCTTTTCATATTTGTCAAATCTAAATCTCAACTTTTTACAAGTCTTTTAAATACCATTTCCAGAATCCTTTTTAATCCTCAAAAGCAATAACGTTAAAACCTGTTGTATCAGGTATAAGAATACGAAGGTCCCTCAAGTGATGGTGAATCTTATAGTTATTGCGACAACGGTTAACCGGGAGCGATGTTGTCAGCCTGAATCGCCTTACCTAAAATTTATAAAGCGTTATAGCTTCTTTAGTAAAACGAGAAGTGCTTAAAGGATCATGGTAAGGTTTGCGCGGGTCGTGGGGGGGAGTATCAGACTGGAAACGGTTTGAATACTTTTTGAGTAATCAAAGCGCAATGAGCATTCTTTATCCTTTCTCCATCTTCTTTAGCGATTTTCATTTTTCGCGTGGGGGGAGGGGGGGGAATGCTCCAAGAAAAACTATTTCCTCCTTCGGAGGAAAACTACTACGACTGAAAGTCGCCATCTAAAACCCAATGCCTTTAAATTAAATTATAAGTACAACTAGTACGAAATTTTTTAGATAAAATAAAGGAGGGAATTAGATATAAAAATATAAATAAGCAAGGTGCCATTTATTCATGGCACTAATAAAACATAAAGTAAAACTAGAACTAAAAAATATATAGGGCGAAGTCAGATAAAGTAAAATGTAAAACTAGATATTAGATATTAAAATATTTCCCGCGTCAGATAGCCTGTCACGTTATCCAACATCCAGAGATAAATCGTCAATAAAATGATCGATATAAAAGATCGATAAAACGATATTAATAGGTTTTAACAATCAAATGGCGCATTATCGATCGGTGATTAATTGGTTGTATCGATCGATTTAAGTATTGTGATAGGTGATGGCTATCATATGGTGCTTTTCGATCGGTACAAACGATATGACTGGGCATGAAAATAATTGAATTCTAGGACGTTTACAGGTCGATCGTAGATCTGTGCCATTGGTGAGGAAAAAATATGCGTAAGTTGATGTTAGCAGCAGGTCTTGCCGTCCTGCTTTCGGGTTGTGGTGATGATGGCATCTACGGCAACTATGTTAGTCCGCAGTATGGCGTCAAACTTGATATTAATAAAGACGTGATCAAGTTTCGCGATGGTGTTTTTACAGTTAAAAGCTGGGATGAAAGCCAAAAGCCTCTTTATATCGCCAAAACGCAAAACAAAGATCTCGGATCTTGGACTTTTAAAATAGAAAAAGTAAAAGACGGTGTCATTTATCAAGGCGCGATATTCAAAAAGGATTAGGAAATGGAAAAAAATATTATTCAGTGTCCTTACTGTCTAAAAGAAAGTCAGAAAGGAGTTCACGTATGCACTGGTTGCCAAGCTTCAGTTCTATACGGTTCCCCACCTAACTGGTGCATCCTTTTAGTCATATTCGGCACTTTTATTATGTCTATTTTGATCAGTATGATTGCTGGAATAGCGGCGGGGACTATAAGTTTACCGATAGTAGGCATTGTAGCTTTTATTGTCAGTAAAATGTCTTTTTCTGACAGGGTTTCTTTTAGAAGAAGAATGTAAAACACGCCTTCCAAGGTGATGGCTCGCAGTGCGAACCATCACCTATCTAAAGTTTATTTCCTTCATTGCGTCATCAAGTAATAAATCGGAACCCACTGACATAAAATCCGTCAGCGGGACCCCGCGATCTATTACTTGACGATTTGACCAAGCTGCAAATTTTACGCAAAGCTACCTATTACGCACAGCTACCAGAAAGACAATATATTATTTACCCTATCTTTTATTTGCATTTTATTCGGCGTGCAGTGTATTTATTTATGTAGCCGCTATATTGACAAACTTTTTAGATCGGTTATTTATTTAAATATAGGTTGAGTTCAGCTTTATTTTTGTTTTTCGGAAACTGAGGCAAGGTGTAATAGCGTATCCGCTATTTACCCAATCCTTCGGATTGCCCCCACGCGCTACGCTTGGAGGGTTGTTAAAAGATCTACCCTTCCGCCTGCACCCTATCAAGGGTTGGCGGCAAACCATAGTTTTACATTGGATATTATAAATATATATAGGAGTGTTTAATATGCATGAAGATTTTGAAAATTTCGATAGTAAGTTAGCTGTATATACGGATAAAGATTATTTCTTAGAAAGTAATGCTTTTTATTTCAATAATGAACAATATAAAAGAGCGTTAAAAATGTATTTTGATTTAAAATATATTTATGATGATGAGCACAAAGCTATTAATAAATTAACTGATATTTTATATCAAAGATGCTTTTTTTATATACAAGCAAACGCAGAGTTAGATGTTAATAGAGATAGTCTTTTTGATGTATATACGGAATATTTTGTAGAGCAAGTAATAATCAAGAGGATATATGATTTTATATGTAATAATGATACTGATGAACAATATGCTGAACTTACTTTTATTTATTCTGATTTATTCAATAAATACGGAGGGGAAATAATATGATGCTTGTATCTGTAGCAATGATGCTTCTTTGTATTCTTTTAGGTGCGTTCATGATTCGTAGTTGTATGGCTAAGACAAACTCTTCAAGCGAAGCAAAGCAAGCAATATCAGATGTTAGAAAAATGATAGATAAAAAAGAACTTATAAAATATAAGAGGAACAATAGAATATGATTGATGATGACATAGAGAAACAAATGAGCCAAAAAATGAAATTTGAGTTGTTAGCACGATTTTTTTACTACATTGAACAAGATAAAGATATATCTTTTTGTGAAACAAATAGTGATGAAAAAAGGTTGTGCTATTTTGTAGCTCATAGATATATACAAGAAAATAAAGCTGATGACCTTCTAAAATCGTTGATTGATGAAAATGATGAAGACTATATAAAAGCTATAAGAGATTATATGTTTACAGGTGGAAAATAAAATATGGATACAGACAGAAAAAGAGGTCGTATAGAATTAAATCACGAAGAACGCAGAGATATATCTATACAGTTTAGAGTAAACAAAGCAGAGTTTGAATATTTAAAATCATTAGTGGAAGCCTCTGGACTTGAAAGAGGCCATTACATACGAAGAGAAATATTAAAATCTGAACCTGTTGTAAGAAGAAAGATGCCAGAAATTAACCAGAAAACATATATACAGCTTTCAGCTATTGGTAATAATATAAATCAATCAACTAAAAAACTAAATGGCAATGAGTATTTTGATAAAAATGAAGTTGATAAACTTATGTTTAATATAAAGCAAGTTAGTAGAAGAATATTAGAGATAAACAAGGATCTAAATTATGAAGGGATACGTAGCTAAATCAGGTAAATCATTTAAAAATAGAGTTGATTATATATTAAAGGATGATCACAGTTTTATTTGTAGCAATATGTCAGCAGATAACAATAACGTTAGTGATTTAACTGATGAGTTTAAAACTGTAAGCAGCTTTAGACAAGATATAAAAAAACCAGTGTTTCACGCTTTTTTATCTCTTCCCAAAAATGAACATTTAACAGATGAACAATGGCAAGAGATAGCAAAAGACTATTTGAAAGAAATGAATATCGATATAGACAAACATCAATATATTTGTGTGCGTCATAAAGATACAGATCAAGACCATATTCATATAGTAGCCAACCGCATTGGTTTAGACGGTTCAGTCTGGCACGGTCAGCACTCAGCATTTAATACAATAGCAGCTTGTGAACGCTTAGAAGTAAAGCACGACTTAACTATTACAAAAGGTTTACAAGGCCAAAAATCAGACGTATCAGCACCAACCAAAGCAGAGATCGAGCAAGCCTTGAGGGTAGGTGAGAAACCAGCCCGTTTAGTGCTACAGAACTCACTACAAGCGGCTTTAGTCGGTAAGCCTGATTTGTCCACGTTCGTAGAACGTCTGCAGGCTGTAGGCATTGAGCCGGCCTTTAACGTTGCAAGCACTGGCAACGTCGCCGGAGTGTCGTTTGGTATCAAAAATAATAAAAAAAATATTTATTTCAAAGGCTCACAGTTGGGGAAAAAATTTAGCTGGAACACTATTAAAACGAAGGTGAAATATGACAAAAATAGAGATGATGAACTCGTTAGAAGATTCGCAGCAAGAAAAACAGATGACGAAAATAGTATTGGACGATCACTTATTGAATCAGATTTCAATGACAGTAGAACCTCTGACGGAATCAATGATGATATTATCGGAGTCGGTCAGTACGGCATTAAACCAGACACAACAGACACTAACCAGAGTGAACAACTCATTAGAGGCAACAACAACCGCTTTAAACTCAGCGAAAAATATAATAGACCAACAGGCCCAAAAGTTAGAAGAACAACACAAAAAGCTGCACAAGTACTCAACAGAGTTAAAAGACAATACAATAAAGAACCAATCAAGCCTTATAATCAAGGTGGCTTCAATAGTGGGAGTTCTAAATTTAGCAGCGGTTCTATTGGTAGGATACTTGATCATGCAGAAACAGCCAACGCAGCCACAAATAAATTTAGACTCAAGAGCGGTAGCCGTTTCAATAGTAGAGCAACTAAGATCGAAGAAATAAGAGAACGTTTGGGTATTAAAAAACCAGTTATTCAGCCAAAGAATAAAGAAAAAATAGTTAAAGAAGAAATAAAGAAAAAGCCATCTCATTTAGCTGAAAATGAAAATAGATTTAAATCAAAACTCAAAGCAAGAGTGAAAAGTGAAATATTAAAATCAATACAGCAAGATGATGATCAAAATTTGAAACATAGAACGGTAAAGATAAAATAAAAGAGGCGTGAGGCCTCTTTTATATATTATCACCTCTAAGCTATATAATCTCTAAGGGTAGTTGATGCGTACTATCATTTTCTTGATGGTTTGTTTTTTTCGATAGTTTGCTTTTGACTACTTCAGCAACGACTTGAGCTAATTTACAAGGTACCGCATTGCCTATTTGGCTAAATACTTTTGATTGAGGACCAACGAAAATATAATCATCTGGGAATGTTTGTAGTATGATTGCTTCATCAATCGTCAATCTTCTTAATCTTTTGGGAGCATCTCCATATTCCGCTTTTTTTGTACCTTCCATTAAAGCTTTGTGATGTTCTTCAACCCAGCTTGGCATATCGTCATATAAATGCCCTTCATCAATTATGGGCGTTCTGTTTCCACCCATACTTGCAGGCAGTGTGCTTGACCATGCATCAGGATTTAGAGGTCTGCCCTGACCATTAAAAAGCATACCAGCATATGGGGACTTTCTCAGCACAGGTTTTTCGGCAAGAGTAATTTTTGCCTTGGTAATTCTTGAGTTTTTTTCACTGCCTGCGGGGCCAAGATGTATTATAGCTTCACGTAAAGATATGGCTTTCTCTTTTTTGTGTTCGAAGTCAGTGTATGTTATTTGTTTATTTTTACCAAATATACCTATAATAAAAACACGTTCTCTGGATTGAGGGACACCAAAATCTTTTGCGTTAAGGATTACCATTGAAAGTGTATATCCTAATGCTGACATTCTTCTAAATATCTCTTCTCTAATCCCCTTGAATTTTTCTAATGCTCCTAAAGCTTTGACATTTTCCATTATAAACGCTTTAGGCATGACTCGTTCAATGACGTCACAATATGAGAACACCAGTTTTGAGCGTGGATCATTCGGATCCATTCTGCCAGCAACTGAAAAACCTTGGCACGGTGGCCCTCCGATTACTAAATCGACACCTTTATGTGTGCCTATCGCATCAAGATTTTTTTCTATATCTCCTTCATAAAGAACGGTTTCTTTATGATTTTCTCTATAGGTTTTGCAAGCGTAGGGATCTAGCTCATTAGCCGCAACAATTTCAAAACCTGCGTTTTGGACGCCAACATCCATACCACCCGCACCACAAAAGAGAGATACTGCCTTCATAAAACCTCTTCAAAATATGTGAATTTCGAATATTTTGTTTGTTATAGCATAATTTATTGATTATGAATACTAAAAAATCTATCCACAGCCCGGTTTATAGCGAGTTAATAGACAGGCTTGCTGAAGAGCGTAAGCGCCTTGGTCTATCTCAATTGGAGGTAGCGATTGCGCTTAATCTTACTCAGGCTGATATATCCAAAGTAGAACATAAAGAGCGCCGCTTAGACGTTTTAGAATTAAAGAAAATGTTGGAAGTTTATAGAATATCTGAAAATAAAAAACTCCGTGAAATAATAATCAATTTTTTCGTTATGGATAAAAAATGAATGTTCAAACAAGAAATGATAAAGCCAAACAGTTTATTTTAGATCAACTATCAACTGTAGCTCAACTAAATGAAAGTGATTTTGAAGATTTACCTGATTTCCAAAGAATTAAATCTATCACTCAAGATTTAATTTATGTTAAAGCTATGGGGTTTAGAGGAATTGTTGCTACTGCTTTAACAGGCAAATTTCTTGATGATAACTATGATTATTTGAATGATTTCTATAAATGTAATCCACGATCTATCTTTGAAAATGGAATATTTTACGCATTTCAGGAAATGAAAATACCCTGTGGGAAATCAGATCCATTAAATGTAGCAAAAAATAATAATGTTTTAGACGAAAATTGGGCTAAGGGGAGAAGACCTCAGAAAACTGCGATGGCTGCAGTTGATTTATTAAGAATTATTAGCAGTGAAGATGATGATGCTATTCGGCAAAAAATTGTCAATTATTTCTTTTTCCGTTTGTTATCTTATTCACAAGAGTGTGGTTCAGTAGTTATTCATACTCTTAATGAAACTTTCCTTTCAAATCAGATCGTTGCTTCAAAGTTAATTAGCTTTACCCTTAATTATCCTGAGTCTGGAACTATACCGCAGTTTGTTATTTCGAAAATATTATCTTCCCTATATAGCCAGTCATCTATTAATGTTATTGGCGGAGATGAAAGTGTTTTTGGAACTAATACTACATCGAAAAAGCCTGCTGATATATGGCTAGAAAAAGAAGGTGTAATATTAAATCTCTACGAAATAACTGTTAAAAAAATCGATTACAAAAGATTGGACGATAGTATTCAGTCCCTTGCTGATACAGACTCTCTGGAGAAATCCATTATATTCATATGCCGACTACCGGATGATATAAATACTTTGAACGGGTATCAAGAAGGTGTTCTAACGTACAAAAATAAATCATTCAATTTTGTGGATATATCAGAGTTTATTAAAAGCACTGTAGCTTTATTATCTCCCCTCCAAATTGAACTTCTTCTGTCCGAAATAGAAGCATTTGTTGGCTCATATTTAAGGCCTGTTAAGACTAAAAATGGATGGAATGAAATATTCGCCATTTGATATCATGAAAAGAGGCGTGAAGCCTCTTTTTTGTGTCTGTAGTCAGAGCGTTGATCTGGCAAAATCAAACGGCATAATATGCCTTTCTTTGTTTGCGTCCAAATAATCAGCCCACCATTGAATCATCAAACGACGCTGCGTAATATGCTTCGCTTTATGAGTATAAGCAGCACGGACATTGTTTTGTTCTTTATGGCTCATTTGTCTTTCAATTGCGTCTTCAGTCCATATACCTGACTCAACAAGAGAACTACAAGCCATTGTTCGGAAGCCATGACCACAAATATCTTTTTGGGTGTCATAACCCATTAATCGTAAGGCTTTATTAACTGTATTTTCACTCATTGGTTTACGGTAATCATTGCAACCAATAAAAATTAATCCTTGCCCATCAGACATATCATAACTGATTTCTTTCAGTTCTTTTAATATTTCGATGGCTTGCCGACATAAAGGGACGTAATGCGGTATACGCATTTTAGAACCACGCTCAGAAAATTTTACATCCTTGATTTCTTCACGATTGGGCGGAATGATCCAAAGTTGATTTTCAAAATCTATTTCAGGCCAGCGAGCGAAGCGTAGTTCACTTGAACGAATGAATACAAGTATAGTTAGCTTTAAAGCTAATACAGTGAGTTTGCGGCCTTTATAAGCATTTATGCGACTTAATAGATCGGGTATTTGCTCAAGTTCAAGAGCGGGATAATGAGTCCGCTTAGGCGAGATTAATGTGCCACCGAGTTCATTCGCTGGGTTTTGAGCAATCATATCTTCTTGAACAGCATAACGCATGATAGCGGTAATACGCTGTTTCAGACGTGAAGCTGTTTCATGCTGGCCTTTGGCCTCAATTTTACGCAGAGGAAGAAGCAGATCGCGGGTGGTTAGCTTCGTAATATCTTTTGAGCCAATAGCTGGGAAAAGATGATTGATGAGGCTGTTCAGAATCCGTTCACTGTGTTGAGGTATCCACCGCTCACTAACAGACATTTTTTTGTGCCAATCTCGCGCTACAGCTTCAAACGTAAAATCTCCACGCTCTTCAGCTTTTACAGCCTTTTTTTGTTGAAGTGGGTCGATACCACTGGCTAACAGAGATTTCATCTCCAAGAGGCTTATACGAGCTTCTGCGAGTGATACAGCAGGATAGGTGCCAATTGAGTAGACTTTTTGCTTACCATCGAAACGATAAGCAGCCTGCCAATACTTTGACCCATTCGGATGCACAAGCAGATACAGCCCTTTGCCATCAGAGATTTTGGTCGGTTTATCAGAAGGCTTGGCGTTTTTTACTGCAATATCAGTTAAGCGCATGGCGGGCCTCCAGTAGTTCAAATGTTGGTAAAAAACTCATCGAACTGAGTTTACCAACTTTTTTACCAACAAAAAGTGGTGGCTGCCAGTGTATTTTAATGAACAGTAGTGAACATGAAGAACGGGATAACATGTTGACTTTATAAAGCAAAACGGACGCCAAAAGGCGTCCGTCTCTGAATGGTTGGTGCCCGGACTCGGAATCGAACCAAGGACACGGGGATTTTCAATCCCCTGCTCTACCGACTGAGCTATCCGGGCAACGGGGCGCATTAAACCGTATTTGGCCCTGTGTCGTCAATGGGTTTCTGTCACAAAGCCGAGCGATTGCTCTAATTTCAAGCAAGGGCAGGGCTACCTTCCTGCGCCAGCATTCTCCCTTCTCCCCCAAAACGCCCGACACCAGAGATCGAAAAACTCACCCCAACAATGTTTACCCTTGCCTATTCCCTAATCAAGTTAATGTTAGTGATAAGTACAACATGTTACATATATGTATTTTAAGGCTATTGTCATTTTTAAATGTGATCGATGTAACTTTAATAACATATTATCTGTGTTATGTTTCGATAATAACATCATTAGTTCCCGGCAAACGCCAGGGTACAAGGCTCGGCAACGGAACGTAAAAGTTCACAGATAATTTTGGGGAAAAGATGAAATATATCATAGGGATAGCGTGTATCGTTACTATCTGTATTTTGGCGCTTTTAGTGAGCAACGATCGCAAAAACATTCGCTATCGTCCGATTTTCGTCATGCTGGCCTGCCAGTTTTTGATGACCGCACTGCTGCTAAAGACCGACGTAGGCAATAAAGTGATTGGCGTGATCGCCGGGGTATTTGGCAATTTGCTCTCCTATGCCAACGAAGGGGTTAACTTCGTCTTTGGTGGTTTGGTGAATCACGGCGAGATCTCTTTCTTCCTGTCCGTTTTGCTGCCCATCGTATTTATCTCCGCGCTGATCGGTATCCTGCAGCACTGGCGCATCCTGGGCTTTATCATCAAGTACATCGGCCTGGCGCTGAGCAAAGTCAACGGCATGGGGCGCTTAGAGTCCTATAACGCGGTGGCTTCGGCGATCCTCGGTCAGTCTGAAGTGTTCATCTCGGTGAAAAAACAGCTCGGCCTGCTGCCGGAGCATCGCCTGTATACGTTGTGTACCTCTGCCATGTCGACGGTCTCCATGGCGATTGTGGGCGCTTACATGGTGATGCTTGATCCGCGCTACGTGGTGACTGCCTTGGTGCTGAACCTGTTTGGTGGCTTTATCATGGCGTCGCTGATCAACCCTTATCAGGTCAAGCCTGAGGAAGACATTCTGGATGTCGTTGAAGGGGAGAAGCAGAGCTTCTTCGAAGTCCTGAGCGAATACATCCTCGATGGCTTCAAGGTAGCGATTATCGTTGGTGCGATGCTGATCGGCTTTATTGCGCTGATCACTATGGCTAACGCGCTATTCACCGCTGCATTTGGCATTTCCTTCCAAGGGGTATTGGGTTATGTGTTCTCACCACTGGCTTTCCTGGTGGGGGTGCCGTGGCACGAAGCGGTGCAGGCCGGTGGCCTGATGGCAACCAAGATCGTCAGCAACGAATTTGTTGCCATGCTCAACCTGTCACAGGGTGATTACAACTTCTCTGAACGTACCATGGCGATTATCTCGGTGTTCCTGGTGTCGTTCGCCAACTTCTCCTCTATCGGCATTATCGTCGGTGCCATCAAGGCGTTGGACTCCAAGCAAGGTAATGTCGCAGCCCGCTTTGGCCTGAAGCTGCTTTACGGCTCCACGCTGGTCAGCTTCCTGAACGCCGCCGTCGTAGGTTTCTTCTTTTAATTAGCTCAAGGCCACATCAAGAGGTTGTGGCCTGCTATCGCTATAACAATAAGGAATATGTGATGAAAATGACTTCTCCCCTCAAGCTATCGTTAGTGGCCCTGTTGGTTGCAGGCGCTGCGCATGCCGCAACGGTGGATCTCCGTATCATGGAAACCACCGACGTTCACGGCAACATGATGGATTATGACTATTACAAAGATAAAGCCACCGCTCAGTACGGTTTGGTGAGAGCGGCCACCTTGATTGATGCTGCCCGCGCAGAAGCGACCAACAGCGTGCTGGTCGATAACGGCGATATCATCCAGGGTAGCCCGATGGCGGACTATGCCGCTGCCAACCTGAAGAAGGGCGATGTGCATCCGGTTTATCAGGCGATGAACACCCTCGATTATGCAGTCGGCAGCCTGGGCAACCACGAGTTCAACTACGGGCTGGATTACCTGAAAATGGCGATTAGCGGGGCCAAATTCCCGTACATCAACGCCAACGTCTATGACGCCAAGACCAACAAGCCTTATTTCAAACAGTACCTGATCGTGGACACGCCGGTAAAAGATACCGAGGGTAAAGAGCATAAGCTGCGCATCGGTTATATCGGCTTCGTACCGCCACAGATTGTGCTGTGGGACAAGGACAAGCTGTCGGGCAAGGTGGTCGCCAAAGATATTACCGAAACTGCCAGGGAACTGGTGCCACAGATGCGTAAAGAAGGGGCGGATATCGTGATTGCTATCGCCCACTCCGGCATCTCTGCCGATCCTTACAAGGCGCTGGCAGAAAATTCGGTCTACTACCTCACGCAGGTTCCAGGCATCGATGCCATTACCTTTGGCCACTCTCACGGTATTTTCCCAAGCAAGGATTTCGCCGCTATTCCTGGGGTAGATCTTGAAAAGGGTACGGTTAATGGCGTACCCGCAGTCATGCCGGGCCACTGGGCGGATAACCTGGGGGTGATCGACCTGGTGCTGGAAGGGGAAACCAATAAGTGGAAGGTGGTCTCCAGCCGTGCAGAAGCCCGCCCAATTTTTGATAAGAAGAATGACAAATCGCTGGTCGAGGCCAAGGCTACGCTGGTGAAAACGCTGGAGCAGGCGCATAACGACACCCGTGAATTTGTTAACAAGCCGATTGGCACCATTGCCGAAGACACCAATACCTATCTGTCATTAGTGCAGGACTCCTCGGCCATCCAGATCATCCGTGCGGCGCAGAAAGCCTACGTTGAACACTTTATTCAGGGCGATCCGGATCTGGCTGATATCCCAGTTCTTTCTGCTGCGGCACCGTTCAAGGCGGGTGGCAGGAAGAACGACCCGGCGGCCTTCGTTGATATGCGTAAAGGGCCTCTGAGCTTCCGTAACGCGGCCGATCTTTACCAGTATTCCAACACGCTGGCGGCAGTGAAAGTGAAAGGCAGCGATCTGAAAGAGTGGTTGGAGTGCTCTGCGGGCATGTACAACCAGATCGACGTGAAAAGCGATAAGCCACAGTCACTGCTCAACTGGAACGGTTTCCGGGCCTACAACTTCGATATGTTTGACGATCTGAGCTATCAGATCGACGTGACCCAGCCTGCGCGTTATGACGTGGATTGCAACGTGATCAATCCACAGGCCCAGCGTATCAAGTCGCTGACCTATAAAGGTAAGCCGGTGGTAGCAGACGCGCCATTCCTGGTTGCCGTGAACAATTACCGGGCATTTACCGGCAAATTCGCCGGCACGGGTGAAAAAAATATCGTTATCTCCTCGCCGGATGAAGTGCGCACTATCGTGGCCAACTACATCTCCGAGCAGACCAAACAGCATGGCGCATATAAGCCAGAGGTAAAAAACAACTGGCGGATCGCGCAAATTACTGCGGATAAGCCGTTGGATATCCGCATCGAGACCTCACCAAGCCAGAATGCGGCTGATTACATCAAACAGTCCGCACAGCATCCAATGACGCTGGTAGGAAAAGACGATATCGGTTTTGCCGTTTACAAGATCGACTTACAGAAATAAAGATCCGGGGAATGACAATGAGAATGGTTGATATCATCGCCAAAAAGCGCGATGGAAAAGAGCTGACTACGCAAGAGATCGAGTTTTTTGTTAACGGCTACACCCGGGGAGATATTCCGGATTACCAGGCCAGTGCGCTGGCGATGGCGATCTTCTTCCAGGATATGAATGACCGTGAGCGTGCCGATCTGACGATGTCGATGGTGAACTCCGGTGACGTAATCGATCTCTCGGCGATCGAAGGCGTCAAGGTAGACAAGCACTCCACCGGCGGCGTGGGTGATACCACCACGTTGGTGCTGGCACCGCTGGTAGCGGCGCTGGATATCCCGGTGGCGAAGATGTCTGGCCGTGGCCTGGGGCATACCGGCGGCACTATCGATAAGCTGGAAGCGGTGGCCGGTTTCCATGTGGAAATCTCCAGCAAACAGTTTATCGAGCTGGTGAACCGCGACAAGGTGGCGGTGATTGGCCAGACCGGTAACCTGACCCCGGCGGATAAGAAGCTGTATGCGCTGCGTGATGTGACCGGTACGGTGAACTCCATTCCGCTGATCGCCGGTTCGATCATGAGCAAGAAGATTGCGGCGGGTGCCGATGCCATCGTGTTGGACGTGAAAACCGGTGCCGGTGCGTTTATGAAAACCACTGAAGATGCCGTCGAGTTGGCCACGGCGATGGTGCGCATTGGTAACCACGTGGGCCGTAATACCATGGCGGTGATCTCCGATATGTCGCAGCCCTTGGGCTACGCCATCGGTAATGCGCTGGAAGTGAAGGAAGCCATCGATACGCTGCGTGGCGAAGGCCCGGAAGATCTGACCGAACTGGTCATGCAGTTGGGTAGCCAAATGGTCGTGCTGGCGAAGAAGGCCGATTCGTTACCGGCTGCGCGCGCCATGCTGCAAGAGGTGATCGATAACGGCAAGGCGTTGGCCAAGTTCCGTGACTTCCTGGCCAACCAGGGCGGCGATGCTTCAATGGTGGATCATCCAGAGAAGCTGCCGCAGGCTAAATACCTGATTGAGGTTCCGGCCAAGCAGGCGGGTGTGGTAGCCAATATTGTGGCCGATGAAATCGGCGTGGCAGCCATGTTGCTCGGTGCCGGTCGTGCCACCAAGGAAGATGACATCGATCTGGCCGTGGGCCTGATGATGCATAAAAAAGTCGGCGATCGGGTCGCCATCGGTGACTCACTGGTGACGATCCATGCCAACCGCCCGGATGTGGCGAACGTCATGGCGAAAATCTATGACAGCATCACCCTTGCCGATAAGGCGCAAGCACCAAAACTGATCCATACCATTATTACAGAATAATAATATTAGCCGTGTTTCACCCTGGTTGCGGGGTGAAACATTTCCAACATTATCTAGAAATCATTTAATTAAAATAGTTCTGGGTGAGTAGATAGAAAACGGGATTTTTCTATGTATCAAATCAATAAATTTAAAATAAAAAAGCCTCTTGCATTGTTTGCACTGATGTTCTCTTTACCCCTCAGTGCAGAGGAAATAAAGGCAAGCGATCATCTCTTCTCAAGTTTTATTAATGATAGCCACGCAGATCTTTCTTTCCGTAACGTGTTTAAAAATTTAAGCACCGAGGATTATGGGGAACGCTCCATCCAAACGGCCTGGGGGCAGGGGATCACGCTTGATTATCAGTCCGGCTATTTTGCAGATATGTTGGGAGTAGACGCTTCTTATTATGGCGTGATTAAGCTGGCCGCCAGCGATGATTTCTGGGGCCGTAGCGTGTTGTATAACGACAACGGCCAGGCGAAAGGTTTCAACAAGATGGGTCAGCTCTACCTGAAAGGGCGTTTGGGTGATGATGACACCTATCTGCACCTTTATTCCGGTTGGCAGCAGATTAAAAAATGGGGCGCACTCAATAACTCCACGCGCGCTATTCCAAGTACCTATCTGGGCTTGCGTGGTGAAGCGGCTACCGGGCCAGTACGGGTACGCGGTGCCTACGTGACCCGTTATAGCGACAGGGATTCTCCGGATAAGATCCATTTCCTCACTGCGGATAAAAAGGAGATCAGCAGCATTGCGACCGGTGAATTGAGCTATAGCGATCACGGCTATAGCGCACTCTATTTCCTGGGTGAAAGCCATAACTATATGCAACGCCACGGGGTGGAACTGGGGTGGCAACCGGCGTCCTGGGCGGAAAATCGCATCAAGCTTGCCAGCCAGCTGTATTACAACCATGGTCTGCAAGATTGGACCCGCATGTCCACCCGCCACAAGACGTTCGATGATGATGCCTACCATTATGCGATGTACGCCGAATGGCGCGCCGAGCGTTGGAAGCACAAGGTTGGGGCTTCATACACCCGTGCCTCACTCGATAATGGCAACGGGTTAGGGCGCTTTGAGTGGCACCTGGCCAAGCACAGCCGTGGCACCTTTAACTCCATGGCCGACAGTTGGGGTAACGACTATGTGGGCGATAAGGAAAAGATGCTGGCCTGGACCTTCGGCTATGCCGTTACGCCAGAAGTTGAGCTGGGGATGGTCACCAACTATGGCTGGGGGATGAAGTACCGAGGCCATAGCATTGAGCGTGGTGAAACCCTGGTTTACTCCCGCTGGACGCCGTCACAGCCTGCACTGAAAAACCTGGCAGTGCAGCTGTCCGGTGGCCCATCCTGGAACTACCAGAGCCAGAGCAACCAGCCGAAGCTGACCTCGGATGGCAAGCCGATGCGCGCTCAGAACCACTCGATCGAACTGCAGGTGGATTACAAGTTCAACCTGTTCTAATCAACGCCTGCCTGGCCGTGTGGGGAAACCCACACGGTATCAATAAATAATTATGCATTAATAGTAACTATTAACCGGCTTGAACCCTCGAAAAAAACGTGTAATCATTGCGCGAATTCCCCACTTCATCACAGAGGAGTACAGGCATGACGGGTTTAACCACCTCAGCGCAGCTGCGCTCCAGACGTCTGATGATGCCATCACTCCATTTATCCTTAACGCCATTTATGCGAACACCGCTGCCCCTTATGCGGTAAAGCTAGCCAATGCTCGCTGTTAGGCATGATTAAAAATAGAGCTGCGGCTCTGATTTTACTGATGTCTATCGGACGCTGCCGATCCCAGTCCCCGATAGTTGTCTGATGCCTACCCGCATCGGCCGGTCATGGTTGCGCCTTGGCTCATCACTTTGCCGGGATAACCAGGGTTATCTCATTATGTGCCCAGTGGCACACCCTCATCCTTAACCGTTTGAGACTCAGCATGATGAAAGAATTGAAGATAGCAACCAGCGCCAGCCTGGTAGCCAGCATTGAAACCCTGCGCGAAATTGTGCGCGTGGGGCAGACTGACTATACCGATGTGGCGGCGGCCGTGGTCTCCGTTAGCGATGTGGATGCCGGTATTCTGGCAACGCTTAAAGCGACCGGCTTTGAGATCCCGACGTTTGTAGCCGTTGAGGGGGATGAACAGCTTTCTCCGGATCACCTGCCGTTGATTACTGGCGTATTTGCCTTGGCTGCAGCGACCAAAGCGTTTTACATGGCGCAGTTGGAGGCCGCCGCCGATGCCTACGAGCAGGCGCTGTTACCGCCGTTCTTCAAAACGCTGAAAACCTACGTGGAAATGGAGAACTCAACCTTTGCCTGCCCGGGCCATCAGGGCGGCGAGTTTTTCCGCAAACACCCGGCAGGGCGCAAGTTTTTCGAGTTTTACGGCGAAACGATTTTCCGTTCGGACATGTGCAACGCCGATGTGAAGCTGGGCGATCTGCTGATCCACGAAGGCTCGGCCAAGGATGCGCAAAAACACGCGGCGAAAGTGTTCAACGCCGATAAAACCTACTTCGTGCTGAACGGCACTTCGGCATCCAATAAAGTGGTGACCAACGCGCTGCTGACGCGTGGCGATCTGGTGCTGTTCGATCGCAATAACCATAAATCCAATCACCACGGCGCGTTGATCCAGGCTGGGGCGACGCCGGTGTATCTCGAAACCGCGCGTAACCCGTTTGGTTTTATCGGCGGCATCGATTCCCAATGCTTTGATGAAGCTTACCTGCGCGAGCAAATCCGCCATGTAGCCCCGGAAAAGGCCAATGCGACACGGCCTTTCCGCCTGGCGATCATTCAGCTCGGCACCTATGACGGCACGATTTATAACGCCCGTCAGGTGATCGATACCATCGGCCATCTGTGCGATTACATCCTGTTTGATTCGGCCTGGGTGGGGTATGAAGGCTTTATCCCGATGCTGAAGGAGTGCTCGCCGTTGCTGCTGGAATTGGATGAGCACGATCCGGGTATTTTCGTCACGCAATCGGTGCATAAGCAGCAGGCCGGGTTCTCGCAGACTTCGCAGATCCACAAGAAAGACGATCACATTAAAGGCCAGAAGCGCCACTGCAACCATAAGCATCTCAACAATGCGTTTATGCTGCATGCCTCAACCAGCCCGTTTTATCCGCTGTTTGCCGCGCTGGACGTCAACGCCAAGATGCATGCCGGTGCCGCTGGCCGCCGCATGTGGATGGAGTGCGTCAAGCTGGGGATCGACACGCGTAAACAACTGTTGGCACGCTGCTCGCAGCTGCGGCCCTTTATTCCACCGCAGGTGGCAGGCAAGAACTGGCAGGACTACGATACTGACCTGATCGCCAACGACGCACGCTTCTTCAACTTTGTACCGGGTGAGCAATGGCACGGCTTTGCCGGTTATGCGCAGGGGCAGTATCTGGTCGATCCTTGCAAGTTGCTGCTGACCACGCCGGGGATTGATGCGGCCACCGGTCAGTACACCGAGTTCGGTATCCCGGCCACCATTCTGGCCAACTTCCTGCGTGAGAACGGCATCGTGCCGGAGAAGTGCGATCTCAACTCGATCCTGTTCCTGCTCACCCCGGCGGAGAACCCGGCGAAAATGGATCATCTGGTGGATATGCTGGTGCAGTTCGAGCGTTACGTCGAGGCAGATGCGCCACTGAGTGAGGTCTTGCCGACGGTTTATCGCAAGAATCAGCAGCGTTATGCAGGCTACACCCTTCGTCAACTTTGCCAGGAGATGCACGATTTGTACGTCAGCTTCGACGTGAAGCAGTTGCAAAAAGAGATGTTCCGTCAGGATCATTTCCCGCCGGTGATGATGAATCCGCAGGATGCCAACGTCGAGTTTATCCGTGACAACGTTGAGCTGGTGCCGATCGCCCAGGCAGCAGGGCGCATCGCGGCGGAAGGTGCCTTACCTTATCCACCGGGCGTGTTGTGCGTGGTGCCAGGCGAAGTGTGGGGCGGTGCGGTACAGCGTTACTTCCTGGCACTGGAGGAGGGCATCAACCGCTTACCTGGCTTCTCACCGGAGCTGCAGGGCGTGTATATCGAGAAGAAAGATCACGGCTGGAAACGGATTTTTGGCTATATGATTAAGCAATGAAGCCCGTTATTTGGCCCCAGTTCGGCGTTCGCCATTGCACCGTACCCAGGTGTGGACGTTAATCTGTAACAAGGTGATGTTGAGGATGAATGCCGTAGCTAAGATCTAGCACGGTCGGTCCCCACAAGGAGAGGGAGTTGACTTGGTGTTGTCATCAAGTGCCGCGATCAATCTATTTCACCGAAAAAAGAAAGCTGGTTAGTACCGTGGTTAGGTAAGTTTCTGCAACTGATAGCGAACTCGGTCGGTCCCCTCTCCCTGTGGGAGAGGGTTAGGGTGAGGGGAAACATGTCTCCCCCCAGCCCCGTATTTTCCCACCAACGATTACTTCCGCCGGTAGTTTTTCTGCGCGTTGTTCACCTTCACCAGATAACGGCGCGATTCACCCGCCGGATGCTTGGTGGTCAGAGTCTGATAAATATCACCAGGCTGCATGCTGTTGATGATGGTTACCGCCTTCGCTTTGTCACTATTGAACACCCGCAACACGCTACCAGCCCCTCCGTTGTATGCGGTGATCACCGCATAACGGCGTGAGGTCGGGTTCTGAATGCCGCCCAGGTAGTTGTTCTGCAAGATCGCCAGATAGGCAGTACCGGTATCGATGTTGTTCTCCGGATCAAACAGGTAGCTGCGGCTTGGTGTGCCCCATTTACCTTTGCTCTGGAACACGTCTTTACCGGCGGTATGCTGCACCACCTGCATCAGGCCCAGCGCGTCGGAACCGCTTACCGCATACGGGTTAAAGCTGGATTCGGTCTGCATAATTGCCAGGATCAACGACTCTTCGACGCCGTATTTCTCAGACGCCTGGCGAACCATCGGCAGATATTTGTGTGCACGTTTATCCAGGTGGTTAGGCACCAACTGCATAGTCACAGAGTAGATCACGTGCAGGCCCGAGGTGCGCCTTTTTAGCTTGTTTTGCAGCAGGTAGTCGGCGAAGTGTGCCGCCCGCCATTCCCAGCGGATGGGTTGGCCCTTGTTATCCAGCACCTGGCCATACAGGAACGGCTCTTTGCTGATCTGGATATCATTGGCGTCGGAATAGAGGTCGATCGAGCCTGGATCGTCACCCATCAACAGGGTGCTGATCACCGCCTGGCGCAGATGAGCAGCAGGATCGGTGGTGGCGATGGTTTCGATAGTGATGGTGCCCGAATCAAAGTTGATGTGGCTACGGGTCTGATATTGATCGGTATATTTGACGTAGTCCTTTGGCCCGGCAATCAGAACTTCGCTCAGTCCCCAGATGTTCTCGATATTGTGGGCAAATTGGCCCATCAAAATATCAAAGGCGTTGGTGTCTTTGACATAGGCTTCACTGACCACGTCGTTTTTTTTGCCAGAACAGGAGATCAGCAAAGGCGCTATCACTAGCAAAGCTAACATTTTCTTCATCTTGTTAAAGCCGTATACGCGAAGAATTAAACAGGGGGAAAGGGCCAGCGCCTGGCCCGGAAAATCTTATTCGCTCGGTGGCGTATAGCCTTCGATGTGGACCTCATGCCCTTCGAACAGGAAGCGGACCATCTCTTGTTCCAGCAGTTTGCGGTCATCCACGTTCATCATGTTGAGCTTTTTCTCGTTGATCAGCATGGTCTGCTTCTTCATCCATTCTCCCCAGGCTTCCTTGGAGATTTCGTTGTAGATGCGCTTGCCGACTTCCCCTGGATAGAGCTGAAAGTCTTGCCCATCGGCGTCACGCTGCAGGAAGGTACAAAAAATGGTTCTGCTCATGCTAATTCCTCGTCAATGGCGCTGTTGCCAAATAAACCGGGTTGGGTCGGGGACTGTTTGGCCAACTGCTGTAGCAGGCGCTCAACCGGCGCGGCCAGCCCGACCGAAGGGGGCTGCGTTAAGTTATACCAGAGACCGGAACCTGCATCCATGGCGCTACCCGCTTTGTCGATGTTCAGCCACATAGGCACAATATCCAGATGGAAATGGCTGAAGGTGTGGCGGAAGGCGGTCATTTGCTCTAAACGGCTACCTTGCAGGCCGCGCTGTTGCAGCCAGAGTTCAAGATCGATCCGCGCGCTAAACTGTGGGAAGCAGAATAGTCCGCCCCACAGGCCAGTTCCTGGGCGCTGTTCCAGCCAGACGCCATCACCCTGTTGCAGCATCAGGAAGTAGGCGGTTTTTTCCGGCAGGGTTTGCTTGGGTTTTTTGCCTGGGTAGTTGGCCCAACTGCTGTTGCCATTGGCGATGCAGCCGATATTGAGCGGGCATAGCTCACATTTGGGTTTGCTACGGGTGCAGACCATCGCTCCCAGATCCATCATCGCCTGATTGAACTGGCCAACCCCTTTTGCCGGCGTGACCTCTTCGCTGATCTCCCACAGGCGATTTTCCACCTCTTTCTTGCCCGGCCAGCCAGCTATGGCATAGCAACGGGCCAGTACGCGCTTGACGTTGCCGTCTAGGATCGGGTAGTGCTGCCCCTGGGACAGAGAGAGAATGGCGCCAGCAGTTGAACGGCCTACGCCAGGCAGCGCGACAATTTCTTCAAAGGTTGTCGGGAACTCACCGCCGTGCTGTGCGACAATGGTCTGCGCCGCTTTATGCAGGTTTCTGGCGCGGGCATAATAGCCAAGCCCGGTCCACAGATGCAGGACTTCATCCTGCGGCGCTTCGGCCAAGGCTCGCACGTTCGGAAAGCGTGCCATAAAGCGCTGAAAATAAGGAATAACGGTGGCAACCTGAGTTTGTTGCAGCATCACCTCAGAGAGCCATACTTGATAAGGCGTTTTATCGAGTTGCCACGGCAGCGTTTTGCGGCCATAGCGTTGGTACCAGTCAAGCACTACGTGCGAGAACTGTTGTGCTTGCATCATGAGCGAGTTCGCTATCCGGCAGATAAATAATGATGCGCGATTGCAGCATAGAGTGATGGTGCTGTAAACCGGAACTTTCCGCAGTAGCACATCCGGTATGATGATGAACGCTTGCTAAAGCAAGGTATCTTTGCATAATGCGCGTTCCCCTAATTGGCAGCCAAATAGACAGAAAGCACTATGATTAATGACGTCATCTCCCCAGAATTTGATGAGAACGGCCGCGCGATGCGCCGTATCCGCAGTTTTGTTCGCCGCCAGGGGCGGTTGACCAAAGGCCAGCAGCAGGCGCTGGACAACTATTGGCCGGTGATGGGCGTGGAATATCAGGCTGAACCTGTCGATATCGCCGCGCTGTTTGGCCGTGAAGCGCCAACCGTGCTGGAGATTGGTTTTGGCATGGGGGCTTCGCTGGTCACCATGGCGGGCAATAACCCGCAGCAGAATTTCCTGGGGATCGAGGTCCATTCGCCGGGCGTGGGTGCCTGTCTGGCCGATGCCCATGAGGCGGAGTTGGCCAACCTGCGGGTGATGTGCCACGATGCGGTAGAAGTCTTGCAGAATATGATCCCGGACGCTTCACTGGATATGGTGCAGCTGTTCTTCCCGGATCCGTGGCACAAGGCGCGCCACAACAAACGCCGCATCGTACAGACGCCGTTTGTTGAGCTGGTGCAGCGCAAATTAAAAGTCGGTGGCGTATTCCATATGGCCACCGACTGGCAACCCTATGCGGAACACATGCTGGAAGTCATGAGCAGCAGCGCGGGTTACCGTAATCTCTCCGAGAGCAATGATTACGTACCGCGTCCGGACTCGCGTCCGCTGACAAAATTTGAATTACGTGGCCAGCGTCTGGGACATGGCGTTTGGGATTTGATGTTTGAGAGGATGGAATAATGGCTAAGAACCGTAGTCGTCGTTTACGTAAAAAGTTGCATATCGAAGAGTTTCAGGAACTGGGCTTCTCCGTCGCCTGGCGTTTTGCCGAAGGGACCGCCGTTGAAGATATCGACAGCACCCTGGACGCGTTTATCGATGAAGTGATCGAGCCGAACGGCCTGGCGTTTGACGGTAGTGGCTACCTGCAGTGGGAAGGTTTGATCTGCCTGCAGAAGATTGGTCATTGCACCGAAGAACACCGTGAGCTGATCAAAAACTGGCTGGAAGCACGTAAGCTGAATGATGTGAAAACCAGCGATCTGTTCGACATCTGGTGGGATTGATCCCGTCCGATTAGCATTGCCGAAGGTGCCTTAATGGCACCTTTGTTTTATCTGGTGTCCTTTCTGGAGTAGTGAGCGCGGTGGTAACAACATTAGATAACGCGTTGCTGGAGGAGATCCTGCAACAGGTACGCCCGTTGATTGGGCAAGGCAAGGTTGCAGACTATATTCCCGCGCTGGCGGAAGTTGCTGCCGATCGGCTGGCGATCGCCGTCTGTACCGTTGACGGCGAGCTGTTTCAGGCCGGGGACGCGACGGAGCGCTTTTCGATCCAGTCGATCTCCAAGGTATTGAGCCTGACGCTGGCGCTAACGCGTTATCAGGAAGGTGAAATCTGGCAGCGGGTGGGGAAAGAGCCCTCTGGCCTGCCGTTTAATTCGTTGCTGCAGTTGGAGATGGAACAGGGCAAACCGCGCAACCCGTTTATCAACCCTGGAGCACTGGTAGTATGCGATATGCTGCAAACCCGGCTGAGTGCTCCCAAGCAGCGGATGTTGGAAGTGGTGCGCCAACTGGCAGGCGTTGATGATCTGTCGTATGACATTCGCGTGGCGCGTTCCGAATTTGAGCATTCCGATCGCAATGCCGCCATCGCCTATCTGATGAAGTCGTTCGGTAACTTCGACAATGACGTGCTGACCGTGCTGCAAACCTATTTTCACTACTGCGCGTTACGGATGAGCTGCGTTGAGCTGGCACGCAGCTTTGTCTACCTGGCTAACCAGGGCCGGACGCTTGATGGTGAAGAGGTGATCAGCCCCTTGCAGGCCCGGCAAATTAACGCCCTGATGATGACCAGCGGTATGTATGATGGCGCTGGCGAATTTGCCTATCGGGTTGGCATGCCGGGCAAGTCGGGAGTGGGCGGCGGGATTATCGCCATCGTCCCTGATGAACTGTCGATTGTCGTCTGGTCGCCGGAGCTGGATGCATCCGGTAACTCATTGGCGGGAACTGCTGCACTAGAACTGTTGTCTCAACGCATTAGCCGTTCGATTTTTTAACTCCATCGCACATGCGGTTGGAAGGGAGTCAGGAGAAACTATGTTAAAGAGAACCGGATTGGCCTTGCTGTTGTTAACGGCTTCACAGGCGCATGCCGAGTATCAGTGCAGCGTCAGGCCACAGGATGACGTGATTATCAGCCCACAGACCGTGCAGGTGGTGGGGGCTGGCGGTAACCTGCAAATCACCGCCGACGGTGACGTCACTCGTGATGGCAAAGCATTGAGCCTGAATGATAACCAGCGCCAGAAGGCGTTCAGCTACCAGAACGCATTGCGCAAAGATTTACCTTGGATCGATCAGGGCGCGCAGCAGCATCTGGAGACGGCGCGGGTAGCGTTGGATAAAGTCATCGTTCAGCAACTGGGCACTGACAGCAACGTGCGTAACCGCCTGACCACGCTCAACGATCAGTTGAAGCAGCAGATGAACCGTATCATCGAACATCGCAGCGACGGTCTCACGTTCCACCATAAGGCAATCGCTCAGGTGGAGCAGGATGGCCGCAATATCGTGCAGCAGAGCATGGGCGGCGTATTACAGGACAGCCTGAACGAAATGGGCGTCAAGCAGGTTGCCAACAGCAATGGCAACCCGTTGCAGGCGATCATGGGCAACTTGGGTGGGCTACAGCAGGCCATCAAGAACGAATGGAATAATCAGGAGCAGGATTTCCAGAACTTTGGTCGCGACGTGTGTAAGCGCGTAACGGCTCTGGAAACCCAGCGTAAGGATCTGGTTAAGGCACTGAACTAAGGTTTGACGTCAACAGGTTCCGTTGTTTTAAGCGTTGCACTCTTAACTCGACGGAACCTATTACCCCTGCCAGATAAGCGTGTGACAGTTGAGCCTGCAATTCTACCTAAGCTATTCTTCCGGCAAGAAAAGTTCCAACAGCGAATTAAGGAACAGTTTGCCATGCTCGGTGATCTGCCAATACTCTGGCGTCTCTTGCAGATAGCCTTTAGCTAGCGCTTCGTCCAATGGTGCGCGGATCACGCTCTCATCCAGCCCGGTATATTGGGCGAACTCGGCGCGTGGCGCCGCTTCCAGCAGGCGGAAGCGGTTCATAAAGAACTCGAATGGCCGATCGTGCGCCTCGACTTCATGCAGCTTGTCCCGATAGTCACCCCGCATAAATCCGCGCGGATGCTTGGTTTTGGCGGTGCGCAGAATGCGGCCATCGGCAAAGGTCAGCTTGCCGTGTGCGCCACAACCAATCCCCAGATAGTCGCCAAAGCGCCAGTAGTTGAGGTTGTGCTGACACTGATAACCCGGTTTGGCGTAGGCAGAGGTTTCGTACTGCTGATAACCGGCGGCACTCAACAGCTCATGGCCTTGTTCAAAGATATTCCACAGTGCGTCATCATCCGGCAATACCGGCGGGCGTGAGCTGAACAGGGTATTTGGCTCGATGGTGAGTTGATACCAGGACAGATGCGGCGGATTAAGAGCGATAGCCTGACGCAGGTCGTCCAGCGCTTCTTCCAGTGACTGATCCGGCAGGCCATGCATCAGGTCCAGATTGAAACTGCGTAGGCCCAGGCCGGTTGCCAGATGCGCCGCGCGTTTGGCCTCATCCGGGCCATGAATGCGCCCCAGACGGGTTAACTTCTCGGCGCTAAAGCTTTGTACGCCAATCGAGATGCGGTTCACCCCGGCGCGCTGGTAGCCGCTAAAGCGATCGGCCTCCACGGTGCCTGGGTTGGCTTCCATGGTGATCTCGGCGTCATCCTCGACGTGAATGCGCGCCCGCACGCCATCCAGCAGCGCTTGCATGGCTTCGGCACTCAACAGGCTCGGCGTACCACCACCGATAAAGATGGTGCTGATTGCACGACCGCTGGCGAGCGGCAAATCGGCATCCAGATCCGCCAGCAGATGTTCGACATATTCCTGGTGCGGGACTTCGCCCTTCAAGGCATGCGAGTTGAAATCACAGTATGGGCACTTTTGTACGCACCAGGGAATATGGATGTACAGGCTGAGCGGGGGCAGTTGTACGCTGTTAGCTGGCATTACGCATCGCTTCCAACATCAACTTCAACGCCTTGCCACGGTGGGAAATGGCAATTTTCTCTTCCCGCGTCAGCTCTGCTGCTGTGCAGCCCAAATCTGGTACGTAGAAGATCGGATCGTAACCGAAGCCGCCAACGCCGGCCGCTTCAAAAGTGATCTCACCGTTCCAGCAACCGTGGAATACCAGCGGGGTGGGATCTTCTGCATGGCGCATATACACCAGCACGCAATGGAATTGAGCACCGCGCTTGCCTGCAGGCACGTCTTTCAGCGTCACCAGCAGCTTGTCCAGATTCTGCTGGTCGCTGGCCTCTAAACCGGCGTAGCGGGCAGAGTAGATACCCGGAGCGCCGCCCAAGGCATCGACTGCCAGGCCAGAGTCGTCGGCAATCGCTGGCAGGCCGGTGATTTGCGCAGCATGGCGGGCTTTGAGAATAGCGTTTTCAATAAACGTTAGGCCGGTTTCTTCGGCGGAGTCTACGCCAAGATCGGTTTGTGCTACCACGTCAAAGCCGAAATCGGCCAGCAGTTCGGCGAGTTCACGCACTTTGCCGGGGTTGCCGGTGGCAAGAACGATTTTTTGCATATATAGATACCTTGAAATTATTCGATCAGCGCCGTGATGACGTCCGGGATCTGTTGCGGGTTGAGGATGCGCAGTTGCTTGTGCCGCCCCAGTTCGCCTTTCTCTATGAGCACGTTGCTTTTCGCCACTTTGAACTGCTTGGCGATAAACTTGATGAGATGGGCATTGGCCTGGCCATCAACCGGCGGTGCGGTGATGGCGACTTTTATCTCGTCGCCATGCAGGCCAATAATCTGATCGCGGCTGGCTTTGGGCTGAATATATAGCCTGACCACCAGCCCGTCCAGGTGCGTAGTGACTGCACTCACAGCAGGAACCAGAGCTCGCCAAACAGATCCATTCCCAGGTAGTTGATCAGATACAGGATCAGGATCACTACCATCGCGGAGAAATCAATGCCGCCCATCGCCGGGATCACGCGGCGGATAGGGGCCATCAACGGCTCGGTAAGCTGGAACATCACATAGTCAATCGGGCTGCGGCCCTGGCTGATCCAACTCATCAAGGCGCGAATGATCATCACCCAGAAGATCAGGTAGCCGACGGATTTGATCAGAGAAATCAGGCCAAACAGCAAGTTGTACAGGCTGAGTGACAGGGTACCGCTCTGGATCAGCAGCAGTAGCGGATATTTGATGGTCATCAGCAGGAATGCCAACAGCAATGAGGCGCTATCTACCGGCCCCATCGAAGGAACGATGCGGCGCAGTGGGCCGACGATCGGCTGGGTGATTTTCACCACAAACTGTGAAAACGGGTTATAAAAGTCAGTGCGCGTCAGTTGCATCCAGATGCGCAACAGCAGCACCATCACGTAAATATCAACGACGGTTTTGACCAGGAAAGTCAGCGTTAGCATGTAAGTTACCCTTCTCCTTAACTTCTGGGTTATCCCCTTGGTTTTCAGACCACCTTGGCGGCCTGAAACTCATCGGGCATAGTTAAAATGATTTTTCCATTTCCTGCGCACGGGAAACAGCGGCCTGCATGGCTTTGGCAACGGTCTCTGGCAACCGTTGTTCGTTGAATACCCGCAACGCCTCGGCGGTAGTGCCCCCTTTGGAGGTCACTTGCTCACGCAGAGTGGCTAGCGAAATCTCCGGATTAGCGGCGGCCAATGCCGCAGCCCCGATAGCGGCTTGCTGCACCAGATCGCGCGCGGCCTGGCTGCTGAACCCCATACGCTCGGCCTCCTGTTGCATGGCATCCATAAACAGGAAGAAATAGGCCGGTGCGCTGCCTGCCGCGGCGATCACGCCATTAATGCCGTTTTCGTCATCGACCCAGCAGACTTTACCCACCGAACTCATCAGATCGCGGGTGTAATCACGATCCTGTTGGCTAACCTGCTCGGGAGCATACAGCCCGCTCATCCCTTTACCCACTAATGAAGGGGTATTGGGCATGATGCGCACGATATTCAAGCCTTCACCAAGCATTTGATAGAAACGGCTCACCAGAATACCCGCAGCGATCGACAGCACCAGTTTACCGGAGAAATCGACCTGTTCCTGTAAAGGTAAGCAAACCTGCGCCATCATTTGCGGTTTCACCGCCAGGACCACGACGTCGGCCTGTTGTGCACAGGTGATGTTGTCTGCGCTGCTGTTGATGCCATATTCGGCGGCCAGGGCGTCACGGTTTTTTGCTGACGGCGCACAAACGCTGATGGCGGCTGCCGGATAGCCACCGGCGACCAGGCCCGCAATGATAGCGCGAGCCATATTACCGGCACCAATAAAGGTAATTTTGCGATGTTGCATCAAATCCTCGTTATACGGTGGTGTGCGAGTAGTCACGGGCACCAAAAATTGCGGTGCCGATACGAACCATCGTGCTACCAGCGGCGATCGCTGCCTGCATATCATCTGTCATGCCCATCGACAGCGTATCCACCTGCGGATAGCGCTGCTTGAGCTCCTGGAAAGCGTCGTTCATCTGGCCGAATGTCGCCAGTTGGCGCTGATAGTCGTGTTCCGGTGCTGGGATGGCCATTAACCCACGCAAGCACAGGTTAGGCAATGCGGCTACCGCCTCGGCCAGCGCTGGCAGCTCACTCAATACAATGCCAGATTTACTCTGCTCGTCACTGATATTTATCTGGATCAGCACGTTTAACGGCGGCATTTCTGCGGGGCGCTGATCGCTCAGGCGCAGGGCAATACGCAAGCGGTCAACGGTGTGGCACCAGGCAAAGTGCTCTGCCACCAGCCTGCTTTTATTGGATTGCAACGGGCCGATAAAGTGCCATTCCAATCCAGCCCCTTCAGGCCGCTGGGCAAAATACTGGATCTTGTCTACCCCTTCCTGCACGTAATTCTCGCCGAATGCGTGCTGGCCTGCGGCGATGGCTTGTGCGATCGCCTCCGCAGGTTTGGTTTTGCTGACTGCAAGCAATGTCACTTCTTCTGGAATGCGTGCGCAGTCTTGAGCGGCCGCGGCAATACGGCTCCTGACATCCTGCAGATTCTGTTGGATAGTGCTCATGATTAACCCGGGAGATTGATATGGATATCGATGAATTTGTGGCTCTTAGTGTAAAGCATAATGCCTCCGATCTGCACCTTTGTACCGGCCATCTGCCAATGTTACGTATCGATGGTGAACTCCAGGCTGTGGAAAGTGGGGAAATCCTTACCCAACAGCAGATGGAGGCATGGTGCCAAGCGCAGTTGTCGAAGACGATGTGGCAGCAACTCCAGCAGGTGGGGCAGCTCGATCTGGCGTTAGCCCTTGCTGGTGGCACCCGGCTGCGTGCCAATTTCTTTTTGCAGAATACCGGGGTCTCCGTGGCGTTACGCAGGATCGCCAGCCAGTGCCCCACGTTGGCCGAACTGACCACCCCGGAAATTATTCCGGCGCTGCTGCAGCGCGAAGATGGCTTGATACTCGTCACCGGCGCTACCGGCAGTGGCAAGTCGACCACGTTGGCGGCGATGATCGACTTTATTAATCGGCATCAGCGCCGCCATATCCTCACGCTGGAAGATCCGATCGAGTTTATCCATCGTAGCCAGCGTTCCCTGATTCAGCAGCGCGAGTTAGGGCGGGATACCCACAGTTTTGACGATGCGTTGCGGGCCGCACTGCGTGAGGATCCAGACGTGATCCTGCTGGGGGAACTGCGTGATACCACCACCGTTCGGCTGGCGTTGACCGCGGCAGAAACCGGCCATTTAGTCTTGGCTACCTTGCATACCCGCAGCGCGCCACAGGCGGTGGAACGGCTGGTGGATGTCTTCCCGGCGGAAGAGAAAGCCTATGTTCGGGCTCAGTTAGCCAGTAGCCTGCAGGCGGTGATCGCGCAAAAGCTGCTGAGCAAGCCCGGGGGAGGGCGTGTTGCCATTTACGAGATCCTCACGGCCACGGCGGCGGTGAGCAGCATGATCCGCGAAGGGAAAACTCATCAGTTGGTCAGCGTATTGCAAACCGGTGCGCAGTCAGGCATGCAAACTTTTGAACAGGGTCTGCAACAGCGTGTTGCGCAGGGAATATTATAATGCCACAATCAATTAACTATTCTCCCCCTTATTTTTAATTGCAATCAATAGCACAGAGGTTGTGTGCGAGAGCGAAGTATATTGGTAACTTAAGTGCGAACCCCGTTGCACTATTAAGCAGCTATCTTTGCGCTGTTATTTTTAGGATTAGTATTAGGATAAGGATATTCTTATGAGTTCCTGGCTGATTGTTGACGATCACCCTGCAATTTGTTTCGCTGTGAAAGCAATTTTATCTTCATTAGGTAATGACTCGATCTTTACCGCAACTAACGGTCTGGATGCCATGGCGCAAATAAGGGAAAATACGCCTAAGCTGGTAATCCTTGATATCATGCTGAACAAAATGGATGGGCTGCAGATCCTACAGCATATTCGCCAGGTAGACAGCGCTATTAAAGTAGTGGTCTATACCAGCCTGCCCACGGGGAGCTACGCAGAAAGAGCGTTGCGTGCCGGAGCTAGCGGCTTTTTCAACAAGGATCAGGATGTCAGCCAATTGGCTCCATTGTGCCAGTTGGTGCTGCAAGGCTATGCCTGTTTTCCACAGATTACTCTGATGCCTTTGCTAAACGCACCGCAAAAAAGCAAGAATAATCTTACGAATCTTTCCGATCGTGAACTGACCGTGTTACGGTATTTGTCAGAGGGTCTTAGCAATAAGGAAATAGCCGATCGTCTGATTTTGAGTAATAAAACTATCAGCACTTATAAGACACGTCTGATGGAAAAACTAAAAGTTAGCAGTACGGAAGATTTAGTGGCTTTTTTTCATCATCAGAGCGAACGACCTGACGATGAATAAATTCCTTTTGATACTTTTGTTTTTTTGCTTTGGTGTTTCCGCTGAGGAAGTTCCAGCATTTCGTGAAACTAATTTGCTTAGCCGTAGCCAGGTTCAATTATCCGAACCCGAGCTAACCAGTGATGATTGGCAATGGTTGCGCCGTAAACGTGTGCTGGTTTTCGGCATTGCGGCCCCCAATTATTCTCCTTTTGATATCATCAGTGGCACCCGGGATTATGGGGGTATCAATGCTGATTACCTGGGGATCATCGGCTATAACCTTAACGTACAGATAAAGGTGCGTTACTACGAAGATGCCTCAGCCCTGCGGCGTAGTCTGGATAAGGGAGAAGTCGATCTGATCGGCAATGTCGCTGCAAAAAACGTAGCCGATCCCGACATGCTGCTTTCTACGCCTTATGTCTCTGCCTCACCGGCATTGGTGGTGCGCACCGACAGTCTGCTGCAACAGAATCCCCCCAAGCGGATTGCTATCGAACGCCTATACAGTGGTAATCAGAGCTTGGTAGCAAGCTTTCCGGCGGATTATCAGGTTTTTGACATACCGCGTCGGGCGCTGGAGGCGTTGTCGTTCAAGAAGCTGGACGCTTTTATTGGTGATGCCACGGTGGCTCGCTATTTAATCAATCAGGGCAACCTGAACAATCTGCGTTTGCAATTGCTGCCACAGCAGGACATCAAAGGTTTCTCCTTTGGCATGGCCAGCGGAAATGTGCGTTTACAGCGAATACTGAACGCTGTTTTAGCGAGCATTCCGGAAAGCACCCATGCAGAGATCCAGAGCCGCTGGAATGGCGGGATCCCCATGTCACAAAGCGATGAACACCTGCTGCTAACCTCACTGGAAAGAAAGTGGGTGGAAGAACATCCCAGGGTGCGCTTGGCCGTTAATGGCGATTTTGCCCCTCTGGGCTTCTTCGACGTTCAGGGGGAGTTCCGTGGTCTGACAGCCGATGTGATGGAGGCTATCTCTAGCCGTATAGGGCTCAAGTTTGACATTATCCGCGCGCAATCACTGCAAGACTCCCTGAATGCGGTGAAAACCGGCAGGGCGGACATTGTCGCTGGCGTGACGTTAGATGCAATCTGGCCTAACGGGTTGCTGACGACTCGATCTTATTTATTCAACTCTTGGGTATTGCTGGGGATCCAGGAGCAGATTAGCCATGATCCGCCGCAGTTGATTGCTCTGGTGGCAGGGCACCCTCTGCAGGTTCTTTTGCGGGAACAGTACCCCGATAGCCGGATCATTACCGTGCCTTCACCCCAAGCCGGTATTGAGGCGCTAAAAGCGGGAAAGGCAGAAGCACTCGTGTTGCCGATGATTAGCGCCGATTACTTCCTGGCTCGGGAGCCCTCCTCGGGGTTAAGTATTCTGAGTGCTCTGGATATTGAACCGGCGCGTTTTGTGATAGGTGTCTCTGGCAATGAGTATCCCCTGGCAACTATCCTCGACAAGGCATTGCTGAATATCCCCCCAGAGGATATCCATGCGATGACCAGCAATTGGTATAACAATACCTATCTGCTTGAAGGGACACCGGGTGATGGAAAATTGCTTGCCCACTGTTATTCCACTGCGTGGTTACTGATCGTTCTGTTGCTGGCAATGCTGGTGATAGTCTTGGTTATCAGCCGGTTGCGCAATAATCGCCGCCTGGTGCAGCGTTGCCAGGCGGTCATCGATAGCGTGCCCTTGCCGATTTACATCACCAATCTGAAAGACCAGATAGTGATGGCGAATACGCCGTTTTTTAATGCCATCAATGTTCCAGCAGAGACGGTGATCGGTAGCTCACTGGAGAACTACTCACTGCAGTTACCTGTTGCGTTGGATATTGGCCGGGGCGGTGAGCAGGAACCGGTTTTATCTGTTATGCAGTTTGGGGGCCAGTCGCGCATTTTACAGCAGTGGGGCCAATTGCTGATTACTGAAGATCAGCGTGCTGAAGGAAAAATTGGCGGGTGGTTCGATGTGACCGAACGCGATCGCCTGATTGCTCAGTTACAGCAGGCGAAGGAGCGTGCTGACAGTGCCAACCGGGCTAAAACCACCTTCCTGGCCACCATGAGCCATGAAATCCGCACTCCGCTCAATGCCATTATCGGCATGTTGGAACTGTTGCTGAACCGCCCGCAGCGGGAGGAAGCTTTAGATCGAGAACTGCTGAGCGTTGCACATGAGTCCGCCCATTCTCTGCTGGCCTTGATTGGTGACATTCTTGATATCTCACGCATTGAGGCGGACCGTCTGATCCTGCATCCACAGCGTGCAGATATCCGTCGCCTGATTGAAGCCGTGGCGATGTTATTTGACGGTGTGGCACGCCAAAAAGGGTTAGCGTTCAGGTTGGATATTGACGCGGAGATCACCGGCGATGTGTTAGTTGATCCCATGCGTTTCAAGCAGGTGCTATCCAATCTGGTCAGTAATGCCATCAAGTTTACCGAGCAGGGGCAGGTCACGCTCAGTGTCGCGGTCGATCAGATTAGCGAAGAACGAGCGGATCTGCGGCTACGTGTTTCTGATACTGGCAAGGGGATTGATGCAGCCACTCAAGAGCGTCTTTTCCAACCCTTTACTCAGGGCAATGGAGAGGCTGGCGGGACAGGGCTTGGGCTGTATATTTGCCGCAAGCTGGTGGAGATGATGGGGGGAACCATCGCATTGAACAGTGAGGTTGGGATTGGCAGCGACGTCACCGTGCTGCTTTCGGTGCCGAGATTGCTGAAATTCCCCCCTCAAACACCTCTGGAGGAACCAGCCCCGATGGCACCATCCCAACTGCGGGTCCTGATCGTTGAAGATCATCCTGCGGGCAGAATGTTATTGACCCAACAGTTGCAGTTTCTAGGCCATCAGCCCAGTGCGGTGGGGGATGGGGAGCAGGCGCTGCAGTTGTTGGAGCAGGAGAGCTTCAACCTGATTATCACCGACTGCCAGATGCCTGAACGCGATGGTTACAGCCTGAGCCGCCAAATCAGGCACCTCGAGCGTGAACAGCAGTCCGTTCCTACGGTGATCTGGGGGCTGACGGCCAATGCGCAAGAAAGTGCACGGGAGGCATGTCTGCAGGCGGGAATGGATGACTGCCTGTTCAAGCCGGTTAACCTGAGCATATTAAAAACGAAATTGTCTATGCTGCCACTGACTGATGCGGGGAACACTGAAGAGGAGCCTGCGTTTGACGTGGAAGACTTGCCAGCGGAATTGCGCCAGCCAAAGGTATTGCAAGAGTTCATCCAAACGTTGCTGGATTGTTTACAGGAAGACTGCACGCAACTTGCCATGGACATGAAGCAACAACCGATGGACCTGATAAGCATACGGGCGTTGGCTCATAAATTGGCCGGTGCGGCCCGGTTGGTGAATGCTGAAAAATTGAATCAAGCTTGTCAGTCATTGCATGATAACCCCGTTCAGGCAACCGCAACGGCGGTGCAGGGGGAAGCGCAACGGCTGCTCAGCACCTTAAGTAGGCTACAACGGACTACAGGAGAATAGTCTCTTCCTACAGAGTGATTAAGGCTTTTGTAGATTTTAAGGTAATCCGCTTCACCTTATTCTTTGCCGCACAGGAAGGGGGGCGTGGTGTTCCCCATGTGTAATGACGTTTAAGGATAACATTATGAAAAACATTACTAAATTAGCGGTTCTGCCACTGGTTCTGGTTCTGGGTGCTAGCTTCACTACCATGGCTAATGCGGCTTATGACTGTAATGCCAAACGTGCTGCGATCGAATATCAGATCCAGCAGGCTGAGAAGTATGGTAACTACAACCGCGTAGCGGGTCTGAAGCGCGCTCTGAGCGAAGTGAATGCCAATTGCACCAACGGCAGCGTGCTGCAGGACGCTCAGAAGAAAGTCACCAAGCTGGAACAGAAACTGGCTGACAAGCAGCAAGACGTCCAGGAAATTAAAGCCGACCTGCGCGAAGCTCAGGCTAAAGGCGACGCCAAGAAAGTGGCTAAGTACGAGAAAAAACTGCAAGAAAAGCAGGCTGACGTAAAAGAAATCAAACAAGAGCTGAAACAGGCTCGTGCTGAACTGGCAGCGGCACAGAAATAAGCAGCCATGATTTGGTAATTAAGGGGCGCAGATGCGCCTCTTTTTGTGTTGGGTAAATATTGTGGTTAGCACTCAGGGAACGAATGAAACCCACTTTTCATATTGCCATTATGTCGTTAGGCCTGTTGGTTAACGGTGCCAGGGCTGAAATAAATAACGTCTATCTTATTATTAACGATAACGTTAAGGGCGAGGTGGCCGTTAATCTGGGGGAGGATGAGCAGCCGTGTATTAATGCCCCATTGCTACGTGAGTGGGGGATACGTGATGCTGCGATGGTGATGGAAACGACCCCGGAGGGCTGTATTCTGCCTGACGTATTGAATGCCCGAAAAATTGGGGTGTTCTTTGAGCCGATAGCACAATTGCTGACGGTAGATATCCCGGCTAGCTTACTGGGTGACAGCAAGCTAGCCGGCCGTTGGGATGATGGTATCAATGCGGCATTTGTTAACTACCAGTTTAATTATGGCCATTATGCGGGTGAAAACTACCGCACTGCGCAACGTCACGACAGCCTGTATGCCGATGTTACCGCTGGGGCCAATATCGGCCCTTGGCGACTGCGTTATCAACCTGTTTATCAGAAAGATACCTGGGGGGAGCCGACCTGGCATACTGAAAAGGCATTGGCCTATCGTGATATCAAAGCCTGGCGCGCCACACTGACCGTAGGCGACAGCGTAACGCCGTCAGCGTTATTCGACAACGTCCGCTTCCGTGGCATGAGCCTGGTGTCAGATAGCCGGATGCTACCGGATGGCCTGCGGCAATTTTCGCCCTGGGTCCGAGGTTTCGCCCGCAGCAATGCGGAAGTGAGAGTGCGCCAGAACGGTGAAGTGATCTACCAAACGTTTGTTTCCCCTGGTGCTTTTGTGTTGAAAGATGTCTATCCGCCCGCGATTGAGGGGGATCTTACCGTCACAATACGGGAAAGTGATAGCACCGAAACTGAACGAAAAATTCCTTACTCCTCCATGCCTAACCTGGTTTACGTCGGCCAGTGGCGCTACGACGCCACGGTGGGTAAATACCAACCCTACTACGGCATGGAAGAGGATCAGCCGAGCTTTGCGCAGGCGTCACTTAGCTACGGGTTATCGGGAAAGGTTACGCTATATGGTGGTTTCCAAGGGGCCGATATTTATCGCAGCGCGGCGGTCGGGATTGGTAAGAGTCTTAACCACTGGGGGGCGATCTCGGCGGATTACACGTTTTCATCTGCCCGTCAGCCGAGGCGTTCAGCGCCGGACACTGGCGGCATGGCGCGTATGCGTTACGCCAAGGCTTTCCCTGCCTGGGAGTCTTCCCTCAGCCTGATGGCACAATACTATCCGCGGCAGCGCTATCGTACGTTTGGCACGGCGATAGATCAGCAGAGCACCTATTGGTGGGACTGGGAAGACGGCATTTTTGTCGGTGACTTTGACGAGGAAAAAAAGTATCGCCTGGAGGCGCGTTATAACCAGTATCTGTCCGATTCAGACAGCCTCTACCTGACGTTGGTTCGAGAGGCCACTCGGGGTAATCAAAGAGGCGAGACCAGCGTCGAGATGGGTTTCAGCTCCAGCCTGGGTAAGGTAGACGTTGCGCTGTATGCGGAATATAACCGCCCCTCGTATGGCAAAGAACAGGCCCAGTTGGGGCTATCTGTCTCGCTGCCGTTGAGTGCATTGGGTGTGCCACGTATGAAGCTGAACTACGATCATACGCTGGCTAACGATCGGACCGACAGCCGGCGGATAGGCGTCAGCGGAACCTTGCTTTCCGACTATAGCCTGAGCTACAACGCCAGCACCAGTCAGAGCCAGCGATACGGCAACAGCAAGGACGTGAGCGGCAATTATCAATATAACGCTGGCGAGGTGCGGGCCGGTTATTCTCAAGGCAAAGGGTATCGCCAGCAGAATATGGAACTCTCCGGTAGCCTGATGGCGCATCAGGAAGGGATCACGCTGGGGCAGACGTTAGGAGAGACTATAGCTATCGTCAGCGTGCCGGGTACGCCGGGGATCGGCGTCGATAATCAGTATGGTGTAACTACCGACTGGCGGGGCTATGCGTTGATAAGCAATCTGACACCGTACCGCATAAACAACCTCACGTTGGACAGCTTTGAGCTACCGGATACGCTTGAGTTGCCTGAATCTGAGCAGGATGTTGTGCCGACGGCTGGCGCGATCATGTTCAGCCGCTTCGCCCCGGCACGGAAAATCAGCCCGGATGTTGCTCAAACCAGCTTTCGAGAATAACCACGGCGGAGGCAGAATCGACGCTGCCTTTATCCAATGCGCGGAATCCCCCATGGTCAAACAGATTGGCCCGTGCCTCAACGGTGCTCAGGCGCTCATCATGCAGGGCAATCTGCACGCCAAAGCGGCCATGCAGCCGGTTGGCAAATTTACGCGCTCGTTCGGTCAGTGGCTGCTCGGTGCCATCCATATTCAACGGTAAGCCAACCACCACCAGGTCTGGCTGCCATTCTTTCAGCAGGCGTTCGATCTTCTGCCAGTCAGGAACACCGTCCTGAGCTTTAAAGGCCGCCAGCGCCCGAGCGGTGCCGGTAATTTCCTGGCCGATAGCCGCGCCGATGCTTTTGGTGCCGAAGTCGAAGGCGATAATGGTGCGGTTAGTCATCAGGCGTGTCCTGCGTGGCTGGCAATGCTGCGAATATCGATGCCAAGGCGGTTGGCTGCTTCACGCCAGCGGTTGGCGATTGGCGTGTGGAACAGAATGTCGGTGTCAGCCTCGGTCGTCAGCCAGGCATTCTCCAGTAGCTCTTGTTCCAACTGGCCCTTTTCCCAGCCAGCATAGCCAAGCGCCACCAGCACATCGGCGGGTTGATCTGGCGTGCCAAGCGTTTCCAGCACGTCTTTTGAGGTGGTGATCATGGTGGCCGGTGAGATCTGAATGCTGGAGCCAAAGCCTTTGCGTGGGGTGTGCAGAATAAAGCCGCGATCGTCAGCCAGTGGGCCGCCAGCGAACACAGGCTTATCCAGGCTGATCGCCGGATCGCGCGGTGAAGGCTTGATGTCGAGTTTATCCAGCACCGTCTCCACGGTGAAATGTTCCACGGGCTTGTTGATCACTAATCCCATGGCTCCGTCGTCATTATGTTCGCAAACGTATATCACCGAACGTTTGAAGCGCGGATCTTGCATCGCGGGCATGGCAATCAGGAAATGGTGCTGTAAATTCATGGCGTTAATTCAATTGGGAAGTAAAATACATGCCCTCTCCTAATGAGAGAGGGCGCGTCGTCTGCCTACTTCGCGGCCAGACGTTTTTCAATGGCGTCCATCAGCATGCCGGTGACGGAAACCGGGAATGCGGCTTCGATCTCACGGGCGCAGGTTGGGCTGGTGACGTTGATCTCGGTAAGGCGATCGCCGATCACGTCCAGGCCAACAAAGATCAGCCCTTTCTCTTTTAGCGTTGGGGCAACCGCGCGGGCAATTTTCCAGTCGCTTTCGCTCAGCGGGCGCGCTTCACCACGGCCACCGGCGGCCAGGTTACCACGGGTTTCGCCCTGGGCAGGGATACGCGCCAGGCAGTAAGGCACCGGTTCGCCATCCACCACCAGAATGCGTTTGTCCCCATCCTTGATGGCTGGCAGGAAGTTTTGCGCCATGCAGAAGCGGCTACCGTGCTCGGTCAGGGTTTCGATAATCACCGACAGGTTGGGGTCGTCCTGCTTCACGCGGAAGATAGAGGCCCCGCCCATGCCATCCAGCGGCTTGAGGATGATGTCGCCGTGCTGCTGGTGGAATTTGCGGATATGGGCAGCGCTGCGGCTGACCAGGGTGTCTGGCGTCAGCTCCGGGAACCAGGCGGTGAACAGCTTTTCGTTACAGTCACGCAGGCTCTGTGGCTTGTTGACTACCAGCGTACCTTTCACTTCGGCCCGTTCCAGGATGTAGGTCGCATAGATGTATTCAGTGTCGAACGGCGGATCTTTGCGCATCAGGATCACATCCAGATCCTGCAACGCCAGATCCTGCTCACTGCCAAAGCTGAACCAGCTCGCTTTGTCTTCTTTCACGTTCAGCAGACGCGTGCGGGCACGGCCATCACCGGCATGCAGATAGAGATCGTTCATCTCCATATAATGCAGTTCCCAGCCGCGGCGCTGCGCTTCGAGCAGCATGGCAAAGCTGGTGTCTTTTTTGATATTGATGGATGCGATAGGGTCCATCACGATGCCGAGCTTGATCATCTCTTCTCCTTACGAACCTGTGAAGACAGGTCCTTAGCCCAGGTCGCCGAAACGAACCTGCAAAGCGGTAATTGCGGTGAGCGCGGTGGTTTCTGTACGCAAAACGCGTGGCCCCAGCAGGATATCAGTAAATCCATAGTCTGTGGTCATGGCAATTTCTTCGGCGGATAATCCGCCCTCCGGCCCAATCAGCAGACGTACGCTGACTACCGGCAACGGCAAGGTATTGATGCTTTGGCTGGCGCGTGGATGCAGGTTCAGCTTGAGGCTATCGTCCTGCTCGGCGCACCAGTGTTCCAGAGTCATCGCTGGGCGGATTTCCGGAATGCGGTTGCGGCCGCATTGCTCGCAGGCCGCGATGGCGATTTTTTGCCACTGCTGGAGCTTTTTCTCCAGGCGCTCACCGTCGAGTTTAACGCCGCAGCGCTCGGAAAATAGCGGAGTGATCACGTTCACCCCCAACTCAATGGATTTCTGGATGGTGAATTCCATCTTTTCGCCACGGGAGATCACCTGGCCAAGATGTAAGTTGAGGGGGGATTCGCGATCTTCCAGTTGCCCGGCGTTGATCTGAACCAGCACGTTCTTTTTATCCACCCGGGTGATTTCTGCCTCAAACACCTGGTTGCTGCCATCGAACAGTTGCAGTGCCTGCCCGGCGCTCATCCGCAGCACGCGGCCGACATGATTGGCGGCATCCTCGCTCAATGCAATTTCTGCACTGGCGCTCAAGGGCTCTGGATGGTAAATGCGGGGTTTACGCATAATGATTGTCAGATCCTGGCTCAATGAAACGGCGCTGCCGATGGGCAGCGCGAAAGCACTATAGTAGGTCAGCCTTTTTGCTGCTGACAAGCCTGTTGAATATAAGGGTTGTGATTCCCTTGTACTATGGCGATGCGTGCTTCACGTTGACATTCCCAGGCGCTGACCGGATATAGGCGGTTCCAGGCTTCAAACAGCTGGGTTTGCTGGCGTGAAAGCGGCAACTGGTAGCGATCGCGCATGTAGAAGTAGGTGCGGGCGATGGCACCTCGCGCACGGGCCGGTGGCTCGGCCTGCTTGTTCTTGAAGTCCACCTTCATTTGGCACTGTCCGTATTGCCCTTCGCCACCCCGCCACTGGCTGTACATAAAGTTATTACGGTCACCGTTTACTTCACCGATGGCGGGTTGCAGGTTGTGCAGATCGATCTCTATCTGGCGATAAACCGGATCCTTGTTGCAGTTTTTACGCCCACCCTGTTGCCAGCACTGCAACTGATGGCCGAACTGCCAGGCCGGAACCACATGTTCCCACTCGATGCGCCCGGCGCGTTGGGCATTTTTACGGACCTGATAGCCGCAGCTAGCGAGATCGGGAATGCCTTTCTTACCTTGCCAGTCGATCTTGCAGCCACAATAAAAGCTGCCTGGGGCGTCCTGGTTGATTTTGGCGGCAGCAGCCTTGGCCTGGGTAAAGTTATTAATCCCCTTGGCTAGCGTGCCGCTGGAGGCCGTCAATACGACTAAAAATAAAATTTTGCGATGCATATTCCAAAACAGCTCAAAATTGGAAAGGCAGGCAGGGTAACGGAAGTCACCGACAGGTGCAAATAGAGATAATGGATTGTTTTAACTTATAAATATTATTGTTAACGGCGTTGATTAACCGGAAAATGTCAGCTTTTCACCGCACTGGCGGCAGCGGTATTCGCTCTCGCCGCGCATCACCCGATTATGGCGGCGCAGGGTCAGCTGATGCTGCTGGCAATCGCAGCGGTAGGGAAAGGTTTTGCTCTGTACCGAGCGAGTCTCAAACTGGTGGGTACGGCTGGCGGGAACCTGCAATACGTTTTCCATCATCCAGCGCCATTCCCGGCCATGCGGCGGCACGCGGCCAAACTGGCGGAACACCAACAGGTGAGCCAACTCATGGGGGACCACTTCGTCGATAAACGGCTGTTGGTTTTCCATCAGCAGCACTGGGTTGAGGCGGATTTCCCAGGCTTGCAGCCAGGCGGTGCCCGCGCTGGTACCGCGTTGCTGATACAGGATCTTGGGCTCTGGGAACTCGACGGCAAAATGCTGCCGCGCCAGCTGCAATTTGTCTCGCAGGCAGCGCATTACCGCCTGTTGCAGCGCAATGGGGATTCTTACTCTGTTCATAATGGCGCTAGCTTAAGCAATGATGCGGCGGCTGGCAACGGGAGCAGTAAGGAAATCGCTTCTGGGGGGCAGCTATTTTCCCACAATGATAAGCCGATCGACTCACATCGATTGTAATCATTGTGTTAACTGCGGGATAATAATCCGTGCATGATGAGTCTGTACCCGCAGTTCTCACCGGATGAGGTCAGAAAAACATCGCCAGCGTTAAGTCCCTACGTTAATACAGGTTATTTTGCGATTTGGCGCAATAACTGACTACCTAAAAATACGTAAGGTGTGGGGAGTTTTTTTGACGCAGCGCGCCCCGAGCACGCTGGGTAAGTGTGAATTTAACGCAGCTGATGTTGCAAGTGAGAGATCAATGTCGAATAAACCGTTCCATTATCAAGATCCGTTCCCGCTGAAGAAAGACGATACCGAATACTATCTGCTAAGCCGTGACCACGTTTCCGTCGGCGAATTTGCCGGCCAGGAAGTCCTCAAGGTTGACCCGCAAGCCCTGACCCTGCTCGCCCAGCACGCTTTCCACGACGCCTCGTTCATGTTGCGCCCTGCGCACCAGCAGCAGGTGGCGGATATCCTCAATGACCCCGATGCCAGTGAAAACGACAAGTACGTTGCGCTGCAATTTTTGCGTAACTCAGAAATCGCCGCCAAGGGTATTTTGCCAACCTGCCAGGATACCGGCACGGCGATCATCATGGGTAAAAAGGGCCAGCGCGTCTGGACCGGTGGTGGGGACGAAGAAGCCCTGTCGCGTGGGGTATATAACACCTTTATCGAAGACAACCTGCGCTATTCGCAAAACGCCGCGCTGGATATGTACCAGGAGGTCAACACCGGCAGCAACCTGCCTGCGCAGATCGATCTCTACAGCGTGGATGGTGACGAGTATAAATTCCTGTGTATCGCCAAGGGCGGTGGTTCGGCCAACAAAACCTATCTGTATCAGGAAACCAAGGCGCTGCTGTCCCCAGGTAAGCTGAAAGACTATCTGGTCGACAAGATGCGTACTCTGGGCACCGCGGCCTGCCCACCGTACCACGTGGCCTTTGTGATTGGTGGCACTTCGGCGGAAGCCACGCTGAAGACCGTGAAGCTGGCTTCAACCAAATACTATGATGCGCTGCCAACCGAAGGCAACGAACATGGCCAGGCGTTCCGCGATGTGGCACTGGAAGAGGAACTGCTGAAAGAAGCCCAGAATTTGGGCCTGGGTGCACAGTTTGGCGGCAAATACTTTGCCCACGACGTGCGCGTAGTGCGTTTGCCACGCCACGGCGCTTCTTGCCCGGTGGGGATGGGGGTTTCCTGCTCCGCCGACCGTAATATCAAAGGCAAGATCAACCGTGAGGGGATCTGGCTGGAGAAACTGGAGCATAACCCAGGTAAATTTATTCCACAGGAACTGCGCCGCGCGGGTGAAGGGGAAGCGATCAAGGTGGACCTGAACCGCCCGATGGCCGATATTCTCAAGCAGCTGTCACAGTATCCGGTGTCTACCCGTCTTTCCCTGAGCGGCACCATCATCGTTGGGCGTGATATTGCCCATGCCAAGCTGAAAGAGCGTCTGGATCGTGGCGAAGGTTTACCGCAGTACGTGAAAGATCACCCGATCTACTACGCGGGCCCGGCCAAAACGCCAGAAGGCTATGCTTCAGGTTCTCTGGGGCCAACCACGGCAGGGCGCATGGACTCCTATGTCGATCTGTTGCAGTCACACGGCGGCAGCATGATCATGCTGGCCAAAGGTAACCGCAGCCAGCAGGTGACGGATGCCTGCCACAAGCACGGCGGATTCTATCTTGGCAGCATTGGTGGCCCGGCGGCGGTGCTGGCACAGCAGAGCATCAAGAGCCTGGAGTGTGTGGAATATCCTGAACTGGGTATGGAAGCTATCTGGAAAATCGAAGTGGAAGATTTCCCGGCCTTTATTCTGGTGGACGACAAAGGGAATGATTTCTTCCAGAAGATCCAGGAATCTCAATGTACGCGCTGTGTGAAGTAATCTGATTGATAGCCGCCCCTGGTGGGCGGCTTGTACTTTGAGTAACAAGCTGTGATGTTTGTGATGAATTCGTCAACCTTTGTAAAATAGTGTCGTCGCTTTGGACGCTCTAAATAAATCTGTATACCATTGCCGTGGACAATTTTGGCTAGGAAGAGTAATGGTGACGCAGGAAACGCATATCAAAGAATTACTGGTCTGGATAGAAAATAACCTACGCAATCCACTATCACTGGATATTGTTTGCGAAAAATCCGGCTACTCGAAATGGTATCTGCAGCGCATGTTCCGCCGACAGACCAACCTGCCACTTGCTGCTTATATCCGCGCCCGTCGCCTCTATCTGGCGGCCTTTTCATTACGCTTTACGCAGAAAAGCATTCTGGATATTTCGTTGGAATATCAGTTCGATTCCCAACAGACATTCTCACGCTGTTTCAAAAAACATTTCTCTGTCACACCTAGCGCCTACCGTAAGGCCCAGAATTGTGATTTCAGCCATCTGGTGCAATCGCTGTCGCTGAATCAACCTAGCGATATCTCTATTGATTATGTTGAGGTTAAACCAGACAGCTACTCGCTGGCCGGTCAGTATTATTCTTATCACATCGAAATTGAACAGTTGGGCGAATCCCACGCGGCAATTCGTGATGGAATAAAGGATCGTTTTTGTGACGAGTTTAGTTTAAATCCAGATAAACTTTATGCACTAACCAATTTTACGCCGGATGGTGAGCGGGTGAAGGTCGACTATTTTGTTGCGGTTGATAAAGCGATCGCCAAAGGTAAATCTTTGCCGGAACTTCCGGAAATCAGCGGCGGTTATTGTCGCTTTCGCTATGCTGGCAAACCGGTGGCCCTTCACGAGCATATTGCCAGCGTTTATACCAAACTTCTGCCGCAGTTTAATCTGGTACGCCGGGAAGGGTACGATATTGCGCAGCATAGCTACTCGCTCGATGGTGACGAAGAGCTGTACCTGGAATATGAGTATCTCATCCCAATAGTGCCAGACAAAGCCTTCGCAGAGAAAACCAGCCCGCGCTCCTGATTGCCGTTGCGGATGTAAATACCGCCCGAAACGGGCGATAATCAAAGACCTCGATCAGTGTGAACCAATCTCCCGTAACGGTTTCCCTGCCATCAGATTTCGCTCGATATGTTCCAGAGAAATATTTTTGGTTTCAGGTATCAGGGCAATGGTAATGAAGATAAAGACCAGGTTCAGCCCGGCATAGATCCAGAAGGTATGCGCGCTGCCCAGGCTGTTGAGCATCGTCAGGAAGGTGGCCCCCACGATCATGTTGGCGATCCAGTTTACCGTCGTTGAGCAGGTGATACCGAAATCACGGCCTTTAAGCGGTTGGATCTCTGAACATAATACCCAAATCAGCGGGCCGGCACTCATGGCAAAACCGACAATAAACATCATCAACATCAGTATCGCGAAGTATTGAGCCGCAGGCGTATTCATGCCGATATTCATCATGGTGCCCAATGTCCCCATGCCGATGGCCATCACTAGGAAGCCCAGCTTAAGCGTAGGTTTACGGCCCCAACGATCCACCAGGCCGATGGCAATAAAGGTTGCCAGCACGTTCACTAACCCGACGATCACCGTTCCCCACATTTGTTGCGCTGTACTGGCAAAACCGGCCAGATCGAAAATTTTCGGCGCGTAATACATAATGACATTCATGCCGGTGAACTGCTGCATAACCTGAAGCAATACGCCAAGATAGACCGCACGGCGGAAATTCTTGTTGTCTTTGAACAGTGCCCAACCGCTTTGCTTGATTTTCAGGCTTTCACGGATCTCATCCAGTTCGGCTTTCGCCTGTTCGGTCGTATCTCGCAGCATTTCCAGCACTTTCCTGGCTTCTGCATCACGGCCACGTGACGCTAACCAGCGAGGGCTGCGGGGCAGGAAGAACACGCCAACGAACAGCAACAAAGCCGGAAGGGTGATAATACCCAGCATCCAGCGCCATGAACCGCTGTAGCTGAAAGCCGTATCGGACAGATAAGCCCCCAGGATCCCTATCGTAATCATTAGCTGGTACATGGAAATCATGCTGCCGCGAATGCGTTCAGGCGCGATTTCAGAAAGGTACAGCGGGGCAGTGAAGGATGCGATGCCTACTGCCAGGCCGAGCAGAACGCGGGAAACCAGCAGAATGTCGTTGTTGGGGGCGAAAGCAGAGCAAAGCGAGCCAATGACAAACAGCACGGCGCCAATCATCAGGCTGTATTTGCGCCCCAGCCGGTAAGAGAGCCAGCCACTGCCGACAGCGCCAACTGCTGCACCGAACATCATTGAGCTCACCACCCATTCTTGTTGTTGGGAAGTGATTTGGAATTCATGAGCAATAAAAGGTAATGCTCCGGCGATCACGCCGATATCCAGCCCAAACAGTAAGCCTGCCAGTGCTGCCAGAAAACAGACAAAGAAGGTCACTTGGGCATTCGATCTGCCTTTACTTGTTGATGATGTACTCATAACGGCCTCGGTTAACCAGATAGATGATTCGTTAATAGGCAATGTTATTGGTCTAGGTGATGATTTAACGTGCTATCGATCACATTTGGTGTAATCGGTTACACTCAATGTGTTTATGGCTTACGATTTAACATCATGAATATGAGATGTTAAACCATGGTTTAAAATAGGATTGGTGATTTTATATGCCAATTTGTGTAATCGCTTTCATTTTGACCGGCCAATGATTTGTCATAGCCGAAGGATCGCGTCAGGTATTCAAATGGGTTGGCGGAGTTGGTTCTTCTGCTGCACGATATCGGCCATCACGGCCAGCGCGATCTCCGCCGGGGTTTTACTGCCAAGCGGCAGGCCGATCGGCGCATGGATACGGCCGAGTTCCTGTGGGCTGAATTCGGCGATCTGTTGCAGCCGCTGGCGGCGGCGATCGCTGTTCCGTTGGGAACCCATCGCGCCGATGTAAAACGCCGGGGTGTAGATCGCCTCCATCAGGGTTAAATCATCCATACGCGGATCGTGGGTCAGCGCCACAATCGCGGTGTTGGCGTGGCAACCGCCTGCCTCAATGAATTTGGCTGGGAACTGGCGTAGCAAGGTGATATGTGGTTTGAGCTGTGTGGCGAAGTTTTCCAACGCTTCCGGGCGGTTTTCGCATACCAACACTTCAAAGCCGAGTGCGCTGGCAAAGTCGGCGCAATACAGCGCGACGCTAGAAAGCCCGGCAATCAGCAGCCGAGGAGCGGCGGCGATGTGCAACTGGATCTCCTGTTGGTTGCGCACGACCTGGGTGGCGCTGGCAAAGCTGGTGGTTTCCAGCGCGCTACAGGCATTGGGCAAGGTCAGGTGCTTGACCAGGGCATGATGGCCAGCCAAGGCCTCGGCGATATTACGCAAGTAGCTAATGCTGGCAGGGCCTGCGGGCAGATGCTCGATCAATACGTCCAGCACGCCACCACAGGGCAGCGCCACGCTGGGGGTTAGCCCGCCAGCACCATAGCGGATCACCTGACTGGCGGCTTGATATTCCCCCTCAGCCAGACGGCGCAAGAAGTCTTCTTCCACGCAGCCACCGGATAACGATCCACAATAGTGTCCGTCGCGGGTAGCCACCATCAACGCGCCTGGAGAACGTGGTGATGAGCCGTACGTGTTCAATACGGTACACAGCCACACCGGCTGCTGTTCCAGCCAGTTGATTGCCTGGCCAACTACGGTGATATCAAGGTGTTGCATTAATTAATGGACTCATTCGCTACTAGCTGGGAAGGGAGATCGATATCTTGCACGATGCCCGGTTGGTCGAGATGGAGTAGGTAAACCTCCCCGTGACTGCGTAGCAGCTCTCGCGCACCATTATCGCCATGCAATGCACACAGTTGTTTGCGCAAAATGGCGGTGAACCCCACTGGATGGCCGGGTTGGTGCTGGAAACTGGGGCGAACGATGTTGTGTTGGCTCAGCGCTGCTGCTACCTGCACAAAGATCTGCGGCGAGACAAAAGGCATATCCGCTAAATGGATCAGCCAGCCATTCCAGTTTGCGGTTGCGGCAACGCCTGCGGCAATAGATTCACCCAGCCCACCGCTGGCCAGTAAGGTGCAGGGAACCTGATATGCGGCACAAACCTGTTGCACCGGCAGGTTTTCTGGCCGGGTGACGACCTGCACCGGTAAACCGGAGGCTAGCGCCTGTTGCAGCGTATGTTCGAACACCGTCTTGCCCTGTAATAGGGCGTTAAGCTTGTTGCCACTGCCACCGGCCTGAATAAAACGCTCACCCCGCCCGGCGGCGGTAATCACGATACCTGTCGTCATCTCTTTTGCCCGCGTTTGCGCAAATCAGCCACACTATAGATGCATTACATGTTTCCAAGTGTTTCATTTTATGAAAACAAAATGTTAATACTCACATAATTTTGGTTATAAGCTTATGATTATAACGTCTTCGGCAAGGTTACCAGCGGTTGCGCAACAAAACCGATAAAAAACGACTTACCTCCAGCCTTCGGGTTAAGGCGCTAATGCCTGCATCTAGATGTTAGGGGGTAGATAAGAACGTAAAGGATATTTTATGAGCAATTTCAACCCGTCACGACGCCGTTTTATCAAGGGTGCCGTGATAGCGGGGGTGTCAGTCTACCTCGCGCCTCTTTACAGCCGCGCTTATGCCGCGCTGTTTGAGCAGAAGATCCTGCAATCGCCCAACTGGGATGCGCAGACTAAACGCATTCGCTACCGTATCGATGGCCGCTCCAAGGTCATGGGCCAGAAAGTGTTTGCCCGCGATATTCGTGCCGTTGATATGCCACACTGGCCGCAGCAGCAGGCTCATGCCTTTATTCTGCGCGCCACGAAAGCCGATCGTCTGTTTACCGGTATCGATCTCTCCCTGCTGGGTGACGATCTGCAACCGGATCGGATAGTAACGGCGGAAGATCTTGAGCGTGATGGTTTGGCCTTCCCGGCGTTTTATGGCGATGACATGCTGCTGCCCACAGGGAAAACCCCAGCCTATCTCGGCCATGCGGTGGCAATCCTGATCTATCATGATTTTGCTCGTTTCCGCTTTGCCAAAGACAAGCTGAAATTCCACGACGAAGTGATCCAGTATGGTACTGAAACCGGCCCGTTACAGCGCGATCCATGGGGCAGCTTCCGCTACGTGCGCGTCGGGGGCGAAAAGCCATTCGATGACGATCGCTTCTCCAGCCTGAAAGATACCCCTATCTTCCCACTTTCGATGCGCAGACATCTGCCGGTGTGGCCGGAAGGGCGTGAGGGCGGCAAGCTGGATCAGGAAGGCATGTACTACGCCGGGATGATTGCCGACCAACTGCAAACCCCACCGCAGGACTGGTTGGTAATGTCACGCCGCTATACCACGCAATCCGTTGATACTTCGGCCCTGGAGCCGGACAACGCCAATGGCTGGTTTGATACCGCCAGCCAGACCCTGCATCTGGTGATCCCGACCCAGTCCCCGCAGGAGGTAGCGGACGAAATGCCACGCATGTTGGCCAAACGTCATCAGCCGGTTAAACAGCTAATCCTGCACCCGTGCTACACCGTGGGCTACGGCTCGAAAGATCACTATAACTTCCCGTATTACGGTGCGGTTGCCGCGCTGTACGGTGACGGGCTACCGGTGCGGCTGGCTAATGACCGCTATGAGCAATTCCAGACCTCGATCAAACGCCATGCCTTCGATATGGATTACCGCATTGCGGTAGACAAACAGACCGGCGTATTGCAGGCCTTCCAAGGGGCAATGACCGCCGACGGTGGTGGGCGCTGTAACTTTACGCCATCGGTAGTGATGGTGGGGGCTACGGCGGCACAGTCGATTTACTACTTCCCGAAAAGCGATCTTTCCTCGGTCGGGCTGGCCTCTCGTGCCATCGATGCGGGTTCCGCACGCGGTTACGGCACGTTGCAAAGCATGGCCGCCACCGAGATGATGATGGACGAATTGGCACAAGAGCTGAAGCTCGATCCGATCGAGTTTCGTTTGCGCAACGTGCTTAAGTCCGGCATGAAAAATACCCAGGGTGCAATCCCGGCAGGGGCTATTCGCGCCGATGAAGTGCTGGTGAAAGCCTCACAACATGAGATGTGGCGCAAACGAGCCGAGCGTAAGGTGGAGTTTGAGAGTAAGAATCCCGGCAAACGCTATGGCGTAGGCTTTGGCTGCGTGCAGAAAGATTTTGGCACCGGGGCTGAAACCTCCTTTGCTCGTGTGGAGTTCAGCGAGGACGGGCGTATCTCGCTGTATCACAGCGGGGCCGAAATGGGCACCGGCATGTCAACGTCGCAGTCGGTGCTATGTGCACAATGGCTGGGGAAACCGGCAGATGAGGCTCATTTCTCGGTGACCGATTGGTCCCTGTTGCCGATGGTGACCAGCGGCGATCCCTACACGATGTCGCAGGATGAGCAGGACAAGCTGCAAACCAACCCGAACTGGACACCAAGCTACTGTTCTCCTTCCAGCGCCAGCAATTCCGCTTACTATTTCTCGCACAGCACGCGTGAAGCGGCCCGGCTGGTGTTTGAACAGGGGCTGTGGCCTGCCGCGCTGTCTATCTGGCAGTCGGGTATAGGTGGTGGCCAGGCGGCACCGCTGGTGGTGCGTAAAGAAGATGCTCGCTGGGTGGAAGGTGGCCTGACGGCGGCCGGTATGCAGATATTGCCGTTTGAGCTGTTGGCGAAGAAAGCCTATCAGATGGGCAACCTGACCGGCGCGGTGGTGCATGTCTTCAACCGCTGGCAGTGGGCGGAAGCGGACTTCAAGCTGAATAATCACAGCGAGCGCCTGCCTGTCGACGGCTTGTCGATACGCACTGGCCACGGCGAGTTTAGCGCTCTGGAGCGTGAGCAGGTTTATTACCCGCCAACCCAGCGTAATAACGCCGCTGTGACCTATTACAGCGCCGTGGGTACGCTGACGGAAATAGCGGTGGATATCGCCACCGGCAAGGTCGAACTGCTGAATCATCATTCGATCATGGAGTGTGGCAACCTGATCGTGCCTGAGCTGGTTTCTGGCCAGTTGCAGGGCGGTTTGGCGATGGGGATCGGCCATGCGCTGCATGAGTATTTACCGCTGTACGAAGATGGGCCGGGTAACGGCACCTGGAATTTTAACCGTTACCATTTGCCGCGCGCCAGCGATGTGGCGGTTTGGAAACAGACCGGTGACATCCTGCCTGCGCTGTCGGAAACCGATCCGCCGAAAGGAATGGCGGAAGTCGTCATGATCCCGGTGGTCGCTGCACTGGTTAACGCCATTGCCCATGCCACCGGTCATCGTTTCCGTGATTTGCCCGTCCGTGCCGAAAATATTCTTGAGGTGTTACCATGAGCATTAAAACCCAACCCATTACCCTGACCATTAACGGCAAACAATATGGCCCTATCGAGGTACCGGAAGGGCTGATGATGATCGATTTTCTGCATGAATATCTCGATCTGACTGGATCACGTCTCGGCTGCGGGCAGGGTATTTGCCACGCCTGCGTGGCGATCCTCGACCATCCAAGTGGCACCAGCGAAGAAATCCGTACCTGTATCACCGGTGCTCACTTTTTCAATGGCAAACAGGTACGCACCATCGAAGGCGTTGCGCAGGTGGATAATCAGGGCGAAGTGGTTGAACTCTCGCCTATCCAGCAGTCGTTCCTCGATCACTACAGCTTCCAGTGTGGCTATTGCACGCCGGGCTTTGTCAATGCGGCCACCATCTTTGTCGAGAAGCTCAAGCGTGAGCCAATCCTGCGTGACCAGTTGGAAGGCGCGATTGAGCAGGCGTTGGAAAACCATATTTGCCGCTGTACCGGCTATGTCCGTTATTACGAGGCGGTGCGTGACGTGGTGCTGAAAACCCCAGGCCTGCTGAAGGAGACGGCGTAATGAAAAAACGTCTCGCATTGTTGATTGTGCTGATTGCGGCGATTGTCATCGCCGTGCTGTGGTGGCGGGAAAACCGCAGCTACGACGGCCCAGTCCAGCAGGTTACCGCCAGCAGCGAACAGATTGCCCGTGGGCGTTACCTGACGCAGGCTGCCGACTGTGCCGCCTGTCATACCGCCGCTGGTGGGGCACCGCTGGCGGGAGGCTATCCGCTGGATACCCCGTTCGGCACCATTTATGGCAGCAACTTGACGCCTTCTGCCGATCAGGGTATTGGCCGCTGGACCAAGGATGATTTCTTCCTGGCGTTGACGCAGGGGGTAGCTCCGGGTGGCCGCCATCTGTACCCGGCGATGCCTTATACCTCCTACAAAGGCATTTCGCGTGAGGATGCGGATGCTATTTATGCCTATCTGATGTCGCGCCCGGCGGTGGATGTGGCCATTCCAGCCAACGAGATGCCATTCCCGTTCAACCAGCGGATGGCGTTGATCGGTTGGAATTTGCTGTTCCGCAACAGCGATCCGTTACCGGCCAGCTCGGAGGGGAACTCCGCCGAATGGCAGCGTGGCCGTTACCTGTCTGACGTGCTTGGCCACTGTGGTGAATGCCATACGCCACGGGGCATGCTGGGGCAGATGGAACTGAGCAAGCCGATGCAGGGCGGCGATCTGGGGCGGTTTATCTCACCGGATATCACGCCACAGGCTTTGGCTCAGCGCGGCTGGACGCCAGAGGATCTAAGCCGTTTCCTCAGCACCGGGTTAGCGCCGCAGGGCTCGGCGTTTAGCGAAATGCACATGGTCGTCGATCTCAGCACTCGTCATTTGACGCCGGAAGATCATCGGGCGTTGGTGACCTACCTGATGGGCGACAAGCCACCACAGCCGGTTGCCGCTAAAATCGGGCAGGGCAGCGATGCCGGGCGTATCACCTATCTCGATCAGTGTTCCGCCTGCCATGAGCGTGATGGTGCAGGTATACCGCATGTTGCAGTAGCGATGCGTGATAACGCCACGCTGCGCCAACCAGACGGCAAGAACCTGATCGTTTCGGTGCTGGACGGGCTACCAGCGCAGCAGTTCCCCGGCAACGAAAGTATGCAGAGCATGCCGGGCTTTGCCGATCGTCTGGATGATGCGCAAATTGCCGAGCTGGTGAATTACCTGCGTGTCACTTGGGGTGGGCTGCCAGCGGATATCACCGCCGAGCAGGTGAAGGCTCTGCGCAACGCCCATTAATAGTGAAGAAAAACAATAGGCCCGCATGCGGGCCTATTGATCGTCAACAACGATATCAGTGGGTATTGGTCGCGCTTACAGCACGCTGGCCGCGCTGCTTGATGAAGTAACCGATGCCGAGAATAGCGAGCCATACCGGGATCAGCAGCACGGAAATCTGGATCCCCGGTGTCAGATACATAATCACCAGAATGGCGGCCAAAAAGGCCAGGCACAGATAGTTACTGAACGGATACCAGAAGGCCTTGAACTTCGGCTCGACGCCTTCTTGGTTTTTCGCCTTGCGGAATTTCAGGTGTGCCAGGCTGATCATCGCCCAGTTGATCACCAGGGCAGACACCACCAGCGCCATCAGCAGCTCAAAGGCACGGCCTGGGATCAGGTAGTTAATCAGCACGCACAGTGCGGTTGCCAACGCAGAGAAACCGATGGCAACTACCGGCACACCGCGGCTATCCACTTTCAGCAGGGCTTTCGGGCCATTACCTTGTTTGGCCAGGCCGTACAGCATGCGGCTGTTGCAATAGACGCAGCTGTTGTAGACCGACAGCGCAGCCGTCAGCACCACGATATTGAGCACCGTTGCGACCATATTGCTGTTCAGCGCATGGAAGATCAGCACGAACGGGCTGCCGCCTTCGACCACTTTGCCCCACGGATAGAGTGACAGCAGAATAGTCAGCGAACCGATATAGAACAGCAGGATGCGGTAGATCACCTGGTTGGTGGCTTTTGGGATACTTTTTTCCGGGTTATCGGCTTCGGCGGCGGTAATGCCCACCAGCTCCAATCCACCGAAGGAGAACATGATCACCGCCATCGCCATGAGCAGCCCCATGGTGCCGTTCGGGAAGAACCCGCCCTGGGCCCACAGGTTGGTGACGCTGGCTTCCGGGCCGCCGAGGCCGCTGAACAGCAGGTAGGCCCCAAAGGCGATCATGCCGATGATGGCGACTACTTTGATGATGGCGAACCAGAACTCCATTTCACCATAGACCTTCACACTCGACAGGTTGATGGCGTTGATGGCCAGGAAGAACACGGCAGCGGAGATCCAGGTTGGGATCTCCGGCCACCAGTACTGCACGTAAATGCCCACCGCGGTCAGTTCCGCCATGGCAACCAGCACGTACAGCACCCAGTAGTTCCAGCCGGACGCGAAACCGGCGAAGTTCCCCCAGTATTTATAGGCGAAGTGGCTAAACGATCCGGCCACCGGCTCTTCAACCACCATTTCACCCAGTTGACGCATGATCAGGAAGGCAATAAAACCGCCAATTGCATAACCAAGGATGACCGACGGACCGGCCATTTTTATTGTTTGAGCGATACCGAGGAACAGACCGGTACCTATTGCGCCACCTAAGGCGATCAGCTGGATATGGCGGTTTTTCAGGCCGCGCTTTAGCTGGTCGCCATGCTGTTGACCATCCATCAATGAAACCCTCTGTGCTGACATAATGCTCATTACCGTAAAGTAATGATTACGATGTGTGTTGTTTTTTGTTTACGACGTTATAGCTATAAATTCTACGGTGTCGCTACCGTTTGGCAGAGAATAATGGTATGTGCGAAAGTTTGCACCTGCTTTGTTGTTCGAATGATGAAGATTGCAGCAGTTTAGGCAACAAAATGCGGGTTGTGTGACGAGCGGGGGGATTGCGTGCACGAAATAAGCAATAACTCACAGAATTGGCAAAAATAATCGCCATTGTTGTTGTTTTTTTGTTAACGGGGAGGGGCTGGGGAAGCGGTAGTAAAGCGAAAATAACCCTTAATCTCCTTGCCATATAACCCCGGCATTCTTCTAACCAGAGGTTTCACAAAAGTTAAATTTGGCGACTACCTCGTAAATGGTATTACCAACGCTGGGTTGCCGGTTTGCAAAGGCTTATGGATTGAAGTGTTAAAATGTGCGGCATTCATGATTTCGATCAAGGCCCATATGGACAGGAGGTGAATACTTTGTTACTTTACCGTCACGTTTTTGAAATTGGTATTACCAATTGACTCCGGGCACTTCGCAGAGAAGAAATCACCCATGGCCTACAGCAAAATCCGCCAACCCAAGTTGTCAGATGTTATCGAGCAGCAGCTCGAATACCTGATCCTCGAGGGTACGCTACGTCCAGGCGAAAAGCTGCCTCCAGAGCGCGAGCTGGCGAAACAGTTTGATGTTTCCCGTCCTTCTCTGAGAGAGGCAATTCAGCGTCTGGAAGCTAAAGGGCTGCTCCTGCGTCGCCAGGGAGGCGGCACCTTTGTACAAACTAATCTGTGGCAGAGCTTCAGCGATCCGCTGGCTGAACTGCTGGCCGATCATCCTGAATCACAATTCGACCTGCTCGAAACCCGTCATGCCCTCGAAGGTATCGCTGCCTATTATGCGGCGTTGCGTGGGACTGACGAAGATCTGGCGCGCATCCGCGACTGCCATCATGTGATCCAGCAAGCTCAGGACAGTGGCGATCTAGACGCCGAAGCCGACGCGGTCATGCAATACCAAATTGCCGTGACCGAGGCTGCCCACAACGTTGTGTTACTCCATCTGCTGCGCTGTATGGGCCCGATGCTGGAACAGAACGTTCGTCAGAACTTTGAATTGCTCTACTCGCGCCGTGAGATGTTGGCAACAGTGAGTAGCCATCGCGCCGGGATCTTTGAGGCGATTGTGGCACGCGAACCTGAAAAGGCCCGTGAAGCCTCGCACCGCCATTTGGCGTTTATCGAGGAAATTTTGCTGGATCTCAGCAGGGAACACACCCGGCGTGATCGATCGCTGCGGCGTCTCCAGCAACGCAAGGATTAAGAGTGGTTCTCTTCAAGGCACACCAGCTTGTAGAGATAAAGCTCGGAGTGCTTAGTTAAGTACTTAAGCGGCAACCAAACTGATGAGCCTGTCTTCGTGCGTTTTATGACAGAACGCACGAAGACAGGCTCCAAACAAACCATTAGACAGATAAGGAATACCACCATGTCAGAACGTTTAAACAATGACGTGGATCCGATCGAAACCCGCGACTGGCTGCAGGCGATCGAATCGGTCATCCGTGAAGAGGGTGTTGAACGCGCTCAGTTCCTGATTGATCAGGTGCTGGGAGAAGCCCGCAAGGGCGGTGTTAGCGTTGCAGCGGGTGCTGCGGCTAACAACTACGTCAACACCATCGCGGTAGAAGACGAACCGGCATACCCGGGCAACCTGGATCTGGAGCGTCGTATTCGTTCTGCTATCCGTTGGAACGCCGTGATGACCGTGTTGCGTGCTTCCAAGAAAGATCTGGATCTGGGCGGCCACATGGCTTCCTTCCAATCTTCTGCGACCTTCTATGAAGTCTGCTTTAACCACTTCTTCCGTGCTCGCAACGAGAAAGACGGCGGCGATCTGGTTTACTTCCAGGGCCACATCTCTCCGGGCGTTTATGCACGTGCCTTCCTTGAAGGCCGCCTGACCGAAGATCAAATGAACAACTTCCGTCAGGAAGTGCACGGTAAAGGCCTGTCCTCTTACCCGCATCCAAAACTGATGCCTGAATTCTGGCAGTTCCCGACCGTCTCCATGGGTCTGGGCCCGATCAGCGCCATCTATCAGGCCAAGTTCCTCAAGTATCTGGAACACCGTGGTCTGAAAGACACCTCTGGCCAGACCGTTTATGCCTTCCTGGGCGACGGCGAGATGGACGAACCAGAATCCAAAGGTGCGATCACCATCGCAACCCGTGAGAAGCTGGACAACCTGGTCTTCGTCATCAACTGCAACCTGCAGCGTCTGGATGGCCCGGTCACTGGTAACGGCAAGATCATCAACGAGCTGGAAGGCATCTTCGCAGGTGCTGGCTGGCAGGTGCTGAAAGTGATCTGGGGCGGTCGTTGGGATGAACTGCTGCGTAAAGATACCAGCGGCAAGCTGATCCAACTGATGAACGAAACCCTGGACGGCGACTACCAGACCTTCAAATCCAAAGACGGCGCTTACGTGCGTGAGCACTTCTTCGGCCGCTTCCCAGAAACCGCCGCGCTGGTCAAAGATATGACCGACGACGAAATCTGGGCGCTGAACCGTGGTGGTCACGATCCGAAGAAAGTCTTTGCTGCACTGAAAAAAGCGCAGGATACCCAAGGCAAACCAACCGTGATCCTGGCCCATACCATCAAAGGTTACGGCATGGGTGAAACTGCGGAAGGTAAGAACATCGCTCACCAGGTGAAGAAAATGAACATGGAAGGGGTTCACCACTTCCGCGATCGTTTCAACGTGCCAGTGGCCGATGCCGATATCGAAAAACTGCCATACATCACCTTCGAGAAAGAGTCCGAAGAGTACAAGTATCTGCACGAACGCCGTCAGGCGCTGCAAGGCTATGTACCGACTCGTCTGCCGAACTTCACCGAGAAGCTGGAAATGCCAGCTCTGGAAGATTTCAGCTCACTGCTGGAAGAGCAGAACAAAGAAATTTCTACCACCATCGCCTTTGTGCGTGCCCTGAACGTGATGTTGAAGAACAAGTCGATCAAAGATCGCTTGGTGCCAATCATCGCCGACGAAGCGCGTACCTTCGGTATGGAAGGTCTGTTCCGTCAGATCGGTATCTACAGCCCGAACGGCCAGCAGTACACCCCGCAGGACCGTGAGCAGGTTGCATACTATAAAGAAGACGAGAAAGGCCAGATCCTGCAGGAAGGTATCAACGAACTGGGTGCAGCCTCTTCCTGGTTGGCCGCAGCGACTTCCTACAGCACCAACGATCTGCCAATGATCCCGTTCTACATCTATTACTCCATGTTCGGTTTCCAACGTATCGGCGACCTGTGCTGGGCAGCGGGTGACCAACAGGCGCGTGGCTTCCTGATCGGCGGGACTTCAGGGCGTACTACCCTGAACGGCGAAGGTCTGCAGCACGAAGATGGCCACAGCCACATTCAGTCTCTGACCATCCCTAACTGCATCTCTTACGATCCGGCTTACGCGTATGAAGTCGCGGTGATCATGCATGACGGCCTGGTGCGTATGTACGGTGACGCGCAAGAAAACGTCTACTACTACCTGACTACGCTGAACGAAAACTACCACATGCCAGCCATGCCACAGGGCGCAGAAGAGGGTATCCGTAAAGGTATCTACAAGCTGGAAACTCTGGAAGGTAGCAAAGGTAAAGTACAGCTGTTGGGCTCCGGTGCGATCCTGCGTCATGTGCGTGAAGCTGCGCAGATCCTGGCGAAAGACTACGGCGTGGGTTCTGACACCTACAGCGTAACTTCCTTCACCGAACTGGCGCGTGATGGTCAGGACTGTGAGCGTTGGAACATGCTGCACCCAACCGAAACCCCACGTGTGCCTTACATCGCTCAGGTGATGAACGAGGCGCCAGCGGTAGCGTCTACCGACTACATGAAGCTGTTCGCAGAGCAGGTTCGTACTTTCGTACCAGCCAGCGATTATCGCGTACTGGGTACTGACGGCTTCGGTCGTTCAGACAGCCGCGAAAACCTGCGTCACCACTTCGAAGTTGATGCTTCCTACGTGGTGGTTGCTGCTCTGGGTGAACTGGCTAAACGCGGTGAAATTGAAGCTTCTGTGGTCGCTGATGCGATTAAGAAATTCGACATCAACCCAGAAAAAGTTAACCCGCGTCTGGCATAAGAGGTACTGAACAATGTCTATCGAAATCAAAGTGCCGGACATCGGTGCAGATGAAGTTGAAATCACCGAGATCCTGGTGAAGGTTGGCGATAAGGTTGAAGTTGAACAATCGCTGATCACCGTGGAAGGCGACAAAGCCTCCATGGAAGTGCCTTCGCCGCAGGCTGGCGTGGTGAAAGAGATCAAAGTTGCCGTCGGTGATAAAACCGAGACGGGCAAACTGCTGATGATCTTTGAAGCAGAAGGTGCGGCCGCTGCCGCACCAGCCGCCAAGGCAGAAGAAAAACCGGCCGCGGCTCCTGCCGCTGCCGCAGCCAAAGACGTTGAAGTGCCGGACATCGGGGCGGACGAAGTTGAAGTCACCGAGATCCTGGTGAAAGTTGGCGATACCGTGACTGCCGAGCAGTCTCTGATCACCGTAGAAGGCGACAAGGCTTCTATGGAAGTGCCTGCGCCATTCGCCGGTACCGTGAAAGAGATCAAAATCAACACCGGTGACAAAGTGAAAACCGGTTCCCTGATTATGGTCTTCGAAGTGGCTGGCGCGGCTGCTGCCCCTGCTGCTGCGGCTACCCAGGCGGCACCGGCTGCTGCCCCTGCGGCAAGCGCGGCGAAAAACGTCGAAGTGCCAGACATTGGCGGCGACGAAGTAGAAGTGACCGAAGTGATGGTGAAAGTGGGCGATAAAGTTGCCGCTGAGCAGTCACTGATCACCGTTGAAGGTGACAAGGCTTCTATGGAAGTTCCGGCACCGTTCGCGGGCACCGTGAAAGAAATCAAAATCGCTACCGGCGACAAAGTGAAAACCGGTTCTCTGATCATGGTGTTCGAAGTGGAAGGCGCTGCACCAGCACCTGCCGCTGCTCCGGCCCAGAAAGCAGAAGCAGCTCCGGCTCCAGCCAAGCAGGAAGCTAAAGCGGCTGCACCTGCTGCTGGTAAAGGCGAGTTCGCTGAAAACGACGCCTACGTTCACGCTACCCCAGTCATCCGCCGCTTGGCGCGTGAGTTTGGTGTTAACCTGGCGAAAGTGAAGGGCACCGGTCGTAAAGGCCGTATCCTGCGCGAAGACGTTCAGGCTTACGTGAAAGACGCGGTCAAACGCGCCGAAGCCGCTCCTGCCGCTACCGGTGGTGGCCTGCCAGGCATGCTGCCGTGGCCGAAAGTGGACTTCAGCAAGTTTGGTGAGATCGAAGAAGTTGAACTGGGCCGCATCCAGAAAATCTCTGGTGCCAACCTGAGCCGCAACTGGGTGATGATCCCGCACGTGACTCACTTCGACAAGACCGATATCACCGATCTGGAAGCGTTCCGCAAGCAGCAGAACGACGAAGCTGCCAAGCGTAAGCTGGATGTGAAGTTCACCCCGGTGGTGTTCATCATGAAAGCCGTTGCCGCTGCCCTGGAGCAGATGCCACGCTTCAACAGCTCACTGTCCGAAGACGGCCAGAAGCTGACGCTGAAGAAATACATCAACATCGGTGTGGCGGTAGATACGCCAAATGGCCTGGTGGTTCCGGTATTCAAGGATGTGAACAAGAAGAGCATCACTGAGCTGTCCCGTGAACTGATGGCGATCTCCAAAAAAGCGCGTGACGGTAAGTTGACCGCAGGCGAAATGCAGGGCGGTTGCTTCACCATCTCCAGCCTGGGCGGTATCGGGACTACTCACTTCGCGCCGATTGTTAACGCGCCGGAAGTGGCTATCCTGGGTGTCTCCAAGTCTGCGATGGAACCGGTCTGGAACGGTAAAGAGTTCACGCCGCGTCTGATGATGCCAATGTCGCTCTCCTTCGACCACCGGGTGATTGACGGTGCTGACGGTGCGCGCTTTATCACCATCATCAACAACATGCTGGCCGACATTCGCCGTCTGGTGATGTAATGAAAAAAGGGCGCAGCATGCTGCGCCCTTAGTAATTCAGTAGCAGTTTTGTCGGGTTTTGCATGACTCGACAGAATTGTTGGGACACGGGTCACTCGAACACGCTTTGCAGATTATTAACAATTCTGTAAACTGCTCGCGGTGTATGCGTCCCGGTGGATGAAGGGCGTTATGAGATCGACTAGCAATAAAAATGACGTCTGACCCGCCGGACAAAACAATTAAGAGGTCATGATGAGTACTGAAATTAAAACTCAGGTCGTGGTACTTGGGGCGGGCCCTGCAGGTTACTCTGCTGCTTTTCGTTGCGCTGACTTAGGTCTGGAAACCATTCTGGTTGAGCGTTACTCCACTCTGGGTGGTGTTTGCCTGAACGTGGGCTGTATTCCTTCCAAAGCACTGTTACACGTTGCCAAAGTGATCGAAGAAGCCAAAGCGTTGGCCGAACACGGCATCGTTTTCGGCGAGCCGAAAACCGACATCGACAAAGTGCGCGTCTGGAAAGAGAAAGTCATCAATCAGCTGACCGGTGGTCTGGCTGGCATGGCTAAAGGCCGCAAAGTGAAAGTGGTCAACGGCCTGGGTAAATTCACTGGCGCCAACACGCTAGTGGTTGAAGGCGAGAATGGTGCAACCACCATCAACTTCGACAATGCCATCATCGCCGCAGGCTCCCGTCCGATCCAACTGCCATTTATTCCTCATGAAGATCCACGCGTGTGGGATTCCACCGATGCACTGGCGCTGAAAACCGTTCCAGAGCGCATGCTGGTTATGGGCGGCGGTATCATCGGCCTGGAAATGGGCACCGTATACCATGCATTGGGTTCACAGATCGACGTGGTTGAAATGTTCGACCAGGTGATCCCGGCTGCAGATAAAGACGTGGTGAAAGTCTTTACCAAGCGTATCAGCAAGCAGTTCAACCTGATGCTGGAAACCAAAGTGACCGCGGTAGAAGCCAAAGAAGACGGCATCTACGTCACGATGGAAGGTAAAAAAGCCCCTGCAGAACCACAGCGCTACGACGCGGTGCTGGTAGCGATTGGCCGTGTGCCGAACGGTAAACTGCTGGACGCTGGCCAAGCCGGTGTAGAAGTTGACGACCGTGGCTTTATCCACGTCGACAAACAGCTGCGTACCAACGTGCCGCACATCTTCGCGATTGGTGACATCGTCGGTCAACCGATGCTGGCACACAAAGGCGTGCATGAAGGCCACGTAGCTGCCGAAGTTATCGCCGGTATGAAGCACTACTTCGACCCGAAAGTGATCCCATCTATCGCTTACACCGAGCCAGAAGTGGCATGGGTAGGGATGACCGAGAAAGAAGCCAAAGAGAAAGGCATCAGCTACGAAACGTCCACCTTCCCGTGGGCAGCTTCAGGCCGTGCTATCGCTTCTGACTGTGCAGATGGTATGACCAAACTGATCTTCGACAAAGAAACGCACCGTATCATCGGTGGCGCGATTGTCGGCACCAACGGCGGCGAGCTGCTGGGTGAAATCGGTCTGGCGATCGAGATGGGCTGTGATGCGGAAGATATCGCGTTGACTATCCACGCTCACCCAACCCTGCACGAATCCGTAGGCCTGGCAGCAGAGATCTACGAAGGCAGCATCACCGATCTGCCAAACCCGAAAGCCAAGAAGAAGTAATTTCTGCGGTTGATCAGGTTGATAAGCGGCTCCTGTAAAGGGGCCGTTTTTATTTGGTGAGTAGCGGATAAAAGGCCGCTCAAAGAGCGGCCAGTAGCTTACTTGTTCTGGAGTACGACGTTGAAGATCAGTTGGTTGCCGGAAACTGACCAGCCACCTTTACTGACGCCAAACACCGATCCCAGTACAATGAGCAGGATAATGAGTGATCTCCCTTTCATTGCGCGTTCCTTGTGGAACCACGACCACCGCGACTTCACCGGGAAAGCCCCGGTGGAACAAGCACTTGGTAATGCTTGTATCGCAGTAGTTGCAGCACTGTTCTCAAGCCCGATGACCGGCTGCTAAACCGGTAGAACAGACCCAAAATCAGAGTACATAAAACAGCGTTTTTTTGCATCAAATTGGTTGATTTTTTAACCATCTTTACGCAGAATGGTGGAACTTGGTAGTGCTTGTATCGTTCTTTAACGATGTAAAAAATCCGTTCGGTGCCTGCTAACACCGGCGGATACAAAAAAACCGTCTTTATGGCGGTTTTTTTGTGCCCAATGCCCGCCAATTTCCCCCAACTCTATCGATAACCATTGTAAAAGTAGGGATGTTATGTTGTGCTCATTGGGCTGAGATTGCTGTTGTGCCGTAACGAACCCAAGCCCGTCCCGCCTGCTTTGCAGCCGATTACGCTGCGGTCAACGATTCAGCAAAGATTTAATGTTGCTTTTATGTGAACGAATTAACAACCGATTCAAATCCTGATATGCTGGCTGGGCGGAACCGGGCACTGTACCTTACTTACAGTCCAGGATATCGACAGCAGTGCCCCGTCAAATATCGCCGTGCGCTAAACCCGGTTTGAATATAAAACGCCAGGCACAATAAATGACAATGAGAGCGAGGAGAAAGTCGTGCTAGAAGAATACCGTAAGCACGTGGCCGAGCGTGCTGCAGAGGGCATCGTCCCTAAGCCATTAGATGCGACACAAATGGCAGCGCTGGTTGAATCATTAAAAAATCCGCCAAAAGGCGAAGAAGAATTTCTGTTAGACCTGCTGATTAACCGTGTACCACCGGGCGTCGACGAAGCCGCCTATGTCAAAGCAGGTTTTCTGGCAGCCGTTGCCAAAGGCGAAGCCACTTCTCCCCTGGTTACCCCCGAAAAAGCCATTGAACTGCTAGGCACCATGCAGGGCGGTTACAACATTCATCCGCTGATCGACGCGTTGGATAACGAAAAGCTGGCACCGATTGCTGCCAAGGCGCTTTCCCATACGCTGCTGATGTTTGATAACTTCTACGACGTAGAAGAGAAAGCCAAAGCCGGTAACCCACACGCCAAGCAGATCATGCAGTCCTGGGCCGATGCCGAATGGTATCTGTCACGCCCACCGTTAGCGGAAAAGATTACCGTGACCGTGTTCAAAGTGACTGGCGAAACCAACACCGACGATCTGTCACCCGCTCCGGATGCCTGGTCACGTCCAGATATCCCACTGCATGCGCTGGCCATGCTCAAGAGCGAACGTGAAGGTATTTTCCCGGATCAGCCGGGTAGCGTTGGCCCAATCAAGCAGATTGAAGAGCTGAACAAGAAAGGTTTCCCGCTGGCCTACGTCGGTGACGTGGTTGGTACCGGTTCTTCCCGTAAATCTGCTACCAACTCGGTGCTGTGGTTTATGGGCGACGACATCCCCTACGTGCCGAACAAGCGTGGCGGTGGTGTGGTGCTGGGCGGCAAGATTGCGCCAATCTTCTTTAACACTATGGAAGATGCCGGTGCGTTGCCGATCGAAGTGGACGTCTCCAACCTGAACATGGGCGATGTGATCGACATCTTCCCGTATAAAGGCGAAGTGCGTAACCATGAAACCGGCGAACTGGTTGCCAGCTTCGAGCTGAAAACCGATGTGTTGCTGGATGAAGTGCGTGCCGGTGGCCGTATCCCACTGATTATCGGCCGTGGGCTAACCACCAAGGCGCGTGAAGCGCTTGGCCTGCCGCACAGCGAAGTGTTCCGTATTGCCAAGCCGGTAGCGGCTAGCAGCAAGGGCTTCTCGCTGGCGCAGAAAATGGTTGGCCGCGCCTGTGGCGTTGCTGGTGTTCGCCCTGGCGAATACTGCGAACCTAAGATGACCTCGGTAGGTTCGCAAGATACCACCGGCCCGATGACCCGTGACGAGCTGAAAGATCTGGCTTGCCTGGGCTTCTCTGCCGATCTGGTGATGCAGTCATTCTGTCATACCGCCGCCTACCCGAAACCGGTGGACGTCACCACTCATCATACACTGCCAGACTTCATCATGAACCGTGGTGGCGTTTCGCTGCGCCCTGGCGATGGCGTGATCCACTCCTGGCTGAACCGCATGTTACTGCCGGATACCGTGGGTACCGGTGGCGATTCCCACACCCGCTTCCCGATCGGCATTTCCTTCCCGGCAGGTTCTGGTCTGGTGGCCTTTGCTGCCGCTACCGGCGTGATGCCGCTGGATATGCCTGAGTCGGTGCTGGTGCGCTTCAAAGGCAAAATGCAGCCTGGTATCACCCTGCGTGATCTGGTGCATGCTATCCCTTACTACGCGATCCAGCAGGGCCTGTTGACCGTAGAGAAGAAGGGCAAGAAGAATATCTTCTCTGGCCGCATTCTGGAGATCGAAGGTCTGCCGGAGCTGAAGGTCGAGCAGGCATTTGAGCTGACCGATGCCTCGGCAGAGCGTTCCGCCGCCGGTTGCACCATCAAGCTGGATAAGGCACCGATCGCCGAATATCTGGGCTCTAACATCGTGCTGCTGAAGTGGATGATCTCCGAAGGTTATGGCGATCGCCGTACCCTGGAGCGCCGTATTCAGGGGATGGAAAAATGGCTGGCGGATCCGCAGTTGCTGGAAGGCGATGCGGATGCAGAATATGCCGCAGTGATCGAAATCGATCTGGCCGATATCAAGCAGCCAATCCTGTGTGCGCCGAACGATCCGGACGACGCACGCCTGCTGTCTGACGTGGCCAACAGCAAGATCGACGAAGTGTTTATCGGTTCCTGCATGACCAACATCGGCCACTTCCGTGCGGCAGGTAAACTGTTGGATCAGCATAAAGGCCAACTGCCAACTCGCCTGTGGGTGGCTCCGCCAACCAAGATGGACGCAGCGCAACTGACTGAAGAAGGCTACTACAGCGTCTTTGGCAAGAGCGGGGCACGTATCGAGATCCCTGGCTGTTCACTGTGTATGGGTAACCAGGCACGCGTAGCGGACGGTGCGACCGTGGTTTCCACCTCGACTCGTAACTTCCCGAACCGTCTGGGTACCGGAGCCAACGTTTATCTGGCCTCCGCAGAGCTGGCTGCAGTGGCATCATTGCTGGGCCGTCTGCCAACGCCTGATGAGTATCAGACCTATATGGCACAGGTCGACAAGACGGCGGCGGATACCTATCGCTACCTGAACTTCGACCAGTTGACCCAGTACACGGAAAAAGCCGACGGCGTGATCTTCCAAACCGCGGTGTAATTCGGTACTGAGTTAGCATCATCACGGGGAGCCTTTGGGTTCCCCGTTTTTTTGTGATCATCTCGCGCTTTTATTGATATTAACTGATTGATTAGTATTGTTTTGATGAAATCATTACTCTCAGGCTAACAAACCATCCCCCTGCTTGATTGATGGCGCTCTCCTAGACTCTTACTCTAACCGTACTAAACCGAACCAAGTAAACTCAGGAGGTTGAGGTATGTCGCTTCATCAAAGCCCCACGCGCGTTTGGGATACCCGGCGGCAGGAAAAAAAACGCCGTATCGCGAGTGTGCAAGGGCAGTCGCAGGGCAAATTGATCCCCACCGCCGATCTGACCAGCGTGCTGGAAAAACTGCTGGTTTCTGGCGATCGGGTGGTGCTGGAAGGCAATAACCAGAAACAGGCCGATTTTCTCTCCCGTATGCTCGCCGAGGTCAACCCCACCAAGGTTCACGATCTGCATATGATCATGCCAAGCGTTGGCCGCGCCGAGCATCTGGATATTTTTGAAAAGGGTATCGCTCGCAAGCTCGATTTTGCCTTCTCTGGTACCCAGAGCCTGCGCATTTCCCAACTGCTGGAAGATGGGCAGCTCGAAATCGGAGCCATCCACACTTATATAGAACTCTATTCCCGCCTGTATGTGGATCTGGTGCCGAACGTGGCGCTAGTGGCCGGGTTCAAGGCCGATCGTCATGGCAATCTGTACACCGGGCCAAGTACCGAAGATACCCCGGCACTGGTGGAGGCCACCGCGTTTAAAGACGGCATCGTCATCGCTCAGGTCAACGAACTGGTCGACGATGAAACGGATCTGCCAAGAGTTGATATCCCCGGTTCCTGGATCGATTTTGTGGTGGTGGCAGACAAGCCGTTCTTTATTGAACCGCTGTTTACCCGCGATCCGCGTCTGATCAAACCCGTGCATGTGTTGATGGGGATGATGGCGATCAAAGGCATCTACGCCAAACATCAGGTGCAATCGCTGAACCACGGTATCGGTTTTAACACCGCCGCCATCGAGCTGCTGTTACCTACCTACGGTGAGCAGCTGGGCCTGAAAGGTAAAATCTGTAAACACTGGACTCTGAACCCACATCCAACCCTAATCCCGGCGATCGAAAGCGGTTGGGTTGAGACCGTGCACTGCTTTGGCGGTGAGCTGGGGATGGAGAATTACATTGCCGCTCGCCCGGATATTTTCTTTACCGGTAGTGACGGCTCCATGCGCTCCAACCGCGCGTTTTGCCAGATGGCCGGTCAGTACGCCGTAGATATGTTTATCGGCTCCACCTTACAGATCGACGGTATGGCTCACTCTTCTACCGTGACCCGTGGCCGCCTCTCCGGTTTTGGCGGCGCACCGAACATGGGGCACGATCCACACGGTCGTCGCCACGCTACGCCTGCCTGGTTGGATATGATCGAAGAGCCGGATCCATTGGCTCGTGGCCGCAAGCTGGTGGTGCAGATGGTGGAAACCTTCCAGGCGGGAGCCAAACCAACCTTCGTCGAAAAACTCGATGCCGTTGATGTGGCGCAAGAGTCTGGTATGCCGCTGGCACCGGTGATGATTTACGGCGATGACGTGACCCACGTGCTGACCGAAGAGGGCATCGCTTATCTGTATCGTGCACGCTCGTTGGAAGAGCGCCGCGCCATGGTGGCTGCGGTAGCCGGTATCACCGATATCGGGCTGGGTGTGGACGCCAAACGCGTGGCTGAACTGCGCCGTGAAGGCAAAGTGGTGTTCCCGGAAGATCTCGATATTCGCCGCACCGATGCTTCGCGTTCTTTGCTGGCTGCGGGCAGCGTAGCGGATCTGGTCGAGTGGTCCGGCGGCCTGTATAACCCGCCAGCTAAATTCCGGAGCTGGTAATGAAACTTTCCCCCTGTTTAATCGCCTCTGATGCGGATCGGGTTGCCGCACGATTGGCGGAGCTTGCCACGCAGGCGCTAGTGGATGAGGCGCGCCTCAGCCCGAAACCGGGGCTGGTGGATGCCCGGGGCTCCGGTGCGCATCAGGATCTGACGCTGGCGTTGATGGAACGTTCGGCTCACAGCCTGACGCCGGTCTTCCATCGGCTGGCGATTGCCGGGTGGCAGCGTCCGGCAGATAGCGCGTTACGCCAGGAAGTTGGCCGGATTGGTCGGGAAGGTGAACAGCGGATGATGGCAGCCACTGCCGGTGTTAACACGCATCGCGGGGCGATCTGGGCGATGGGCTTGCTGGTGACGGCGGTAGCCATGCAAGGGGGTAACGCAACACCATCCAGCAGCTGCGTATTAGCCGCCCAGTTGGCGCAATTGCCGGACCACGCCAGCCCGAAAGTGTTCAGCAAAGGCTTGCGAGCCACTCAACGCTATCAGGTTCCAGGCGCAAGGGAAGAGGCCCAGCAAGGTTTTCCGCATGTGATGCAACGGGCGCTGCCGCAGCTGTGGCACAGCAGGAGCCAAGGGGCCAGTGAGTCAGCCGCGCAGATCGATGCGCTGATGGCCATCATGACCACCCTGAGCGATACCTGTGTGTTGTCGCGCGGTGGGCTAACGGCGCTGAAAGCGATGCAGCAGGGGGCCGCCGAGGTACTGCATGCCGGAGGATATCAACATCCGGCAGGGCAGGCGGCGTTGGCCAAACTGGAACAACGGCTATTGGCGAGTAACGCTTCACCCGGTGGCGCAGCCGATTTGCTGGCTGCGGCTCTGTTCCTCGATCGGGCTACGGCCCGCTGAATAATCAATCCAGAGGATGTTATGGAACATATCGATTTGAGTTATCCGGCCAGCATTACGCTGCCGGGTAAGGCACTGACCGGAGTCGTGGGCTCCGGTGACATGGAGGCTCTGTTTGAGCCTGCAGCTGACGGTACGCTGACGGTGGCGATCAAAACCTCCGTAGACGGTAGTCGTCAGCGTTGGCAGCACCTGTTTGAACGCTTGGCTTCTTTGCGTGATTTACCTGCAGGACGGTTAGAGATTAACGACTTCGGCGCTACGCCGGGGGTGGCTCGGTTGCGTATCGAACAGGTATTTGAGGAGGCCGCCCATGCGTGATGATCTCAGCTTTATCGAACTCAGCGCCCGGGAGCGCGCTCGTAATCTGCTGGACAGCAGCAGTTTTCGTGAACTATTGGGGCCATTTGAGCGTATTACTTCACCTTGGCTGGAGCCACAAGGCATAGTCACCCAGGCCGATGACGGCATGGTGGTCGCCAAAGGCACCATTGACGGTCAACCGGCAGTGGTAGTGGCGGTAGAAGGGGCGTTTCAGGGCGGCAGTATGGGGGAGGTTTCCGGTGCCAAGATGGCCGCGGCCCTGGAACTGGCAGCAGAAGATAACCGCAACGGCATTGCGACTCAGGCAGTATTGCTGCTGGAAACCGGTGGCGTGCGTTTGCAGGAAGCCAACCTGGGGCTGGCCGCGATCGCGGATATTCATGCGGCGATTGTCGATCTGCGCCGATATACCCCGGTGGTGGGCATTATTGCCGGAACCGTGGGCTGCTTTGGCGGGATGTCGATCGCGGCAGCATTATGCAGCTACCTGATTGTCACCCGTGAAGCGCGCCTGGGCTTAAACGGCCCACAGGTAATTGAACAGGAAGCCGGTATCGAAGAATACGATTCTCGCGATCGGCCTTTTATCTGGAGCATGACCGGTGGCGATGTGCGCTATCGCAGCGGCTTTGTCGATGAAGAAGTCCCTGATGCGTTACATGCGGTCAAGGCTGCGATGACAGGTTGCCTGCAACGCGGCGTGCCTGCTCAGCACCGTTCCGACAATTATCACTACTACTTGCCGAAACTGTCGCAATTCGACACCCGCCAGCAGGCGGACTCGGCGGTCATTGCTCAACTGTTTGCTGCGGAGGATCGGGTATGAGTACGTCATCATCAAGCCGTGGAGAATATTGGTTCTCTTTGCTGACGGCAGGTGCCGAGCAGCGCCAGGGGCAGTGCGCCTCGATCCGAGTCGCGGACGCTGAACTAGAGGGCCAACCGGTACGTTTTATCGCCGTGGTGCCGGATGCAAATAACCATTACCCACGCGCCGCACGCGGTGAAGTAGGTTTGCTGGAAGGTTGGACGTTAGCCCAGGTAGTCAGTGAAGCGGTCGCGGCCGACGTTGGTAAAGCACAAAAGCGCGCTATCGTGGCGGTGATCGATGTGCCGAGCCAGGCCTACGGGCGTCGGGAAGAGGCCTTTGGTATTCATCAGGCGTTGGCCGGTGCGGCCGGGGCTTATGCCAAGGCTCGGCTGGCCGGTCACCCGGTGATTGGTTTGATCGTCGGGAAAGCCATGTCCGGCGCGTTTCTGGCGCACGGCTATCAGGCCAACCGCTTGATCGCCTTCAACGATGCTGGCGTGATGATCCATGCGATGGGCAAAGAGTCTGCGGCGCGCATCACGTTACGCTCCGTAGAGGCGCTGGAGAAGCTGGCAGCAACCATTCCACCGATGGCCTATGACATCGAGCATTACAGCTCGCTGGGCCTGCTGGAACAGTTACTGGATATCCGTGACCCGCTGCAGGCCAGTGAGCAGGAGCTTAATCTGGTACGCCACTCGGTGGTCCAGGCGATTGCTAAAACACGCAGTGAAGGCGTTGGTTTAACTAACCGCCTGGGGGCAGACAACCGCCATAGCTCTTCGCTGGTGCGTGAACGTATGCGCGCAGAGTGGTAATGCCACGCTAGCCATTTTTACGTCAGAGTTCAGGAACAAAATACTACCCGCCGGGAGGGCGCATGTGATGCGTTCCGACCCGGCATAAAGCTTCACCTGCATATAACAATATAACTAACACCATCGCACCTGATCTGACTGATTTTTTCTTTTTAACAGGTGATTTATGACATACGTAATTATTCATGCCTTGGCACCGATTTTTGTCATTATGCTGCTGGGCTTTTTTGCCGGTAAGGCAAAAATGGTCGATAACCAGAACGTTTCATTACTCAACATCTTCGTGATGGATTTTGCCCTGCCGGCGGCCCTGTTCGGTGCCACCGTACAAACGCCTTGGGCGGGGATCGTTGAACAGTCGCCGCTGATCGTGGTGTTGGTGCTGGCGATGTGGATCACCTATGCGGCGATCTATTTTACCTGCACCGGGATCTTCCATAAGTCTCCGCAGGATGCCGCGGTGCTGACGCTCACCGTGGCGTTGCCCAACTATGCTGCGCTGGGCCTGCCGATCCTCGGTAGCGTGCTGGGGGAAACGCCGGGAACCTCGTTGTCTGTGGCGGTGGCTATCGCCTGTGGTTCGGTACTGATGACACCGTTCTGCCTGCTGATCCTTGAGCGTGAGAAGGCCCGTACAGCCGGTGGGGTTCAGGGTTCCAGCCTGGGCATGTTGCCGGTGCTGATGTGGCGCTCGGTAAAAAAACCGATCGTCTGGGGGCCGCTGCTTGGGGTGGTGCTGTCGGCGATAGGCGTTCATATGCCTGAAATGGTGCTGGCCGCGATCAAACCGCTTGGCCTGTCGGCTACGGCGACGGCGCTGTTCCTGACCGGCGTGATCCTATCTGCCCGTAAGTTGCAGATCAACGGCCCGGTACTGCTGTCGAGCGTAACCAAACTGCTGATCCAACCGTTTATTGCCTGGGGGCTGGTGCTGGCATTGGGCCTGCACGGTAGCGTGGCTATCACCGCTATTTTGATGATCGCCCTTTCTGCCGGTTTCTTCGGTATCGTCTTTGGTAACCGTTTTGGCGTGCAGTCGCCGGATGCCGAAGCCACGTTACTGATCAGTTCCGTGTTGTGTATCATTACCTTACCGCTGTTTATCACTCTGACCTCAGGGATGTAACTGGAGCAACCGATGATTCGCCCGCATGACCTGATTTGGATTAGTGACCGTTCTGCCCTCAGCGCCGACCAGGCGTTGCCGGAGTGGGTGAGCCAGCAGTGGCGCACCTCATTACCGCTGGTGGTGCGGCGCGATGTTCAGGGTAACGGGCGGATCCCGGTGGGGATCCGGGGTATGAAACGCAGCCAGCGCGCCGCAGCTTGGGTTAACGAAGAGGCTATCCGGCGCATAGTGACTCCGGAGTCTTTGGTGAGTGAACCCTTGGCATTGCTGCACTCGAGCTTTGTTTCCCAGCCTCCGGTGCAGGCGCTCATCATGCTGGCTCAGCGGCCTTGGCCGTGGGGCTGGGGCGTGACCGGCAGCTGTGGTTATGCGCTGGCGACCGAAATCCCGGTGATGCATGCCGACAGCGATCTGGATCTGCTGGTTCGCTGCCCGCAGCCTGCCAGCCTTGATGAGTTGCAGCGGCTGGTGCAGTGGTTGCAGGCGCTGCCTTGCCGCGCCGATGCCCAGATAGAAACACCGCTCGGCGGCTTTGCCCTGAGCGAATGGCTGCGGGATGGACGAGCGATGCTGAAAACCGCTGAGGGGCCGTTGGTGACGACGGATCCATGGGCCAGCTCTCAGGAGATCTGATGAAGATTTTATTTACCTTTCCCGGTCAGGGACCGCAGGTGCCTCAAATGCTGCACCAACTGCCGGCCAATGAAACAACCCAGCGGTTGTTAAGCGAGGCTTGCGCTGTTCTTGACCAGGACGTATTGGCATTGGACAGCGCCGAAGCCTTACAGAAAACCCGGGCAGTGCAGCTTTGCCTGCTGATAGCCGGCGTGGCCTACGCGCGGGAATTACAGCAGCACGGGGTCGAGGCTGACTTTGTCAGTGGGTTATCCATCGGCGCTTTTCCGGCCGCAGTGATCGCTGGGGCTTTGGCATTTCCCGATGCCGTCCGGCTGGTGGCGTTACGCGGCCAGCTAATGGAGGAGGCTTACCCTGCGGGATATGGCCTGGCGGCGATTGTTGGCTTGCCGTTACGCCAGGTGGAAACGCTGATAGCAGAGGTCAACAGCGCTGAGCTACCGGTCTATCTGGCCAATATCAATGCCGAAGACCAATTGGTTATCGCGGGCAGCGAAGCCGCAATGGTGCAGGTCATGGCGTTGGCGAAAACCGCCGGTGCGGCGAAAACCCAGCGTTTGGCGGTGAGCGTCCCTTCCCACTGTGCCCTGTTGGCACAACCGGCGGAAAAGCTGGCGCAGGCCATGAAGCAGGTAACCATCAATCGGCCACAGGTTGCGTATCTCAGCGGCAGTAGTGGGCGCGTGTTATGGCAGCCGGAGCGGATTGCTGACGATCTGGCCTTCAATATGGCCCGCACCGTGCGCTGGCATGAGGCGATGGTGGCGGCCTACGAACGGGAAGTCCGTCTGGCGATCGAAATGCCGCCGGGCGCGGTATTAACCGGCTTGACCAAAAAAGTGATGGAGCAGGGGGAAGCGCTGTCCCGTTGCCAACTGGGGCTGAACGCGGTCTGCGGCATTGTGGCCAAATATCGGCGCGATTAAACCGGCCCTTCACCGCGTGCGTACATACGGCCTTCCGCCGTCAACGCCAGCAGGTTCGGATCCTGCTGCTGGTTACGGTTGAACACCAGCGCAATGGTTTGGCGCATTTGGTACTGTTCGCACAGCGGCAGTAATTTCAACGTGTGTTCATACATCTTCTTCATTCGCCCTGGCACCAGCGTGTAGCCCACCCCGGCCTGCACCAGACTGAGCATTGAGAAAATATCATTCACCCGGGTGACGATTTCCGGTTCAAAACCGGCAATCTGAAACGCTTCGCTAAAGCCGTGATAAGTGGCGAAGCCTTCGGTCAGGGAGACAAACTTCTGGCTGCGAAAGTCTTGCAGGTCTGCAGTGCCATCGCTGTTTAGCGCCGAGGCTGCCGGTGCGGCAAGATAGATATCATCCTCAAACAGTGGCAGGATCTCAAAGCGCAGCGGATCGATTTGGCTGTCCGAAACCGAAATCAGGATGGCATCCAGCAATTGGTTCCCCAACTGGGCCAGCAGATCCTCATTCGATCCCATCGTCAGGCTGATCTCCATGGCCGGGCGGCGTACCTTCAGCCCCATGATCAACCGTGGAATGGTTTCCAGCGTCAGTGAGTAGAGCGTGCCGATACGCATGCGTTGCTGGCCAAACCCCGCCTTTAGCCGAGTTTCTTCGATGCCTTTGTAGGTGAGATCCACGATATCGCGGGCGTATTCTGCCAGCGTTTGCGCAGCGGGCAGGGGCAGCAGGTTACGCCCTTTATGAATAAACAGCGGGCAGCGAAAACCCTCTTCCAGAGTATGTAATGCACGATGCACGCTAACGCTGCTCAAGCCAAGCTGTTCTGCGGCTCGGCCGATGTTTTCCTTCTCCATAAACGCCAGAAAGATTTCCAATTTTTTCAGGGTGATTTCGCTGTCGATCATCGGCTCAGGCTTGGGTAAGGGCTAATGAGAGCCATGATAACAACAATTGCCCGTCCATAGCAGGCACAGAGAGCCTTCCCAAGCCCAAGGATAAACCGTTATATTGCGCCGCAGTTTATTTGGCCCAATCGATCAACTTTGCGAGCGCCCACTGAGATAGTGGCGAATTAAGGGTTACACTTATAAAAAAGCTCAGGAGGGCATGCTATGGATTACGAATTTCTGCGTGACGTAACCGGTCAGGTGGTGGTCAGATTTTCGATGGGGCATGAGGCCATCGGCCATTGGATTAATGAAGAGCTCAACGGTGATTTTAACCTGCTGGACCGTATTGAAGCCGGTGCGGCAGGGGTCAAGGGCAGTGAGCGTCAGTGGCAGTTGGAAGGCCATGAATACACGTTGCTGATGGACGGTGAAGAGGTGATGATCCGCGCCAACCAGTTGGAGTTCGAAGGCGACGAGATGGAGGAGGGGATGAACTACTACGACGAAGAGAGCCTCTCTTTCTGCGGTATCGAAGACTTCCTGACGGTGCTGAAAGCCTACCGCTCGTTTATGCTCAACTACTGATTATCCAGACGGGGGCAGGATGCTGCTCCCCTTGTGAGTCCCAGGTGGCCGATTCTCGGCCGCCTTTTCTCCCTTCTGTAATGATTAAATAAAATCAAATAATCATGTCACTGATTTTTTAATCTGCGACACAGCGCCGATTTTTTCTTTTTTGATTTTATATAATCATTTTGATTAAAATAAATCACAATGACGAGGGTAGGATGAAAATTAAGGCGACAATAGAGAAAATCCCTGGGGGGATGATGGTCGTCCCGCTGGTGCTTGGCGCAATGATCAACACCTTTGCTCCACAGGCGCTGGATATTGGCGGCTTCACCACGGCACTGTTCAAAAACGGTGCGGCTCCACTGATTGGTGCTTTCCTGCTGTGTATGGGGGCCGGTATCAGCTTCAAGGCGGCTCCGCAGGCACTGTTGCAGGGCGGCACCATTACCTTGACCAAACTGCTGGTTGCCATGGCCCTGGGGCTAGGCGTTGAGCATCTGTTTGGGGCGGAAGGTATTTTTGGCCTGACCGGCGTGGCGATCATTGCCGCAATGAGCAACTCCAACGGTGGCCTGTATGCGGCGTTGGTCGGCGAGTTTGGTAATGAGCGGGACGTCGGGGCGATTTCGATCCTATCCCTGAATGACGGGCCGTTCTTCACCATGATCGCGCTGGGTGCGGCAGGTATGGCGAATATCCCATTGATGGCGTTGGTGGCGGTGTTGGTTCCCCTGCTGGTAGGGATGATGTTGGGTAATCTGGATCATCAGATGCGTGACTTCCTCACCAAGGGGGGCCCAATCCTGATCCCATTCTTTGCCTTCGCGCTCGGTGCTGGCATCAATCTGGAAATGTTACTGCAAGGCGGTATGGCTGGGGTTCTGCTCGGCGTGTTGACCACTTTTGTCGGCGGTTTCTTTAATATTCGCGCCGATCGACTGGTGGGGGGCTCAGGTATCGCCGGTGCGGCAGCATCGAGCACTGCCGGAAATGCGGTGGCGACGCCATTGGCGATTGCCCAGGCGGATCCTTCGTTAGCTAGCGTCGCGGCGGCTGCGGCCCCGTTGATTGCCGCTTCGGTGATCACCACCGCCATACTGACCCCGATTCTCAGTTCTTGGGTGGCGAAGCGTAATGCCGCTAAGGGCGTAGCGCTGAAGGAGACAGCATGAAGATGATCGTGATTGCCGATGATTTTACCGGAGCTAACGATACCGGCGTGCAATTGGCAAAAAAGGGCGCGCGTACCGACGTGGTGCTCAACGAACTACCGCAGTCTACCCGGCGTACGGATGTGCTGGTGATCAATACTGAAAGCCGGGCGTTATCTCCTGCAATGGCCAGCGCCAAGGTAAGTGAAGCCTTGCGGGCTTATTGCCAGAGCGATACCCCGCCCTTGGTGTATAAAAAAATCGACTCGACCTTTCGCGGTAACGTGGGAGCAGAGATCGAGGCGGCGATGGTCGCCAGCGGTGCGCAGTTGGCTATCGTGGCCGCAGCCATCCCCGCAGCAGGTCGGGTAACGCTCAATGGCGAATGCCGGGTTCACGGCGTGCCGTTGGTGGAGACCGAGTTCGCCAGCGATCCGAAAACGCCGATCGTGTCTTCTCATATCAAGACCTTGATTGGCTTGCAGACGGCCTACCCGATCCATGAGTTGAATTTACAGGTAGTACGCAGTGGCGAGCTAGGCCGCGAGTTGCCGCTCCTGAGCCGCAACGGGCCAGCGATTGTGGTAGTGGATGCCGAAACGGATGGCGATCTGGCGCAGTTGGCACAGGCAATTCAGCAACTCGGCTGCCGTTATCTGCTGGTAGGTGCTGCCGGATTGGCAAATGCATTGCCAGCCAGCAGCTATCTGGCCGCTCGCCAGCGTCTGCCCGTGCTGGTGGTTGCCGGTTCGATGAGTGAAGCCACCCGGCAGCAGATTGTGTTTGCCGCAGAAGAGAAGTCACTGGGTATTTTAGATATTGATGTCGAAGCCTTGTTGCAACCGCACAGCCAGTCTGCGGTAGACGAAATTATCCGCCAGGCAGCCAGCGTCCTGCGGGATAGGCAGCACTGTGTACTGCGCACCTGCAGAGATGCCGATGCTCGCCAGATGATCGATACGCTTTGTGAAAAGCATGATCTTTCGCGCCAGCAGTTGGGGGACAAAATCAGCCAGACATTAGGCTCCATCACCTTGGCGATTATCAATCAGGCTCAGATTGGTGGCTTGTTCCTGACCGGCGGTGACATCGCCATTGCGGTTGCGAGAGCGCTGGGTGCGGAAGGTTACCGTATCACCAGTGAGGTTGTTCCTTGTGTGCCCTGTGGCACGTTCGTCAACAGCGAGATCGACGATCTGCCAGTGATCACCAAGGCCGGAGGATTTGGCGGCGCTTCAACGCTGCGGGATGCACTTTATTTTATTGAGGAGATGTACAGTGGCAAATAACACGATTGCGGTCACCATGGGCGATCCGGCAGGCATTGGGCCAGAGATTATCATTAAGGCGCTGTCTGAAGGTGAGTTGGCGGGAACGCCAGCGGTCGTGGTGGGCTGTCTGCAAACGTTGCAACGTATTCAGGCATTGGGGATCGTGCCAAAGGTCGAGTTGAGGCCGATCCAGCAGGTTTCGGAGGCACGCTTCGCGCCCGGTATTATCAACGTGATTGATGAACCGCTAGAGGACCCCGCAGCGCTGACACCAGGGAAAGTGCAGGCACAAGCGGGCGATCTGGCTTACCGATGCGTAAAGCGTGCCACCGAACTGGCCATGGCAGGTGAGGTAATGGCCATCGCCACGGCGCCGCTGAATAAAGAGGCGCTGCATCTGGCCGGGCATCTGTATCCAGGCCATACGGAGTTGTTGGCAAAACTGACCCACAGTCGGGATTATGCGATGGTGTTGTACACCGATAAGCTGAAGGTGATCCATGTTTCCACCCACATCGCCCTGCGCAAGTTCCTTGATACGCTGAATGCCGAGCGGATCGAAACGGTGGTGACGATGGCGGATACCTTCCTCAAGCGCGTCGGTTTTAAACATCCAAGGATCGCGGTCGCGGGCGTTAACCCCCACGCGGGTGAACATGGTCTGTTTGGCGATGAAGAGATCAACATCGTCAGCCCGGCGATTGCGGCAGTAAAACAGCTTGGGATCGATGTCTCAGGCCCGTGCCCACCGGATACCGTCTTCCTGCAGGCTTATGAAGGCCAGTACGATATGGTGGTCGCCATGTATCACGATCAGGGGCATATCCCCCTCAAGCTGCTGGGCTTCTACGATGGGGTTAACATCACGGCGGGTCTGCCGTTTATCCGAACTTCTGCCGACCACGGCACCGCGTTTGATATTGCCTGGACAGGTAAAGCCAAGTCTGAGAGCATGGCGATCTCGATTAAATTAGCCACTCAGTTGGCGTGATACCACGGACGTCATGAAGCCACAAACTCGCCAGGACCAGATTCTGGATTATCTGAAAGCCCATAATCTGGTCACCGTTGAGCAATTGGTCAGCGCTATCGATGCTTCTCCTGCCACCATCCGGCGCGATCTGATCAAGCTGGATGAGCAGGGGATCATCAATCGCAGCCATGGCGGCGTGGCCCTCAACCGTTTTATCCCCGCACAGCCTACCACTAACGAAAAACAGCTGCGTAACCCGCAGGAGAAGCGGGCTATCGCCCAATTTGCGGCCACGATGGTTAAAGCCGGTGATGCAGTGGTGCTGGATGCGGGTACCACTATGTTGGAGTTAGCGCGGCACTTGACACATCTCCCGCTGAGGGTGATCACCGCCGATCTGCATATCGCACTGTTTCTCTCAGGATTTAAACAGATCGAGGTGACCATCATTGGTGGCCGTATTGATGACAGCAGCCAGTCCTGCGTCGGCGATCATGGGCGCAGATTGCTGCGAGGGATCTATCCGGATATTGCGTTTGTCAGCTGTAACTCGTGGAGTATTGAGAACGGTATTACCACCCCAACCGAAGAGAAGGCGGGCTTGAAGCAGGATTTGATGGCCAATGCCCGCCAGCGGGTGCTGTTGGCAGATAGCAGTAAATACGCTGCCTACTCGTTATTTTGTGTGGCACCGCTTGGCAGCCTGACGGATATCGTCACCGATAAGGCGCTGGCTGCCACTGCACAACAGCAGCTGGCGGATTTACCCGCAGGCTTGCATCTGGTGTGACTGACAGGGCAACCTCGGCTGCCCTGTATCTCAACATCACAGGTGCGGAATGTTGCGCCCGTAGTAGATCTCCTGCATCTCTTTCCACAGCAGATCGGTGATCCTTTTCCGCTCCTCTTCGCTCAGCTCGTCCGGCCTGGCGTTGAACAGATAGTGTTTCAGATCGAAATCCTTCAGCAGCATCTTGGTGTGGAAGATGTTCTCCTGATACACGTTCACATCCATCATGTGGTACAGCGCCTTCATATCCTCGGACATAAAGTTCTGGATCGAATTGATCTCATGATCGATGTAATGCTTCACACCGGCTACATCGCGTGTGAAACCGCGTACGCGATAGTCCATGGTGACGATATCGGATTCCAATTGGTGGATCAGATAGTTCAGTGCTTTGAGCGGTGAAATCACGCCGCAGGTAGAGACTTCAATATCGGCCCGGAAGGTACACAGGCCGCCTTCTGGGTGGCTTTCTGGATAGGTGTGAACACAGATATGGCTTTTATCCAGATGTGCTACCACCGTCTTTGGCAGCGGCCCTGGGTGCTCAGAGGTATCCACGTCTTTCGGATCGACCGGCTCTTCGCTCATCAGAATGGTGACGCTGGCGCCTTGTGGATCGTAGTCCTGGCGGGCGATGTTGAGAATATTGGCGCCAATGATCGAGCAGGTTTCACTGAGGATCTCGGTCAGGCGGTTGGCATTGTACTGTTCGTCAATGTAGGCGATATAGCCATCGCGATCGTCTGCGGTTTTGGCATAACAAATATCGTAAATACAAAAACTCAGGCTCTTGGTCAGGTTATTAAAGCCGTGCAGTTTGATCTTTTGCAATTAGGTTTAGCCCCTATCTTCTCGCTTAACGTGAAACGTTCAGTGCATTGAGCAAATACTGCGGCAGGGCAAAGCTGCCAGCGTGAATTGCCGGATTGTAGTAGCGGCAGTCTAAGCCACTTTGATGAAAGCGTTGTTGCAGCGTGGTGACATCCAGCTGGCGCAAAGCCGGATTCTGGCTGGCCCAGGCAAAGGTCATGATGCCGCCGTAATAGGTCGGGATCGCTGCCTGATAGAAGCTGACGTCGTTAAAATACTGGCTGAGCTTGGTGTGGCTGTTGACTGCTTCGTCCTGTTGCAGGAAGCAAACGCCGTTCTGGGCTACGAAGATGCCACCCTCGTTGAGGCAGCGTGCGCAACCTTCATAGAACGCCGAGGTAAACAGGCTTTCACCGGGGCCGATTGGATCGGTACAGTCAGAAATAATCACGTCGAATTTTTCGTCGCTCTGGCTGACGAAATTGACGCCGTCGTCGATCACCAGTTTGAAGCGGGGATCGTCATAGGCACCAGCGTTGTGATTAGGTAAGTATTGGCGGCAAAATTCCACCACGCCCGCGTCGATCTCAACCATGGTGATCTGTTCAACGCCCTGATGACGGCAAACTTCACGCAGCATAGCACCGTCGCCACCGCCGATAATCAGCACTTTCCTGGCCTGGCCATGGGCCAGCAGCGGCACGTGGGTCATCATTTCGTGATAGATAAACTCATCGCGCTCGGTGGTCTGCACTACGCCATCGAGAGCCATCACGCGGCCCAGCACCGGGTTTTCAAAGATCACCAGATCCTGATGCTCGGTCTTCTCACGGTAAAGTACCTGCTCTACTGAGAAGTACTGGCCAAAGTTGGCATGTAACGTTTCATACCAAATCTCTTTCTGGGTCATGTGCGGGTTACTCCGTAATAACAACCATGAAAAATGAGCGCAACATCATAAACCCTCCGTGTGGCAAATTACAGCATTGTCGGCAGGGCAATAGATAGGCGATAGCCAACCCAGCCGGTATTGCTGGCAGGGTTGGTAGAAGCAGGGGAGTGATTAGTTGGCGTAGGCCAGCAGACTCAGGGAGTCGCGCGCCAGAGATTTGCACTTATTGGGGGTAGGGATAGCGATGCCACTGAGATCGCGGTAGCTGTCTTCACCCAGGGATTTCATATTAAAGCTATTATAATTAGTCAAATCCCAACGGTTTTGCTGGGCGAAGTACACGATGGCGCGTTTGATTTGCGCGTTAGGCAAATCATTATAGCCACAGTCGTTTTTTAGATAGACAAACACCGCGGTCAGATCGGCCAGATCTTCCGCTTCGGATTCATTCAGCGCCAGGCTGGCATTGGAAAAGCCCAGCATAGTCAGCAACAGCATCAACAACGTTGTTTTTTTCATCATGAAATAGACCTGTTCAATATTTGCTGACGTTACCACACTTGGCTGTAAAGGCACCAAATTAATTATGCGGGCTTAACACTCCTTAATCGTAGCTCTTGACCTTCCACTAAGGGGAGGGTTTAGGCTGCGGACCTTAAGCTTTCGATCACTGAGAAAAGGGAACCAGCGATGTTACGCCGTGATTTTATCAAACTGACCGCCGCAATAGGTGCCGCAAGCGCCTTGCCATTATGGAGCCGTGCCGTCTGGGCGGCCGATCGTCCGGCCTTGCCGATCCCACCGATTTTGACGCCAGATGCACAAGGAAAGATCGCGTTGGCGCTGCAAACCGGTGAGATGAACTGGTTGCCTAACGTGGCTACCCGCACCTGGGGGATTAACGGTGCGTTGCTTGGCCCAGCGGTCCGTTTGCAACGGGGTAAGCCGGTGACGGTGGATATCAGTAATAAACTGCCTGAGGCCAGCACGGTACACTGGCACGGGTTGGAGATCCCCGGTAATGTCGACGGTGGTCCACAGGCCTTGATCCAACCCGGCACCACCCGCACGGTGAGTTTCACTGCCGATCAGCCAGCGTCTACCTGCTGGTTCCATCCCCATACGCATGGCAAAACCGGCCAGCAGGTGATGATGGGGCTGGGCGGATTGGTGCTGCTGGAAGATGAAGAAAGCAGCCAACTGCCCTTGCCGAAAACCTGGGGAACAGATGATATTCCCGTGATCCTGCAAGATAAGCGCCTGGGCAAAGACGGCCAAATCGAATATCAGTTGGACATCATGAGCGCGGCCGTGGGTTGGTTTGGTGACCGTATGTTCACCAACGGTGCTGCCTATCCGCAACACATCGCGCCACGCGGTTGGCTGCGTCTGCGTTTCCTGAACGGCTGTAACGCCCGCTCGCTTAACCTGTCCACCAGCGACAATCGGCCATTATACGTGATTGCCAGTGACGGTGGTTTCCTGGGCGAACCGGTTAAGCTGACCGAACTGCCGATGCTGATGGGCGAGCGCTTTGAAGTGTTGGTCGATGCCTCCGATGGCAAGCCGTTCGATATCGTTACCCTGCCAGTGAAGCAAATGGGTATGACGTTGGCCCCGTTCGATCAGCCGCTGCCGGTATTGCATATTCAACCATCACTGGCGCTGGGCGTGAAATCCATGCCGGACAGCCTGGTGAAATTGCCTGCATTGCCATCGCTGGCCGGGGTGCAGGAACGCTGGTTGCAACTGATGATGGATCCTAAGCTGGATATGCTGGGGATGCAGGCTCTGATGGATCGCTATGGGCATCAGGCGATGGCCGGGATGAGCATGGATCATGGCAATGCCGCGGGTAACATGGCTGGTATGGACCATAGTAAGATGCAAGGCATGGATCAGAGCAACATGGCGGGAATGGACCACAGCAAGATGGATCATGGCAGCAAACCGTTTGATTTCAGCCATGCCAATACCATCAACGGCAAAGCCTATGATATGGCCAAGCCGGCGTTTGAGGCCAGGCGCGGTAAATACGAGAAATGGACCATTTCCGGTGAGGGCGACGTGATGATGCACCCGTTCCATATCCATGGCACCCAGTTCCGTATTCTGTCGGAAAACGGCAAGCCACCGGCGGCCCACCGGGCAGGCTGGAAAGATACGGTGCTGGTAGAAGGTTGGCGCAGCGAAGTGCTGGTGCGTTTCAATCATCTGGCCAGTGCCGATCAGGCCTATATGGCCCACTGCCACCTGCTGGAACATGAAGATACCGGCATGATGTTAGGCTTCACTGTAGCCGATTAAATTATCCCAGGCTGCGGCTAACCACGCCGCAGCGTGTAAAGTGGTGACGCACTCGCGTCGCCACCGCCCGCCAGCTATGCTAAACTCTGCGCCCTTCTTCCGGCAACTGACCTGAAAACTATGAAACACACTGTAGAAGTAATGATTTCCGAGCAGGAAGTTAAGACCCGTATTGCTGAACTTGGCCGCCAGATCACCGAAGATTACCGCGATAGCGGCAGCGATATGGTGCTGGTCGGGCTGCTGCGCGGTTCTTTCATGTTTATGGCCGATCTGTGCCGCACCATTGAAGTGCCGCATGAGGTCGATTTTATGACCGCCTCCAGCTACGGCAGCGGCATGTCTACCACCCGCGACGTAAAAATCCTCAAAGATCTGGATGAAGACATCCGTGGTAAAGACGTATTGATCGTCGAAGACATCATCGATTCCGGCAACACCCTGAACAAGGTGCGCGAGATCCTGGCATTGCGCGGGCCGAAGTCCCTGGCGATTTGTACGCTGCTGGACAAGCCTGAGCGCCGTGAGGTTGAAGTGCCGGTGGAATACGTTGGCTTCCCGATCCCGGACGAGTTCGTGGTGGGTTATGGCATCGATTACGCCCAGCGTTATCGCCATCTGCCTTACATCGGCAAAGTGGTGATGCTGGACGAATAATCTGGCCGGGGTTCAGCAGGGCGCTGAACCTACTATAAGGCGCTAGAACCTTTTTCCTGCTTGAGCGTGGCTATCGCTTTGCGGTAGCCCATCTCCAGGCTTTCACGGCTGGTAGCAGTGACTTCCAGATCGTGTAGACGACCATCCTGGATACCGTATACCCAACCGTGGATCATCACTTTCTGGCCGCGTTTCCAGGCAGACTGCATGATGGTTGAGTGGCCCAGGTTATACACCTGCTCGATTACGTTGATCTCGCACAGCACATCCAGACGTTGTTCCGGTTCCAGCTCGCCGAGCAGGGAACTGTGCTTGTACCACAGATCGCGAATGTGCAGCAGCCAGTTGTTGATCAACCCCAGTTCCGGGTTCTCTACCGCCGCCTCTACTCCACCGCAGCCCAGGTGACCACAGATAATGATATGTTCCACCTCCAGCACGTCGACGGCATATTGCACCACTGACAGGCAGTTCAAATCGGTATGGATCACCAGATTGGCCACGTTACGGTGAACGAACAGCTCACCCGGCTCCAGGCCGGTCAGGCGTTCGGCGGGCACGCGGCTGTCTGAGCAGCCGATCCACAAGAATCGCGGTTTTTGCGCTTGAGCCAAACGTTCAAAGAAGCCGGGATCTTCCTTGTTGATGTTAGCGGACCAGGCTTGGTTGTTGGCGATAAGCCTTTCGATTTCTTGCATGGCGGTTATTGGCCTGTTATGAACGAATTGCGTTGATGTAATATATGGCAAGCGTCACAATTTGGAAATCGGAACAGTTAAGCAATTTTCTGCCCTATAGATATGCGCACGGATTCAACTCGGTAATCGGGCCGCTGATGATAAACTCCCTCTTAGACAAGTTCGGCAGCCAACTCCATCACAAGGTACTCTCATAACTTATGAATTATGCACTGGAAATAGCGCAGCTGACCAAAACCTACGCCGGTGGCGTCAAGGCATTGCGCGGCATCGATCTGAACGTGGAGGCGGGGGACTTTTATGCCCTGCTGGGGCCAAACGGCGCCGGGAAATCCACCACCATCGGCATTATCAGTTCGCTGGTCAACAAGACGGCGGGCACGGTGCGGGTATTTGGTTACGATATCGATAAGGATATCGTTAACGCCAAGCGCCAGCTCGGGCTGGTGCCGCAAGAGTTTAACTTTAACCCGTTTGAAACCGTGCTGCAGATTGTGGTCAACCAGGCGGGTTACTATGGCGTAGAACGCCGCGAGGCGATGGCACGGGCAGAGAAGTATCTCAATCAGCTCGATCTCTGGGGGAAACGTAACGAGCGGGCGCGTATGCTGTCTGGCGGGATGAAACGTCGCCTGATGATTGCCCGTGCGCTGATGCATCAGCCCAAACTGCTGATCCTCGACGAACCGACTGCCGGGGTAGATATCGAGCTGCGTCGTTCGATGTGGGGCTTCCTCAAAGAGCTGAACGCCCAGGGCACTACCATTATCCTGACCACGCACTATCTGGAGGAAGCCGAAATGCTGTGCCGCAATATCGGCATCATCCAGAACGGTGAGCTGGTAGAAAACACCTCGATGAAGGGGCTGTTGGCCAAACTGAAGTCCGAAACCTTCATCCTGGATCTGGCGGCGAAAAGCCCATTGCCCCATCTTGAGGGTTACCACAGCCGTCTGACGGACACCTCCACGCTGGAAGTAGAAGTGATGCGTGAGCAAGGTCTGAACGGTCTGTTCACCCAACTGAGCGCGCAGGGGATCCAGGTCCTGAGTATGCGTAACAAGGCCAACCGGCTGGAAGAGCTGTTCGTCAACCTGGTGAACGGCAGTGGAGAGCAAGCATGATGCATTTGTATTGGGTGGCCTTGAAAAGCATCTGGGCTAAAGAGATCAACCGCTTTGCCCGCATCTGGATCCAGACGCTGGTACCGCCAGTGATCACCATGACCCTGTATTTCATCATATTTGGCAACCTGATTGGGTCGCGTATTGGTGAGATGCACGGTTTTGATTATATGCAGTTTATCGTGCCGGGCCTGATCATGATGGCGGTGATTACCAACTCCTACGCCAACGTGGCAGCGTCGTTTTTCAGCGCCAAGTTCCAGCGTAATATTGAAGAGTTGCTGGTGGCACCGGTGCCAACGCATGTTGTCATTGCCGGTTATGTTGGCGGTGGCGTGGCGCGGGGTATCTGTGTGGGGATCCTGGTGACGGTGATCTCGCTGTTCTTCGTTCCCCTGGTGGTCCATTCCTGGTGGGTGATCGCGGTAACGCTGCTGCTGACAGCGATCCTGTTCTCGCTAGGCGGTTTACTTAATGCGGTCTTTGCCAACACGTTCGACGATATCAGCCTGATCCCGACCTTTGTGCTGACGCCGCTGACCTATCTGGGCGGGGTATTTTACTCGCTGACGCTGTTACCGCCGTTCTGGCAGGCGGTCTCCAAACTGAACCCGATCGTCTATATGATCAGCGGTTTCCGCTTCGGTTTCCTGGGCATTTCCGACGTGCCGTTAGCGCTGACCATGCTGGTGCTGGTGGCATTCATTGCGGTGTTCTACGGGTTGGCCTGGTATCTCATTGAGCGTGGCCGCGGTTTGCGTTCCTGATGTGATTTCCCTCCCCTGTTGTCGGGGGAGGGAGTTTATTGATTTGGCACACACATCAGCTAAATCTATAAATTTAAGGCAATAAGCCCTTTCTCCCGGCGATTTAAATCGTGCTATGCTGGAAATCCACATTTTCTTCATTTTTTCATGACGCACTCGTAAGCAGAACAAATCATGCAGCCTCAACATAAGATAACAGCAGGACTACTCGGCATTGTTATGTCGTTGTTGGCACCTGTAGCGTTGGCGGATTTGCTGTCAGAAGACAGCGCTGTTCAAGCCCAATACATGGAAGTGCAGCGTAACAGCGAGGTTTATTCGTTGATCGGTGAGCATGTGATCCCGGTCGGTGAAGTGAAAAAAGGACAACTGATCCAGATGTTCCCGGCGGACGCGGAATATTACGAGCTTAAGTTCGGCTACGGCACCGGCTTTATCGATAAAGACGACGTTCGCGCCATCAGCAAGACCCGTAAGGTGAAGGACGATCTGGGGGAGTTGAACAAGCCGTTGACCAATCAGAACCTGATCACCCAGCGTGCAATTAACGTCTACACGGCGGCGGATAACAAAAGTGAAATCTTTGGCGTACTGGAAGAGAACCTGCGCTATCCGATTATCGGCAAGCTGAAAGATCGGCTCAATAACACCTGGTACGAAGTCAATATCGGCGATCGTCTGGGATTTATCAGCGAATTGGACTGTGAGGTCGACAACGGCATTCCGGTGCTGACTTATCACCATCTGCTGAAAAACGAAGAGAACAAACGTTTCCGTAATACGTCGACGACCACCTCGGACGTGGCCTTCAGCAACCAGATGACCTATTTGAAGCAGACGGGTTATGACACCATCTCGATGTACCAGCTGGAAGCCTACCTGAATAATCAAATCAACCTGCCGGGCAAAGTGGTGGTGCTGACCTTTGATGACGGGTTGAAATCGGTATATCGCTACGCGTATCCGGTACTGAAGGATTACGGTTTCCGCGCGACGGCGTTTATCATCTCTTCACGCATCAAACGTCATCCGCAAAAATGGAACCCGGATTCGTTGCAGTTTATGAGCATTTCGGAGCTGAAAACGATCCAGGATGTGTTTGATATTCAGTCGCATACCCATTTCCTGCATCGCACCGATGGCAACCGCCAGCCGATCCTGCTCAGCCGTTCGCTGCATAACATCGAATTCGATTTTGAGCACTCAAGACGGGCGTTGGAGCAGTTTAATCCGCATGTGCTGTACCTTTCCTATCCGTTTGGTGGTTATAACCAAAAGGCGATCCAGGCGGCAAAAGATGCCGGGCTTCATATGGCGGTGACCACGGTGCAGGGCAAAGTTAAGCCGGGCGATAATCCCTATACCTTGAAACGGCTGTATATCCTGCGCACCGACTCCATCCCCACCATGGCGGAGCGGATAGCCAACAAGTCTGGTGCGTTGCCGGGTGTGACGGTAACGGAATAGAGAGAAGACGGGCGCTGAAAGCGCCCGATTTTTTTAGGCAACCTGAACGGGGACGGCTTTCGCCTTGCGTTGCAGGTGGTTGTCACCTTCAAAGTAGGCGACTTTGGGGTGGTGCTGGCGGGCATCGGCATCGCTCATCTGCACGTAAGAACAGATGATCAGTTTGTCACCTACGCAGGCACAGCGGGCGGCCGCACCGTTGACCGAGATAATGCGCGAACCGCGTTCGGCGGCGATGGCATAGGTGGAGAAACGTTGGCCGTTATCCACGTTGTAAATATCGATCGCTTCATATTCCAGGATCCCGGCGGCTTCCAGAAAATCCTGGTCAATGGCGCAGGAGCCTTCGTAGTGCAGGTCAGCCTGAGTCACTTTCACCCGATGCAGCTTGCCTTGCAACATAGTACGTATCATAGCGTTACCTAACTGAATATCGGCCTTTTCAGGCGGCTGAAGAAGAGCTGCTTCCTTGCAATATTTATCGTCACCGAAAACCCGATCAGTCTACCGCCAACCGGGTAAAAACGGCAACGACTGTATAACAAATGGCTTACTGCGTCAGATCGACTTGCTGATTATCGATCAGGCGGGCTTTACCCAACCAGGCGGCCATCAGCACCACGGCCCGGCGGCTTTCTACGCCCAGCGGTTGCAGCGTGTCGGCATCGCGAATAAACAGCTCGTCTGGGGTGAAACCTGCCTCGCGCAGCTTCTCGGCGGTCTGTGCCAGCAGCTCTTCGACGTGGCGTTCACCGTTGCCTAGCTGCTCCGCCAGGGCGTTCATGATTTTGCTCAACTGCGGTGCGACCTTGCGTTCTTCTGCGGTGAGATAACCGTTGCGAGAGCTTAGCGCCAGCCCGTCTTTGGCCCGCACCGTCGGCACGCCAACGATATCAATGTCATAGCCCATATCCGCCACCATCTTGCGGATCAACGCCAACTGCTGATAATCCTTCTCGCCAAAGCAGGCCAGGTCCGGCTGGATCAGATTGAACAGTTTGCTGACGATGGTGGAGACTCCACGGAAGTGGCCCGGGCGGCTGGCGCCTTCCAACATGGTGGAGATCACCGGTACATCAACGCTGGTGTGTTCTTCCAGCCCTTTGGGGTAAATTTCGGCCGGGGCAGGGGCGAAGATCAACTCGACATTACGCCGATTGAGCTTTTCACAGTCTTCCTGCAAGGTGCGCGGATAGCGCTCCAGATCGTCTGCGCGTTCGAACTGCAGCGGGTTAACGAAAATGCTCACTACCACCACGTCGGCACGGGCGCGGGCTTCTTCCACCAGCGTCATATGGCCTTCATGCAGATTGCCCATGGTGGGCACCAGCGCAACGCGTTTGCCCTCTTGCCGCCAGCGGCGGATCTGTTGGCGCAGCAGTGGCAGGGTTTCGATAATTACCATTCCATAACTCCTCGGTGTTGAGGGATAAGCTAGTTAGCTATCAATCGTGGCCGGTCACTCAGTTGAACGAGTGCTCTTCGTCGGGATAAATACCTTGCTCGACTTCCCGAATATACAGCTGCACGGCGCCGCGAATATCGCCGCCCTGCGCCAGAAAGTTTTTGGCAAATTTAGGGGTATGGCCGCCGGTGATCCCCAAGGCGTCATGCATCACCAGGATCTGACCATCGGTAGCATTGCCGGCACCAATACCGATCACCGGGATCGACAAGGCTTCGGTAACCTGGCGGGCCAGTTCGGTTGGTACGCACTCCAGCACCAGCAACTGCATACCGGCCAGCTCCAGATTCTGGGCGTCGATCAGCAGTTGCTTGGCCGCCAACTCATCGCGCCCCTGCACCTTGTAGCCGCCAAACACGTTGACGGATTGTGGCGTGAGGCCAAGATGGCCACAGACGGGGACGGCGCGCTCCGTGAGCATTTTCACCGTTTCGCAGAGCCAACTGCCGCCTTCTATTTTGACCATGTTGGCCCCAGCGCGCATCACCTCGGCCGCGCTTTGGCAGGCTTGCTCTGGCGTGGCGTAACTCATGAAAGGCAGGTCGGCCAACAGCAGGCTGGCTGGTGCCCCACGGCGTACCGCGCGGGTATGGTAAGCCACGTCGGCCACGGTTACCGGCAGCGTTGAGTCATGCCCTTGCAGCGTCATTCCCAGCGAGTCGCCGACCAGCAATACTTTAATACCTTGTTCTTCAAACAGCTGGGCAAAGCTGGCATCGTAGGCGGTAATAGTCGCAAACTTGCGCTGCTCCTGCTTCCACTGGCGTAAATGGCTCAGGGTGGTAGGTTTCATCACAACGTCTCCTGCAGTAACCGCGCGGCCTGGATTTGTAGCACGGTGGTAAAAAGTGCTGTCATTCTACTGTAACCCTTCAGGGGTGGGTAGCTCCGATGCTGATGGTTAAGATGTTCTTAAGAAGCTTATGATGTAATGGTCTGTCTAGAGGGAGAGTCCATGAGAATTCTGTTGATTGAAGACGACAAACTGATCGGTGATGGCATCAAGGCGGGCTTGACCAAGCTGGGGTTTAACCTCGACTGGTTCACCGATGGCATCATCGGAAAGAACGCTCTGGATAGCGCTCCTTATGATGCGGTGATCCTCGATCTCAGCTTGCCGGGGTTGGACGGGTTGGATTTGCTGCGCCAGTGGCGTCAGGCCGGACAGGATGTGCCGGTGCTGATCCTGACAGCGCGTGACGCACTGGAACAGCGTGTCAGCGGCTTGCAAAGCGGAGCCGACGATTACCTGTGCAAGCCTTTTGCCCTGACGGAGGTTGCCGCGCGTTTACAGGCGTTGATCCGTCGCCGCCATGGGCAACTGACGCCCCAACTGGTCCATGGCAACCTGGTGTTTGATGCCGCATCGCGCAGCGTGAGCTGCAACGGTGAACCCGTAACGCTGACCCCACGCGAACTGGCGGTGCTGGAATTGTTTCTGCACAACAAGGGGCGCGTGCTGGCACGGCCGCTGATCCAGGAAAAACTGTATAACTGGGATGATGACGTGAGCAGTAACGCGGTTGAGGTCCATATCCATCATCTGCGGCGCAAGCTGGGTAACGGCTTTATCCGCACCGTACATGGCGTGGGCTACACGCTGGGGGATGAGCCGTGAAGTCATTGAGTTTGCGGTTGCGGCTGATCCTGATCTTCAGCCTGCTGGCATTGCTGACCTGGTGCTCTGCCAGCGTGGTGGCGTGGATGATGACGCGCCACAATATCAACGAAGTGTTCGACACCCAACAGATGCTGTTTGCCAAACGGCTGGCGACCGCCGATCTGGGGGATTTACTGGCTAATCAGCAAGTGCGCAGTCTGCCGAAAACCAAGAAGATGCTGAACCACGGTAAACGCGGAGAGCAGGACGATGATGCGTTGGCGTTCGCCATCTTTTCCCACGATGGACGCATGCTGCTCAATGACGGTGAGAACGGTGAGGATTTTCAGTTTGACGGCGAGCGGCAAGGGTTTGTCGATGGTCAACGCAAAGGAGATAGCGACAGCTGGCGGTTGCTATGGCTCACCAGCCCGGATGGCCGTTACCGTATTGTGGTCGGCCAGGAATGGGATTATCGGCATGATATGGCGTTGGGGTTGGTGATGGGGCAGTTGCTGCCCTGGCTGGTGACGTTGCCGATCCTGATGTTGTTGATTGCCCTGATGGTAGGCCGCGAGCTAAGACCGCTGCGTGAGGTGGCCGCCAGCCTGCGTAAACGAGCCCCAGACGACGCTACGCCGCTGAATGTACATCAGGTACCTAGCGAGGTGCGTCCGCTGGTCGAGGCGCTCAATACGTTGTTTACGCGCATTAATAGCCTGTTGGTGCGTGAGCGTCGGTTTACTTCGGATGCTGCCCATGAGTTGCGCAGCCCATTGGCCGCATTGCGGGTACAGACCGAGGTGGTGCAACTGGCGGGAGACGATGTGCCCATGCGTGAACATGCGGTGAACAACCTGACGGTGGGTATCGATCGAGCCACGCGCCTGGTGGATCAACTGCTCACCTTGTCCCGGCTGGACTCGCTCGCCGATTTGCACGATCTGGCCTTGGTCGACTGGTGCCAATGGGTGCCGATGACCCTGGCGGAGCTGGATCGACAGGCGCATACCTCCGGGATCACACTGCGTTACCAGCAGCAGGGCGAACCTCCTGCATTATCGGGCCAGCCGCTGCTGTTATCGCTGTTGGTACGCAATCTGGTGGACAATGCGGTACGTTACACTCCGGCCGGTGGCACGGTTACGGTCACGCTTAGCCAGCGGCAACTGACGGTGGAGGACGATGGTCCTGGCGTCACGGCTGAGCATCTGGAAAGACTGGGGGAGCGCTTTTATCGCCCACCGGGGCAAGAACAGACGGGAAGCGGGCTGGGCTTGTCTATTGTGCAGCGGATTGCCAGCCTGCATGGGCTACGTGTTAGCTTTGCCAATCGGCAGGAGGGTGGGTTTATCGCAACGATAACCTTGTCTGGGGGCGGTATTCAAGCCTTGGGCTGATGCCACAGCGTCATGCCGTTTTTTGGCACACGTTGCAGGCACTCTGCCAGCGTTTCACCATCTGGGAAGACCAGATCCGGAGCGATATCCGCCAGCGGGTAGAGCATAAATTCACGTTGTTTCAGGCCATAATGGGGCACCGTGAGACGATCGGTGTCGATCACCAGATCGCCGTACAGCATCATATCCAGATCCAGCGTGCGAGGGCCCCAGCGTTCATCTTTGCGCACTCGGCCCTGATTACGTTCTATCGCCTGGGTGTGATCGAGTAGCTGTTCCGGTGGCAACTGGGTATCCAGTGCCACCACCGCGTTGAGATAATCCGGCTGGTTCTGTGGCCCCAGCGGCTTGGTGCGGTACAGCGGTGAACAAGCGATCAGACGGGTGCGTGGAATATGCTCCAACGCCTCCAGCGCGGTATTCACCTGTTGCAAAGGTTGCGCCAGATTGCTACCCAGCGCGATATAAACGCGGATCATTATGCTCCTTCGTTATTTGGAGTCCTGCGGCGTGGGCGGCGTTGACGAGCCCTACGCGGTGCCGGATCTTCGCCTAGCGTGCTCAACATGTTTTTCTGGCGGGCCGCGGTGGCCACCTGGAACTCATCCCACCATTCGGCAAGACGCAGCATCTCCGGGTTGTTTTCCACTTCGGCACGCAGTGCCAGCAAATCATACGCCGCACGGAATTTAGGGTGTTCCATCAGCTTGTGCGCACGCTTGCCCTGACGACGGGACAGGCGTAACTGCAGTTGCCAGATGTCACGTACCAGTGTAGTGATTCGTTTGGGGATTGCCAGTGAACGGCACTCTTCGTCCAGCACGTCGTTCATGGCCAGCGCAAAGGCGTCGTAATAGGCCAGGCCGCTTTCCTGCGCCAGTTTCTGTGCGTGCTCCAGCAGTGGGTACCACAGCATGGCGGCAAACAGGAACGCCGGGTTGACGCGCTTGTCGTTTTGCAGGCGGTGATCGGTATTTTTCAATACCTGCTCCAGAATGCGCTCCATCGGCGTGTCGTGATTCGGCGTGAAGTTACGCGCGATCAATGGGAACAGCGGCTGGAACAGCTGATATTCACACAGCTTCAGGTAGGTCTGGTAACCGTAACCCGTTTGCAGCAGCTTCAGCGCTTCTTCAAACAGGCGTGCAGGTGGGATTTCGTGCAGCAGCGAGGCCAGGCGTGGAATAGGCTCGGCGGTTTCTTCGCTGATGGTCATGTCCAACTTGGCGGCAAAGCGCACTGCGCGCAGCATACGCACCGGATCTTCACGGTAGCGGGTTTCCGGATCGCCGATCAGGCGGATCACGCCCTGTTGCAGATCGCGCATGCCACCGACGTAATCACGCAGGGCAAAGTCGGCTACGCCGTAATACAGGCTGTTGATGGTGAAATCGCGGCGCTGGGCATCGTCTTCGATGGTACCGAAGATGTTATCGCGCAGCAGCATGCCGTTCTGGGCCTGCTGGGAGGAGTTCTTGTCAGATTCCTGACTCTGTTCGTGGTGGCCACGGAAGGTGGCGACTTCGATGATTTCCGGCCCGAACATCACGTGCGCCAGCCTGAAACGGCGGCCGACCAGGCGGCAGTTGCGGAACAGTTTACGCACCTGCTCTGGGGTGGCGTTGGTAGTAATGTCGAAATCTTTCGGCTTTCTGCCGAGCAACAGATCGCGTACACCGCCGCCGACCAGATAGGCTTCGTAACCGGATTTATTCAGGCGATACAGCACTTTCAGCGCGTTTTCGCTGATATCTTTGCGCGAGATCGCATGTTGATCGCGGGGGATAACGGTCATTGAGCGCGTTCCCTCTGCGGCTACAAATGGCGGGCGTTTACGCGGCGCTGGACGGCGGGCAGGTGTCTCTCTGCCGCTCTCGGTTGAGCGCGGTGGCGTTGTTGCTAACGGTTCTGCAGGCGCGCTTTCTTCGCGGACTTGGTTTTTATCGCTGGCCGGCGCATCTTCGCGGGTCAACTTGTCATCGCGGATTAGTACCTTACGGCAGAAATTGGCTACTCGGGTAAAAATGGTACACCTCGATAGTGACGGATAAAAATGGCGCTAACAAAAAAATAGCGGCTAATCATAGCTTACCCCAGCTGTTTTGAGAATGCCGTTGTGTTTTCACACTGCGGGATCGCTTGCTGACGTGGCACATTTGCCAACTGCCAATGCTCAACCGCCCAGCTCAATAATAACGGCAGATCAAGATCTTGCCAGTTTTCCGGCAGCGGTTGGTGCAGAAACTTCAGGGCAGCAACCAGTACTGGCCGTGGATCGCCAGTGGGCAGCGCAGGGGCGTGATTTTGCTTTGACAGTTTAATGCCGTTGTTCCCCAGCGCCAGCGGCAAATGCACATAGGCGGGAACCGGTGCCTGTAGTTGCTGATACAGCGCAATCTGGCGCACTGTGGGTTCGATCAGGTCGGCACCGCGGACGATTTCGGTCACGCCTTGAAAATGATCGTCGATCACCACCGCCAGATTGTAGGCAAACAGGCCATCGCGGCGGCGGATGATGAAATCTTCCTGTGCCAGCGCTTGATCGGCCCGAAGCTCGCCCTGCAACCGATCGTGGAAGGCATATACCGGGTTTGATTGACGTAAGCGGATCGCGGCACCCTGCGGGCCAAGCCGTAACTGGCGGCAATGGCCATCATACAAACCGCCGATCTGCTGGATGCGGCTGCGGGTACAGGTGCAGTAATAGCTGAGATCCTGGCGTTGTAGCCAATCAAGGGTCGCACGGTAAGCTTCAGAGCGTTGGGATTGATAGATGACCTGGCCGTCCCAGTGGAGACCATAGTGTTCGAGTGCGGATAAGATACGCCCGGCAGCTCCGGCGACTTCGCGCGGAGGGTCGATATCTTCAATACGTACCAGCCATTGCCCGCGTTGAGCACGAGCCTGGAGGTAGCTTCCCAGAGCGGCAATCAGCGAACCGAAATGCAGATCCCCGGAAGGCGATGGGGCAAAGCGCCCCACATAGTGACTTGCTAGCATATCTGAAGGGATTACTTCCCTTAACTCTGTGCGGCGCGCGTTATTGGCACGCGCCGCAGGAGGTAACAACTGCTTAGCCGGCCATCTGCTTTTCGCGGATTTCGGCCAACGTCTTGCAGTCGATGCACAAATCGGCAGTCGGACGCGCTTCAAGGCGACGAATGCCAATCTCCACGCCGCAAGACTCGCAGAAGCCGAAATCATCGTCTTCTACTTTCTTCAGCGTTTTCTCGATCTTTTTGATCAGTTTGCGCTCGCGGTCACGGTTACGCAGTTCGAGGCTGAACTCTTCTTCCTGAGTGGCACGGTCTGCCGGATCGGGGAAGTTGGCTGCCTCTTCTTGCATATGCGACACGGTACGATCGACTTCGTCCCTGAGTTGGTTGCGCCATGCTTCAAGGATGCGCCTGAAATGCGTCAACTGGGCGTCGTTCATGTACTCTTCGCCCGGTTTCTCTTGATACGGCTCCACCCCAGCGATGGCGAGAATGCTCAAGGACGAGGTTTTACGGGTTTGCCCTTCTTGCATATTGCTTCTCCTACATACACACGCACTATACCCTTTAATGCTAGTAGGGTATGTCGAATCCCCAATACGGGGGAAAAACAGGCCGCTATAAATAACAGAAGGGAAGAGGGATGGCAATTATTCCTGTCGCCTGCTTGACAATGGTGTGAAGGAAGGCGTATTTGGCGACGCAATATCCGGTTGTCGATTTATTTGTGCCCGGCACCGCTAGCCAATAAAAAACGGTAACTTAGCGCTTAGCGAGATACCGTCAGGTGATAATTTTGCCCCGTAACAAACAACTTCTACTCCCAACTGCTGAACCTGCGCTAGTAGCACCGCATAATGCTCATCTATATGATTTGCTGGGGTGACCCGATCGATGCCGCTGTGTAACACGGCAAAGAACAGCACCGCCCGCTGCCCTTGTTCAACCACGTTTTGCAACTCACGCAGATGCTTCTGCCCTCTCAGCGTTACGGCATCAGGGAAGTAGCCCTGTTGATGTTGCAATAGTGTGACTGACTTAACTTCAATATAGCAGTCAACCCGGTTTTCTGCCTGTAATAACAAATCGATACGGCTGTTTTCGCCGCCATATTTCACTTCGCCGGTGATTTTACTGTAACCGGATAATTCACTGATTATATTCTGCTCAATGGCTTCACGAACCAGAGTGTTGGCCCGCAGGGTGTTGACGCAGATCCAGTCGCCTGCCTGGGTATGCGTCAGCTCCCAACTGTGGGCATATTTGCGTTTGGCGTTATCCGAAGTGGAGTACCACACAGTGTCCCCTGGCGAAGCACAGCCGGTCATGGCGCCGGTGTTGGCGCAGTGCAGGGTAAAGGTTTCGCCTTCAGGGGTGATCACATCGGCCAGAAAACGTTTGTAGCGCTTGATGAGCGTGGCCGGTTTTAGCGGTGGGTCAAAGATCATGATTTATCCTGTGGGCCGAGTGGCCACTGCTCTAATTCGTGATAGCGGGTGCGGCCCTGTTCAAACGACGATTGGTAGAGAGAGAAATGGCTGGCGTTGAACGGCCAACCCGGCGTGCCAGGAGGAATAGCGACCGGTTGGGTTGCAGCCCGCAATAACGTGATATGGGGATGAAACGGCAACGGGCTTTGATAACAACCGCTGCGGGCCGCTTGCGAACGCAACAACTCCGCCAACTGCAACAGCGCGCGTGGGGGGCGTTTGCTGCCCAGCCACACCACTCCGGGGCGCGGCCAGTGGCCAAGATCGTCCAGATTGAGGCTAAAACCCGTCTGTGCGATACGCCCTGCCTGCGTTTTTAGTGCCTGTTCTTTCTGTGCGCTGACCTCGCCGAGAAAGGCCAGCGTCAGATGCAGATTGGCGGCGGCTACCGGGCGGCCATCTTCGGGTTTAAATGCCTCGGCACGCCAGCGGATCACCTGCTGCTGCAAGGCATCGGGTAGCGACAAGGCAAAGAACAGGCGGCGCGAACTGGACATGGAACCCCGGAATATCAATGAAACACGGGGCGTAATGCTACAATGTGCGCCGTCCATTAACTACCCCAGGGAGAGTTTTGTGTCCTCATTGCCCATCAGCGCGGTTCTTGATGAGCTGCTTGCCGCACTGCAATCTGCCCCGCAGGTGTTGTTGCATGCCCCCACCGGTGCCGGGAAATCCACCTGGCTGCCGTTGCAGATCCTGGCAAAAGCTGGGCTGCCGGGACGTATCATCATGCTGGAACCACGGCGGCTGGCGGCAAAAAACGTCGCGTATCGCTTGGCGCAACAGCTGGGTGAAGAACCGGGCCAGACCGTGGGCTATCGCATGCGTGCCGAGAGCAAAAGCGGGCCGCAGACGCGGCTGGAGGTGGTGACCGAAGGCATTCTCACCCGCATGTTGCAGCAGGACGCTGAACTGCAGGGCGTCTCGTTGATTATTCTTGATGAATTCCACGAGCGAAGTTTACAGGCCGATCTGGCTTTAGCCTTGCTGCTGGATGTGCAACAGGGCCTGCGTGACGATCTGAAACTGCTGATCATGTCGGCGACGCTGGATAATGCGCGCTTGTCACAACTGCTGCCGCAAGCGCCGGTGGTGGTGTCAGAAGGACGAAGCTACCCGGTTGAACGGCAGTACCAGCCATTACCTAGTCACCAGCGGTTGGAGGATGGCGTTGCCTCGGCGGTAAAGCGCCTATTGGCTGAGCAATCAGGTTCGCTGTTGTTATTTCTGCCTGGCGTGGCGGAGATTAACCGCGTGCAGGAACGGCTCATTGGCGAGGTGCCAGCGGATACCGATCTCTGTCCGCTGTATGGCGCATTGCCGCTGACACAGCAGCAAAAGGCGATCCAACCGGCGCAGCACGGGCGGCGTAAAGTGGTGTTGGCGACCAATATTGCCGAAACCAGCTTGACCATTGAAGGCATCCGCCTGGTCGTCGACAGCGGGCTGGAGCGAGTAGCGCGTTATGACGTCCGTAATGGCCTGACGCGATTGGTCACCCAGCGCATCAGCCAGGCTTCGATGATCCAGCGCGCCGGGCGTGCCGGGCGCTTGGAACCCGGAATTTGCTGGCATCTGTTTGCCAAAGAGCAGGCGGAGCGCGCTGCGGAACATGCGGAACCGGAGATCCTGCAAAGCGATCTGGCCAGCTTCTGGCTAGAGCTGCTGCAATGGGGCTGTGTGGATGTGGATCAACTTACCTGGCTCGATCGGCCACCGTTGGCGGCATTAGCTGCTGCTCGCCGTTTATTACATACCCTGGCAGCTATCGATGACGGCGAGAAGCTCACAGCCATTGGTCGCCAAATGGCCGGGTTGGGGTGCGAACCCAGACTGGCGGCCATGCTGTGTGCCGGTGCCAAGATGGGAGCCGATGGAGTAGCCACGGCGGCGATGTTGGCTGCCCTGCTGGAGGAACCGCCACGCAGCGGGCAGATGGATATCGGCTATTGGCTGAGCCGCCCACAGCCGCATTGGCAGCGCCGGGCAAACCAATTAAGTAAGCGCTTACCGCAAAAAAGCGGACAGATTGACGTTGGTCTGGCCGCCCCTTTGCTGGCGCAGGCATTTGCCGATCGTATCGCCCAACGGCGTGGACAGGATGGCCGCTATCTGTTGGCCAATGGCCTGGGCGCGGCGATGGATCAGGATGAAGCGCTCTCCAGGGCTCCCTGGTTGATTATTCCCAGCCTGCTGCAAGGCCATAACAGCCCGGATGCCCGCATCCTGCTGGCGTTACCGATCGAAATTGATGCGCTGGTGGCTCGGTTGCCTGAGATTGTCAGCAGCCAGACCGCCGTCGAGTGGGATGAAGAAAAGGGCACCCTGCGGGCCTGGAAGCGCCAACAGATAGGCCGCTTAACGCTGCGGGCTCAGCCGCTGGCCAAACCGGCGGAAGAGGAACTGCAACAGGCACTGATAAACTGGGTCCGCGCCCAGGGATTGGCCGTGCTTGATTGGGATACCGCTGCCGAACAGTTGCGCCTGCGTTTACACTGTGCCCAGCGTTGGTTGCCAGAGGCCGAGTGGCCGCCAGTGGATGACGAGACGTTGCTCGACTCCCTGGAAAGCTGGTTGCTGCCGTCATTGAGCGGCGTACGCGATCTGCGCGGATTAAAGCAGGTCAATATCGCTGAAGCCTTGGCCCGCCGGTTGAACTGGCAGCAAAAGCAACGGCTGGATAATGCCCTGCCAACTCATTATGCTGTGCCGACCGGCAGTCGTTTACCAATCCGCTACGATGCCGATAAACCGCCGGTATTGGCGGTGCGTTTACAGGAGATGTTTGGTGAACAGCATAGCCCAACGTTGGCTGAGGGTCGCATCCCGGTGGTGCTTGAGTTACTCTCTCCGGCGCACCGGCCATTGCAGATCACCGGCGATCTGGCCGCTTTCTGGCAAGGGGCGTACCGCGAGGTGCAAAAGGAAATGAAGGGGCGCTATCCCAAGCACGTATGGCCAGACGACCCGGCCAATACCGCCCCCACCCGGCGCACCAAGAAATACCAGTAACGAATTCAGATGTTTCTTCTGTTCAGCCAGATGGCTTAGGGACAGATTAAGCGACAAAATAACGGACCCGTCGTCTTTCAAGCTGCAGCGTTGTTACCTGCGCTATCACAGCCCAGTCACTTACCCAAAAGTAAGCTCCTGGGGATGAGATAGCTTGTCGCCTGGCTACAGCTTGAAATCCATAGGGTATAGAGTGCTGCAAGCGTGGAGAAGAACCGCAATGGCTGGGGATGACCGCGAGCCCATCGGGCGCAAAGGCAAACAACCAAAACGTAATGTGCCGCGTAAACCGGCGCGTCGTCAGCGTGACGACGATTATGAAGAAGACGAGTATCAGGATGAGTATGACGATGATGAGTACGATGACGACGAAGAGGAACAACGCATGCCGCCCAAGGTAAAAGCGAAGTCGCCGCGTAAAAAGCGCCGTTGGCTCGGCCTGCTGATAAAACTGTTCCTGGTGATTGCGGTGCTGCTGGCGATCTACGGAGTTTATCTGGATTCCCAGATCCGTAGCCGCATCGATGGCAAAGTCTGGCAGCTACCGGCGGCGGTGTATGGCCGCATGGTCAACCTTGAGCCGGGTATGCCTTACAGCAAGAAAGAAATGGTTGCCCTGCTGGAAGGGATGCAATATCGCCAGGTCAGCCGCATGACCCGGCCTGGAGAGTTTACCGTGCAGGCCAACAGCATCGAGATGCTGCGCCGCCCGTTTGATTTCCCGGATGGCAAAGAAGGCCAGATCCACGCTCGCCTCGATTTCCAAAACAATGGCTTGGCGAAAATCGTCAACATGGAAAATCAGCGTAACTTTGGCTTCTTCCGCCTCGATCCGCGCCTGATCACCATGCTGCAATCGCCGAATGGCGAGCAACGCCTGTTTGTGCCGCGCTCTGGTTTCCCTGATCTGCTGGTCGACACGCTAATCGCTACCGAAGACCGCCATTTCTACGAGCATGATGGTATCAGCTTTTACTCCATTGGCCGTGCCGTGGTGGCCAACCTGACAGCCGGGCGTGCGGTGCAGGGTGGCAGTACCTTGACTCAGCAACTGGTAAAAAACCTGTTCCTGACCAACGAGCGTTCGCTGTGGCGTAAGGTCAACGAAGCCTACATGGCTTTGCTGGTGGATTACCGTTATAGCAAAGACCGTATTCTGGAGCTTTATCTGAACGAGGTGTATCTCGGCCAGAGCGGTAGCGATCAGATCCGTGGCTTCCCGTTGGCCAGCCTGTACTACTTTGGTCGCCCAGTCGATGAACTGAGTCTGGATCAGCAGGCGCTGCTGGTGGGCATGGTGAAAGGGGCCTCGCTGTATAACCCTTGGCGTAACCCAACGCTGGCGCTGGAGCGTCGTAACCTGGTGCTCAAGCTGTTACAGAACCAGGGGGTGATCGACGCTGAGCTGTACAACATGCTGAGTGCTCGTCCGCTGGGCGTACAGCCGAAAGGTGGGGTGATTTCACCGCAGCCTGCGTTTATGCAGTTGGTGCGTCAGGAGTTGCAGGCAAAGCTGGGTGATAAGGTTAACGATCTTTCCGGGGTGAAGATCTTCACTACGCTGGATCCGGTTTCACAGGATGCGGCCGAGAAGGCGGTGGAAGACGGTATCCCGGCGCTGCGTGCTGCGCGTCACCTGAACGATCTGGAAGCGGCGATGGTGATTGTCGATCGCTTTACCGGAGAGGTTCGTGCCATGGTGGGCGGTGCCGATCCTCAGTTTGCCGGCTTTAACCGTGCGCTGCAGGCGCGCCGTCTGGTAGGGTCACTGGCCAAGCCTCCAACCTATCTGACCGCGCTGTCGGAACCGGATAAGTATCGGCTCAATACCTGGCTGGCCGATCAGCCGCTGTCGATCAAACTGTCTAATGGCAGTTCGTGGCAGCCGAATAACTACGATCGTCAGTTCCGTGGCCGAGTGATGCTGGTGGATGCGTTGGCCAACTCGCTCAACGTGCCAACGGTCAACCTGGGGATGTCGGTGGGGCTGGATCAGATCAGCGCTACCCTGCAAAAACTGGGTATTCCTAAATCGGCGATTACTCCAATGCCTTCCATGTTGCTGGGGGCCATTGGCCTGACGCCGATGGAAGTGGCACAGGAATACCAGACCATCGCCAGCGGGGGTAACCGTGCGCCACTGTCTGCCGTGCGTTCGGTGATTGCGGAAGACGGTACAGTGTTGTATCAGAGCTTCCCGCAGGCGGAACGTATGGTGCCAGCACAGGCGGCTTACCTGACGCTGTACGCTATGCAGCAGGGTGTGGCACGCGGGACGTCCCGTTCGCTGTCGGTCAAGTTCCCTAATTACAACCTGGCCGCTAAAACCGGTACCACTAACGATCTGCGTGACAGCTGGTTTGCCGGTATCGACGGTAAGGAAGTGGCGATTGCCTGGGTAGGGCGTGACAATAACGGCCCGGCCAAGCTGACCGGTGCCAACGGCGCCTTGACGCTGTATCGACGCTATCTGGAAAACCAGACGCCGCTGGTGCTGAAGCTGCAACAACCGGAAGGCATTAGCCAGATGGGTATTGATTCTGCCGGTAACTTTATCTGTAGTGGCAGCAGTTGGCGCACCATCCCGGTTTGGACTGAAAACCCGCAGGGGCTATGCCAGGCAAGCCAGGCCGAGCAGCAACAAACTCAGCAGCAGCAAGCTGGCGAACAGAAAGATGCCGACGGCGTTGCTGGCTGGATAAAAGATATGTTTGGCAAATAAACCACAGCCGTTATGTTAAGCATATTTATCATTTGATTTTACCGCGTTATCAAGCCCGTAGCGTTCTGTTACGGGCTTTCCTTTTTTTGTTGTCGGTTTTATTTCCACTCTGTTAATGCGGTTACCGCGCCAATCCCATAGCCTTTTTACGGCCGAAATACGCTTGCAGTTCCGTTAGCCTTCTGCATAAAATGCCGCGCTTATAATAATTATTATCGTTCACATTCGTTATCAAACTACATCAGAGAAACCAGACATGCCGACCAAGCGTCATCCCTCATCACCAGCCAGATCTGGCTTGTTCCCCGTAAGCGTTTTGGCTGCCACGATCGCGGCTACGCTAACCTTGCCTGCGGTTGCTGCTCAGACGACGGCTGCCGCAGATGCCGATACTATTACGGTGGTAGGGGGCGGCAACGGTGGTGCTTCACAGGAAAGCGCCTGGGGCCCAGTTGGCACCATCGTGGCGAAACGCAGCGCGACCGGCACCAAAACGGATACGCCGCTAGTGAAGACCCCTCAATCGGTATCGGTGGTCACGCGTGAACAAATGGACGTTATGCAGCCTTCCTCGGTGAAAGAAGCGTTAGGCTTCACCCCCGGTGTGATGGTGGGCAGCCGCGGCAGCTCCAACGTCTATGATGCGGTTTATATTCGTGGTTTTGGCTCGGTCAACCAGAATATCTATCTGGACGGATTGAAGCTGCAAGGCGACTATTTTAACGAAGCCGTAATCGATCCTTATTTCCTCGAGCGGGCCGAAGTGCTGCGCGGGCCTTCTTCCGTGCTTTACGGTAAAAGCAGCCCGGGTGGGATTATCTCGCTGATCAGCAAGCGCCCAACCACGGAACCGCTGAAAGAAATCCAATTTAAAATGGGTACAGATAACCTGTTCCAGACTGGCTTTGATTTCAGTAATGCATTGGATGATGACGGCAAGTATTCCTTCCGCCTGACCGGGTTGGCCAAAGACGCTGACGCTCAGCAGGAGATGGCCAAGGAAAAACGCTATACCATTGCGCCTTCATTCAGTTGGCAGCCCGATGAGCATACCAACCTGACGCTGTATTCTTACCTGCAAAACGATCCTAACCTCGGCTACTACGGCTGGTTACCGATGCAGGGAACGGTGGTTAACGCGCCTTATGGCAAGCTGCCAACCAGCTTCAACGAAGGTGAAAAGAGTAACTTCTATTCGCGCCAGACGCGCATGTTTGGTTACAGCTTCTCCCATGATTTCGATGATACCTGGACCGTACGCCAGAACCTGCGTTATATGCAGTTGCATACCAACCAGAACAATATCTATGGCACCGGGGTCAATGCAGACAATACGACCCTCAACCGTAACTATATCGCTTCGGATGAGCGTCTGAATAACTTCAGCGTCGATACCCAGGGCCAGGCCAAGTTTGCTACTGGCCGCGTGGATCATACGTTGCTGGCTGGCGTAGATTTTATGCGCATGAGTAACGATATTCAGGGCGGCTGGGGTGTGGCGAGTCCACTGGATCTAGCCAACCCGCAGTTTGGAAATTATACCAAGGGAGCGTTAAACCCAACCAGTAAGGTCAATGGCCAACGGCAGGTGGGTATTTACCTGCAGGAACAGGCCGAGTGGAACCAGTGGATCCTGACAGCCGGTACGCGTTATGACTGGGCAAAAAGCACCGTTGAGGATCGCACTGAAGCGGCTACGATCCCCTACAGTGAGCAGAAAGACCACCAGTCTACCAATCGCATCGGCCTGAACTATCTGTTCGACAACGGCATCTCGCCATATGTCAGCTACGCACAATCCTTCGAGCCGAACGTGGGCGCAGGTTTTGACGGCAAGGCCTTTGTGCCTTCCAAAGGCGAACAGTATGAAGCTGGTGTGAAGTACATGCCAAAAGATCGCCCTGTCTCAGCCACCATTGCCCTCTATCAACTGACCAAGTCAAATAACCTGGTCACGGATGTTGAGCATGCCGATAAAGGTTGGTTCCAGCAGCAAACCGGGGAGATCCGCTCTCGCGGCGTAGAGTTGGAAGGCAAAGCGGCACTGACGGCTAACGTCAACCTGCTGGCGTCTTATACCTATACCGATGCTGAATACACTGCAGACACCACCAACAAAGGCAATACGCCGGCGATCATTCCTAAGCATATGGCCTCGCTGTGGGGAGATTATACCTTCCACGAAACGGCATTGAGTGGTCTGACGCTGGGCGCGGGTGTGCGTTATACCGGCTCGACCTATGGTGACGAAGCCAACACCTTCAAAGTGCCGGATTACACCGTGTGGAATACCGTGGTCAAGTATGATTTGGCGCGCTTCAACCTGCCAGGTTCTTCCGTAGCGCTTAACGTTAACAATCTGTTTGATAAAGAGTATGTCTCTAGCTGTTTCGCCACCTATGGCTGTTTCTGGGGGGCAGAACGTCAAGTGGTCGCCACGGCAACCTTCAGTTTCTAATCGGCTAATGGGGGCGGCCTTTGGTCGCTCCCTGCCAAGCAGGGCCTATGCAGGATAAACACCTTAATCGCGATGCTACTTTCCAGCTCGACCGCGTGAGCTTTGCCGTGCCAGGGCGGGTGCTGTTACAGCCGCTGTCATTGGCCTTTCCTCAAGGCAAAGTGTGTGGATTGATTGGTCATAATGGCTCCGGCAAATCCACGCTGCTGAAAATCTTTGGTCGTCACCAAAATCCTACCTCTGGCCAGGCATTGCTTAATGGGCAACCGCTGGGCCAATGGGATAGCAAAGCCTTTGCTCGCCAAGTGGCCTATTTGCCGCAGCAATTGCCCGCAGCGGAAGGGATGACGGTGCGCGAACTGGTCGCCATCGGCCGCTACCCGTGGCACGGTGCGTTAGGCCGTTTCAAGGCTGGCGATCGCGAGCTGGTGGAAGAGGCGATCGGGTTGGTGGGGCTGAAACCCTTTGCCAACCGCCTGGTAGACAGCCTCTCCGGTGGCGAACGCCAACGGGCCTGGCTGGCGATGATGGTCGCGCAGGATAGCCGTTGTTTGTTGCTGGATGAACCGACCTCGGCGTTGGATATTGCCCATCAGGTTGAAGTGCTGGCGTTGATCCAACGCCTGAGCCATGAACGCGGCCTGACGGTGATTGCAGTGCTGCATGACATCAACATGGCGGCTCGTTATTGCGACCATCTGGTGGCGTTACGCGGCGGCGAAATGATTGCCCAGGGGTCATCGCTCGAACTGATGCAAGGGCCGGTGTTGGAACAGATCTACGGCATCCCGATGGGCATATTGCCGCATCCAAGTGGCGGTGCACCAGTGAGCTTCGTGTATTAATGCCTACCTCTGCCGATTTTCATCATGACCCGCTGCGCCGGCGTTTATTAACGGCGATGGCATTATCGCCTCTGTTGTTCTCTTTACCGTCGCGTGCGACAGGCTTGCCCGATATCACCCGGATCGCGGCATTGGAGTGGCTACCGGTCGAGCTGCTGATCGCACTGGGCGTGATGCCGCAGGCGGTTGCCGATATCCACAACTACAACCTGTGGGTACAAGATCCTCGGTTGCCGGACTCGGTGATCGACGTCGGTCAACGTACCGAACCCAATCTGGAGCTGTTGCAACAACTCAAACCTTCTCTGATCCTGCTTTCCAAAGGCTATGGCCCTTCGCCACAAAAACTGCAGCCTATCGGCCCGACCATGGAGTTTGGTTTTAACGACGGCAGCGGTAAACCGCTCACCGTGGGCAAAAACTCGTTGCTGCAGCTGGCACAACGGATAGGTCTGGAGGCGCGGGCTACCCAGCATCTGCAACAGTTTGATGCTTTCATGCTGGAGGCGCGTAACCGCCTGGTGGGGTATCGGCAACAGTCGCTGCTGCTGTTTTCTTTGCTCGATCCTCGGCATGTGTTGGTGATTGGCCAGAAGAGTCTGTTTCAGGAAGTGATGGATCAGCTAGGCATCGAGAATGCCTGGCAGGGGGAAACCAACTTTTGGGGGACCTCGGTGGTGGGGATCGAACGCCTGGCGACAATAAAAAATGCGCGAGCGATTTATCTCGATCATGGTAATCAAGCCATGATGGATAAGGTCAGTAAGACGCCGTTGTGGCAGGCCTTGCCATTTATCCGCCAGGGCCAACTGCGGCAGGTTCCAGCGGTGTGGTTCTACGGGGCTACGCTTTCGGCCATGCGTTTTTGCCGCTTGCTGGAGCAGGCGCAGGAGGCTCGCTCATGAGTGCACGCCTGCATATCTTGCCGATAGCGCTGATCCTGTTACTGCTGGCAGCGGCGGGTGGCCTGACGTTCTTCAACCTGCTGCATCAACTGCCGTGGGGGCAGTGGTCGCAGGCTTTGGTACAACCAGACATCGACAATGTCGATCAGATGCTGTTCCACTACAGCCTGTTGCCACGCCTGTCGGTGTCGTTACTGGTGGGAGCAGGGTTGGGATTGGTCGGCGTACTGTTCCAGCAGGTATTACGTAATCCTTTGGCGGAACCTGCCACGCTTGGCGTGGCTGCCGGGGCTCAGCTAGGCTTGACGATTGCCACGTTGTGGATGCTGCCTGGGGGCGAATTGACCCGACAGCTGGCGGCGATGGTCGGTGCCATTGTGGTCGGTGGGCTGGTGTTCGGCGTTGCCTGGGGAAAACGGATGTCGCCTGTGATGTTAATCCTGGCCGGTCTGGTACTTGGGCTGTACTGCGGGGCAGTCAATAGTCTGCTGGCGTTGTTCAATTACGATCAGCTGCAAGGCTTGTTCCTGTGGAGCACCGGTGCACTAAATCAGCAGGATTGGGGGACCGTGCAGTTTATCCTGCCGCGCTTGCTGCTGGTTGCCGTGCTGGCTGCGTTATTGATCCGCCCATTAACGCTGTTAGGGCTGGATGACGGCGTGGCACGTAATCTGGGCCTGGGCCTGGCAATGTCGCGCTTTGCGGCGTTGGCGGTGGCGATTGTGTTCAGCGCCATGTTGGTCAATGCGGTCGGCGTGATCGGTTTTATCGGCCTATTTGCCCCGTTGATGGCCAAGATGCTGGGAGCTCGCCGTCTGGCCCACCGCATGATGTTGGCTCCGCTATTGGGGGCATTGCTGCTGTGGTTGACCGATCAGGTGATGATCTGGCTGACGCTGGTGTGGCGTGAAATCCCGACCGGCGCGGCGACGGCGCTGATTGGTGCGCCGTTGCTGCTTTGGTTGTTACCACGCTTACGCAGCAGCGCAACCCCGCCGCCGATGGATTTGGGCGACAAAGTGCCTGTCGAACGTGGCCGCTTACCGATATGGATCCTGCTGGGGAGCGTTTTACTATTGGCCGGGATTGCGGTGGCGCTGATGTTTGGGCAAAACCCCCACGGCTGGCACTGGAGCGTAGGCAGTGAATTACAGGCGCTGATGCCTTGGCGCTGGCCACGAGTGGTTTCAGCCCTGGCGGCCGGGATGATGCTGGCGGTAGCCGGAACGCTGATCCAGAAACTGACCGGTAACCCGATGTCCAGCCCGGAAGTGCTGGGGATCAGTTCCGGCGCGGCTTTCGGCGTGGTGATGATGCTGTTTATCGTCCCTGGTGATGCTTTTATGTGGTTGTTACCCGCCGGGAGTCTGGGGGCGGCGGCTACGCTGTTGATCATCATGATTGCGGCTGGACGTGGCGGATTCTCTACCGAACGCATGCTGTTGGCGGGTATCGCCCTCAGCACCGCCTTTAGTACGACCATTTTCCTGCTGTTGGCCAGTGGCGATCCCCGCATGGGAGGGCTGTTGGTGTGGCTCTCCGGCTCTACCTACTCGGTGGATGCTCCGCAGGCAATACGTACGGCGGCGATTGCTGGCGTGTTGATTGTCTTGGCCCCGCTGTGTAGACGTTGGCTGACAATTCTGCCGTTGGGCGGCGCTACAGCACGTTCCGTAGGGATTGCCCTGACGCCGACCCGGCTGAGCATTTTGCTGCTGGCGGCAACGCTGACGGCGATGGCGACGTTAACCGTCGGGCCGCTGAGTTTTATTGGCCTGATGGCACCGCATATGGCCCGCATGTTGGGATTCCGCCGGGCGCTGCCGCAGATGGTGATTGCTGCACTGCTAGGCGGCCTGCTGATGGTGTTTGCGGACTGGTGTGGCCGAATGGTGATGTTCCCTTACCAAATCCCCGCAGGGCTGCTGGCGACCTTTATTGGCGCGCCGTACTTTGTCTATCTGCTGCGTAAGCAAACTTCGTAGACTATCTTGGGTTACCACCATTGCCACCAAGGGCTCAGCATTGCTGGGCCCTTGGTTTTTCAGGCAGTTGCAAAGCATTGCGTGGCACTGCGCAAAGTTGAAAATTAGGGGTAAAACGGCCGCTGGTCGGGCTGGAGAGGTGAATATACTGCGGATGGGTGCTCTGGATCTTTGTATCTGGAGCCTGAGCGAAAGGTACAAAGAGAAAAGCCCCGAGTCGATAATATCAACCCGAGGCCAACTCTAACGCCGAACAACGTTAGGTTAGCTTCTTATCTGCCGAGAGGCAAGGATAAGGAGGCATGATGCCAAACAAAGGAGATATCGTAAAACTGGTCATTATCTGTACCACGGTTATCTTGTTGGTATGGATAACGCGCAGCAAACTTTGCGAGCTGCGTATTCGATCGGGCAACACGGAGGTTGCGGCCATTTTGGCCTACGAATCCGAACGGTAAGGCAACCCAACGGCGGGGGCCTGCTCCCGCCCGTTGGTTGTAAGCGTGCAGATCTATGAGCGCCCATCTCTTACAAATTCAAACGGCGGGCTGACGGTTCGTTGTTTGAGTCTGCTCACACATTCATCCTGCTATGCCCGTTCAGGTTAGTTCGGCCTACACATTCAGCAATATTGCCACGGTCATTGAGCGCTGTTTTTTCAGGCCGTTACAATGCATTGCGTGGCACTGCGCAAAGTTGAAAATTAGGGGTGAAACGGCCGCTGGTCGGGCTGGTGAGATGAATATACTGCGGATGGGTGCTCTGGATCTTTGTATCTGGAGCCTGAGCGAAAGGTACAAAGAGAAAAGCCCCGAGTCGATAATATCAACCCGAGGCCAACTCTAACGCTCCACAACGTTAGGTTAGCTTCTTACTCGCCGCGAGGCAAGGATAAGGAGGCATGATGCCAAACAGAGGAGATATCGTAAAACTGGTCATTATCTGTACCACGGTTATCTTGTTGGTATGGATAACGCGCAGCAAACTTTGCGAGCTGCGTATTCGATCGGGTAACACGGAGGTTGCGGCCATTTTGGCCTACGAATCCGAACGGTAAGGCAACCCAACGGCGGGGGCCTGCTCCCGCCCGTTGGTTGTAAGCGTGCAGATCTATGAGCACCCATTCTCTACAAACCCAAACGACGGGCTTCTGGCCCGTCGTTTATAACCGTAACTATCAGCTCAACTTTTTAAGCGTTTCGGAAAAGAGTTCACCGGAAATTGCCCAGTTGTCTGTCGTTACGTCATTGAAAATGACATACACATACTGCGGATCAACTTTTGCGTGTGTGGCGATAGCGTCGGTTACCGCTTTAGCAATTGCAGGTTTAGCGTCGTCACGGCCCTCGAACATCTGAATATTGACTACTGGCATTTTAGAACCCCTACAAGAATGGATGATATGTCAGGTAATCTGACGTTGGAGGGATCCTACTAGGGTAAAAAAAGTGGATAAACTGTCTAAAAGAGCACACAGCGTAGAATAAAAATCTACAATTAGCCGAAGGTTTTTTGTGCGGCTAACGCGATTAATTCATCAATGATAAAGCGTACTCCTGGTAGCAGATGACGGGCTCGAGGCCATATGACATTCAATTCGGTTGGTGAGGGGTTGTATGCTTCAAGTATTGGCACTAATTTACCACTCTGTATATGCGGTCTTAGTAACGCCTCCGGAAATTGAATCACACCGGCTCCGGCGATACAGGCATCTATCATAGCGTCGCCATCACTGATTTGATGAAAAGGTGCGGGTTTAAGTCTGACGTCTTTCCCTTCACCATCCCGAATCAACCAGCTTAAAGGTGCTCCGCCGCGCCAGGCTAAAATACAGCGATGGATACTCAGTTCGGCTAAGGTTTCAGGCGTGCCATAGGCAGAAAGATAGGCTGGCGATGCACAGATAATCAGGTGCTGCTCATTCAGCTTGCGGGCTACAAGGTCGGTGGTATCTTTAACCGCCCCGAAACGAATGGCGAGATCAAAACCTATATCCAGAGGGTCGATGATCCGGTCATTAAAGGTAATGGTCAGTTTCAGGTGGGGATAGCGTTTCGTCATGTCCATCAACACCGGCATCATGACCGAACGGCCAAAGGCAGCAGGAAGATCAATTCTGACTGTGCCTACGGGTTCCGTTAGTTTCGAACGTAACGCCATCTCGGCCATCTGTAATGTCTCTAGCGCACTCTGGCAGCTTGCCAGGTATGCTTCTCCTTCTGTCGTAAGGCTGATTTTCCGCGTGGTTCGATGGAATAGAGGCGTACCGAGGTTATTTTCCAGACGCTGAATGCTTTTTCCAATTGCTGATTTGGACACACCTAGCTGTTCAGCAGCTTGAGTAAAGCTACTTGAATTTGCAGCCGTCACAAAATGGATGATGCTGCTGAAAGATTCGGTAGAAATCACGGTTGGCATGTTATCCATCCGGCTGGAAATTGGAGGGCTACTGTAGCGCAAAGCCGTTATTCGAAACAGCGTTGCTCATTTTTCTCCCTCGGATAACATGAAAGTAAATTTACAGTTAACCTTGAGTGGTGCAGTTCAGAAGACTCCGTGAGTTATCGATCCGGTTGACTATGTTTAGTCTACAAACGAAAACGGCGAGCCTCAGGCTCGCCGTTGTTAGGTCTAACGCTCTGGCTTACTTCAAGCCAGCCGCTTCACGCAACTGGGCTGCCTTGTCGGTCGCTTCCCATGGGAAGTGTTCGCGGCCAAAGTGGCCGTAAGCTGCGGTTTCACGGTAGATCGGTTGCAGCAGATCCATCATCTGGATCAGGCCATATGGGCGCAGATCGAAGAACTCACGCACCAGCAGGGTCAGTTGCTCGGTTGAGATCTTCTCGGTACCGAAGGTTTCCACCATGATGGAAGTCGGTTCCGCTACGCCGATAGCGTAGGACACCTGGATCTCACAACGATCTGCCAGGCCTGCGGCAACGATGTTTTTTGCCACGTAACGCGCCGCATAAGCTGCAGAGCGGTCAACCTTGGAAGGATCCTTGCCGGAGAACGCGCCGCCACCGTGACGGGCCATGCCGCCGTAGGTATCAACGATGATTTTACGGCCGGTCAGACCACAGTCACCCATTGGGCCACCGATAACAAAACGGCCGGTTGGGTTGATGTGGTATTTGGTGCCTGCGGTCAGCCACTCGGCTGGCAGTACCGGCTTGATGATCTCTTCCATCACCGCTTCTTGCAGATCTTTCAGCGCGATATCATCGGAATGCTGGGTGGACAGCACCACGGCATCAATACCGACGATTTTGCCATCGTCATACTGGAACGTGACCTGGCTTTTGGCATCTGGGCGCAGCCAAGGCAGGGTGCCATTTTTACGCACTTCGGCCTGGCGTTGAACCAGCCGGTGGGCATAAGTGATTGGTGCAGGCATCAACACGTCGGTTTCATTAGAGGCATAACCGAACATCAGGCCCTGATCGCCAGCGCCTTGCTCCAGCGGATCGCTGCGGTCAACACCCTGGTTGATATCCGGTGATTGTTTACCGATGGCGCTCAGTACGGCACAGGAGTTGGCATCAAAGCCCATATCGGAATGAATATAGCCAATCTCGCGCACCGTTTTGCGGGTGATCTCTTCGATATCGACCCAGGCGCTGGTGGTGATCTCGCCGCCAACCAGCACCATGCCGGTTTTCACGTAGGTTTCGCAGGCTACGCGGGCTTTTGGATCCTGTTCCAGGATGGCATCAAGAACGGCATCCGAGATCTGATCGGCAATTTTATCCGGATGTCCTTCTGAAACAGATTCGGACGTGAAGAGGTGTTTAGCCATGGTGTTCTTTACCTTGCAAAAGACGGGTTGGAAATTACTGCACAGCGCTGGAGATCCGGGCATCAAAGCGAAGGGTCTTCCGCTGATGGCGAGATGCATCCTGCAACGCCCCTCAGGCAAAGCCGTTAAGCAGTTTATCAGTTAATCGGTATAGATGGATTAACATCTGGACGTCTATTTTAGGTCAGCCTTTAGCCGGATTGCCAGTAATTTTTTGCCCTAACGCTCTTTTGGGCAAACCGCTTGCCGCCATTTTCATCGCTTGAAACAGTTTCTGGCGAATTTTCATTTTGCATTTTGCCCGGGGGTCCGGTATAAACTGCGCGCGCGGTTCATTTGGTGCACAGCGTGTTGCAGAAAATTGAAACTTTCTGTAAACCCCGGCAACGCCGCGCCATGATCTACCGTAGGTACCCACTAATGGGGCCGCCGCTTCATTGAACGTTCACGTTCTTATACTATATAGAGGCTTTGTCGTTCATCGCGAGCGGCATGCGTGGAGGTGGTTGGATTAATGATCCGTTGTCTACTGGTTGTTGGTTCTCAACAGCAGTGCCGTTCTGGCGCGCATTCTTGTGCTATTTCCCGTCTTGTCTCTACACCATCTACCCGATGTTATACGCATCTGGGCGCTACTCAGGATTCTCGGGCCGGTTAACGGCTGTCTGAAGCACTGAACAAGGGTAGCCTGCAGCTCTCCTGTGGGATGATTCTTTACCCGATTCACGAGGTTTGAACAGGGTGTCTTACAATAAATCTATTGGGTATAAACCGATCGCTGACCACGAACGGCAGGTGAATTCACTGCTAAAATGGGGTGTTTCCGGGTTGTTCTCGCGGGTTGTAGCTGCGATAGTGGCTGACTATATCGTCAGTATGCAAGGTGAGGCGAGTAATGTCTGAAGATATGCCGATCCAACGCCCGTCAGTAGCGGGTGATAATTTATCTTTACGCTCCATGCAGGAGGTTGCCATGAATGATCGTAATGCCAGCAAGATGCTGCGCACTTATAACGTCGCCTACTGGGGCAACAATTACTTTGACGTCAATGAGCTGGGCCACATCAGCGTGTGCCCGGACCCAGACGTCCCGCATGCGCGCGTCGATCTCGCCGAGTTGGTGAAAGAGCGCCAAAAAGATGGCCAGCGCCTGCCTGCCTTGTTCTGCTTCCCGCAGATCTTGCAGCATCGCCTGCGTTCCATTAACGCCGCGTTCAAACGTGCACGTGAATCCTTCGGCTATGAAGGTGGCTACTTCCTGGTTTACCCGATCAAGGTTAACCAGCATCGCCGCGTGATTGAATCACTGGTCAACTCCGGTGAACCACTGGGGCTGGAAGCGGGTTCCAAGGCAGAACTGATGGCGGTACTGGCCCATGCTGGTATGACCCGCTCGGTGATCGTCTGTAACGGCTACAAAGACCGTGAATACGTTCGTCTGGCGCTGATCGGTGAAAAGCTGGGGCACAAGGTGTACCTGGTGATCGAGAAGATGTCGGAAATCCAGATGGTGCTGGAAGAGGCTGAACGCCTGAATGTGATCCCACGCCTGGGCGTGCGTGCCCGCCTGGCCTCACAAGGGGCAGGTAAGTGGCAGTCGAGCGGTGGCGAAAAATCCAAGTTCGGTCTGGCAGCCATTCAGGTATTGAAGCTGGTGGAAACCCTGCGCGAAGCGGGCCGCCTGGATAGCCTGCAACTGCTGCATTTCCACCTGGGCTCTCAGTTGGCCAACATTCGCGATATCGCCACTGGCGTTCGTGAATCTGCGCGTTTCTATGTAGAGCTGCATAAGCTGGGCGTAAACATTCAATGTTTCGACGTGGGTGGCGGTTTGGGTGTGGATTATGAAGGCACCCGTTCGCAGTCTGACTGTTCGGTCAACTACGGCCTGAATGAATATGCCAACAACGTGATTTGGGGGATCGGTGATGCCTGTAATGAGCATGGCCTGCCGCATCCAACGGTGATCACCGAGTCTGGCCGTGCCGTAACCGCCCACCATACGGTGCTGGTTTCCAACGTCATTGGCGTGGAGCGCAACGAATTCTGTGAGCCGGTTCCTCCGGTCGAAGATGCACCTCGCGCGCTGGAAAGCATGTGGGAAACCTGGCAGGAAATGAACGAGCCGGAGAACCGTCGTTCGTTGCGTGAATGGCTGCACGATAGCCAGATGGATCTGCACGATGTACATACCCAGTATGCTCATGGCATGTTGGATCTGACCAAGCGTGCCTATGCCGAGCAGCTGTATCTGAACATCTGCAACAAGATCCAGCAGCAGCTCGATCCAAGCAATCGAGCGCACCGGCCAATCATTGACGAATTGCAGGAGCGGATGGCGGACAAGTTCTACGTCAACTTCTCACTGTTCCAGTCGATGCCGGATGCCTGGGGTATCGATCAACTGTTCCCGGTCTTGCCGTTGGAAGGCTTGGACAAGCCGCCAGAAGGCCGTGCGGTATTGCTGGATATCACCTGTGACTCCGATGGCACCATCGATCACTATATTGACGGTGACGGCGTAGCCACCACCATGCCGATGCCTCCGTACGATCCGGAAAACCCACCTCTGCTGGGGTTCTTCATGGTTGGTGCCTATCAGGAAATCCTGGGCAATATGCACAACCTGTTTGGCGATACGGCTTCGGTAGACGTGTTTGTATTCCCTGATGGCAGCGTAGAAACCGAGCTGTCTGATGAAGGCGATAGCGTGGCCGACATGCTGGAATACGTGCAGCTCGATCCGATCGCGCTGTTGGCGAAATTCCGCGATCAGGTGAAAGAAACCGATCTTGACGCGGAGTTGCAGGCGCAATTTGTCGAAGAGTTTGAGGCCGGTCTGTATGGCTATACTTATCTCGAAGATGAGTAAACTATCCCGATAAGCTGACATACTTTCTATCCAGGGGCGCGGCAGAGGCTGCGCCTCTTCATTTTTCCCTCTTAGCCCGAACCCCGCCAAATTAGAAAATCCATTTAAACTTTCAACGTCTTAATGCCGTGTTCTCAGTTATCACAAATTTGTGAACTCTCCGTGAGGATTTGGTCACGACTTTCTCTGTAGTTTGTCATTGTCGGTGAATAGCACCAGAGGTAACGATGATGATCAACAGACGGTATTTTATTCTGGGTGGTGGAGCACTCTCTGTGGCCTATGCCGTGGGCCTGCTGCCTGCACTTTTCTCTCGTTCGGCGATGGCGGAGTCGTTTGCCGTCAACTATACCGCAGAACAATGGCGGCAACGGCTTTCAGCCAGCCAATATGCGGTTTTGCGCGAGGAAGGTACGGAACCCCCTTATAGCAGCCCACTTAACGATGAGCACCGCGATGGTCAGTTTGCCTGTGCGGGTTGCCAGCAGGCGCTGTTTTCTTCCCACACCAAGTTTGACAGCCATACCGGCTGGCCCAGTTTCTGGCAACCCCTCGAACAGGCGGTGGCGACGCGCAAGGATCGAACGTTGGGCATGGTCCGCGAAGAGGTGCATTGCAGCCGCTGCGGCGGGCATTTGGGGCACGTATTTGACGATGGCCCACAACCCACCGGTTTGCGCTACTGCATGAATGGCATCGCCATGTTGTTCACGCCAAGCTCGGCCTAACCAGAATAGTGAGGAATAACATGAGAAACGTAGACAAAAAGCTGCCATCTCTAGGTAAATACGGCATATGGGGCGCGATATTGGTTGCCGCCGGGTTCTGTTTACAAAGCGTTGCCTGGCCACTGGGTGATGCTGAGGCGGCGGTAGCGATCCCTGCGCCGGTAAAAGACGAAGCGCCGACGACATCGCGTACGGAAACCGCGATCTTTGCCGGCGGTTGTTTCTGGGGCGTGCAGGGGGTTTTCCAGCACGTTAAAGGCGTGACCAATGCCATATCCGGTTATACCGGAGGTGCGGCACAAACGGCTAATTATGAGGCCGTCAGCGGAGGGGATACCGGCCATGCGGAGTCGGTGCAGGTCACCTTTGATCCACAGCAGATTTCCTATGGCCAACTGCTGCAAATCTATTTTTCGGTAGCACACAACCCAACCGAGCTCGATCGCCAGGGGCCGGACAGCGGCACACAATACCGCTCAGCCGTTTTCCCTCTGACAGCATCACAACAGCAGGTTGCCAAGGCTTATATTGCACAGTTGGATGCCAGTAAGCGTTTTGCCAAACCACTGGTGACCCGCATTGAGGAAAATGGTCATTTTTATCCTGCCGAGGCTTACCATCAAAACTATCTCACGCTTAACCCGGATCAACCCTATATCGTGGTGAATGACTTGCCAAAGGTAAAACAGCTACAGCAACTGTTCCCAACGCAATATCGTGCAGATCCGGTGCTGGTTAATTAATAAGAGTCTTTGCTGTAATATATTAGCCAGTGGAGTTTTCCCCGTAGCCTCAAGCCATCTCCTCGGAGATGGCTTTTACTTATTTATTTTACGTTATCAATCAATTAATAATAGTTGACGATATTGTTGAGTTGTTCTGTTTATTTTGGTAATTTCTTTGTTAAAGAAAATCTCTGTTCTAAAATTAAGCAAATAACAGTCTGTCACCTTTAATTAAATAACTAATGCTCAAGTGTCGATTGGTAATAACCGCTATTAACTTCATTTACAGGGAACGGTAATATTTATGGTTAATAATAGATTGCCAGAACAACGTTATATCGCCGTTAAGACGATCAAATTGGCTGCTTCAATCACGTGACGCGTCTCTACCGCCAGGCCTATTTAGCTGCCCAGGCCACGCGAGCCGAAGGAGGGATTCTGATTTCCCCCAGCCCGAACATGACGCTTTATGCCTGTGCCAGCGTGCTCTTGGTGGCTGCATTAATCGCTTTTTTAATCGGGGGTGAATATACCCGTAAAGCCCGTCTGGAAGGTGTCGTGATGCCTTCAACCGGGGTAGTCAAAGTGGTTGCGCGTACGCAAGGACGGGTTGAAGCATTGCTGATTAACGAAGGCGATGAGGTTGCAGCAGGCCAATTACTCTATCGGCTAAGTGGCGAACGCTATGACGGCAAGGGTTTGGCCACCTTGGCGACGCTAAAAAACTCCCTGGCGCAGCAGTATCAGATGTTGGTGCAGCAACAGCATCAGGAAGTTGCCGCCAATACCTTGCAGATACAGGGATTACGGCAGCGGGCAAGCCAACTGAAGGATGAATTGCGCAGTGCCGATGAGGCCCTGAAGCAGACACTGCGCCAGGCGGAGTTAACCCGCTCGATGATGGAGCGTTATCAACGTTTGGTGCGGCAGAAGTATGTCTCCGAGCTTGAGTATCAGCAAAAGCAGATCGAACTGGCGGCCGCGGCAGGTTATGTCGAAAACCAGCGGCAGGTACAACAGCGCCTGAAGCGTGAGTTGGCCTCGGTTGAAACGGATCAGGGGAGTTTGTTGCAGCAGGGGCAAAGCCGCCGGGTGGAGCTGGACCGGTTACTACAAGGGATCCGGCAACAACAGATAGAGCTGCAATCGCAGGAGGAGAGCACGCTGGCTGCCCCGGTGGCAGGGCGTGTTGCCGCGGTGTTGGTCAAGGCGGGGCAAACGGTCAGCCAAAATGAGCCGCTGTTAACGCTGGTGCCACAGGCGGCCCAAATGCAGATTGAGCTGTATGCGCCCAGCAAGTCCGTTGGGTTTATCAAACCTCATCAGCGGGTTGGCTTGCGTTTCGCGGCCTATCCCTATGAAAAATTTGGCGTGCAGTATGGCACGACGCGGGAGGTGACCCGCATCAGCCTCAGCCCGACAGATGTCATGTCACATAACCCGGTGGTGTGGAAAGAAAATGAGGGGCATTACCGGGTGATTGTCGTGCCAGATAAACCCAGCGTGACCGTGTATGGCCGCCAGGAATTATTGCGCACCGGGATGGTGGTGGCCGCAGATATCGAGCTGGACAAGCGGCGGCTATATGAATGGCTGCTGGAACCGTTATGGAGCCTGCAAGGAAAAATATAGCCATGGAATGGACCGAGCATTTGCACCTGAATTTGCATTGGCGCCACCGCTTGCCGTTGATCCGTCAAACCGAGTCGGCGGAATGTGGGGTAGCCTGCCTGGCGATGGTCGCCGGTTGGCACGGTTACCGTATTGACCTCCCCAGCTTGCGAGCAAAATTCAGTGTTTCGACGCAGGGCATGACTTTCGTGCATTTGATGGAATGCGCTCAGATCCTGAAATTAACAGGTCGTGCGGTACGTTTAGAGCTGGAGGAACTCAGCCAACTGACCGTACCCTGCATTTTGCACTGGGATCTTAACCACTTTGTGGTGCTTAAACGGGTACAAGGTAACGAGATCGAACTGCACGATCCGGCATGCGGGGTGGTTAACATGTCGTTGGTACAGGCTAACCGTCATTTTACCGGTGTCGCGTTGGAACTGACGCCAACCCATGACTTTGAGCAGCGTGATGAACGCAAGAAAGTGCGGCTAACGGAATTGGTTGGCAAGACGGTAGGGTTAAAGGCTGCGCTGGCGCGCATTTTCTGCTTTGCCCTGGCGTTGGAAGTCTTGGCCCTGCTTAGCCCGTTGATCAATCAGATCGTGATCGATGAAGTCCTGGTGGCGCTGGATGATAGCCTGTTGGTGCTGATTGTCATTGCCATGCTGCTGATGAGTGCGACCCAGACGTTGATTGGCCTGGCCCGGCAATGGGCCACCATCACCATGGCGGTCAATTTCAATATGCAGTGGACGGCCAACGTGTTCCATCACCTGCTGCGTTTGCCGATCGACTGGTTTGAAAAGCGTGACATTGGTAACGTCAGCGCCAAGTTTGATGCGGTCGATACCATTCAGGATACGCTCACCACCAGCATCCTTGAGGCGATGCTGGACGTATTGCTGGTGGTCGGTACCTTGGGCATGATGTTGCTCTACAGCGTGTCGTTATCCATGCTGGCGCTAGGGGCAGCGCTGATATACGGCTTATTACGCGTGCTATGGTTTCGCACCCTGCGCCGGGCGGCAGAGGACAGTTGGACGGCGGGCACCCTGGAATCAAGCCACTTTCTGGAAACGCTGCATGGCATGCTCAGCCTGCGGGTTAACGGAGCGCTGGCCCAGCGGGAATCAGCTTGGCGTAACCTGAATATCGCCAGGCGCAATAGCCAACTGCGTGAGCATAAGCTGGCCATCGGCTACGACATCATTAACCAGGTCATTGGTAGCCTGGTGGGCGCGGCGGTGCTGTGGTTTGGTGCCAATGCGGTACTGTCGGGCTCGTTCTCGATCGGCATGCTGGTGGCGTATATGTCATTTCAAGGGCGTTTTTCCGCCAGCATCAATGGCCTGATCGATAAGGCGTTTGCCTGGCGAATGCTGGATGTCTATAACGAACGGCTGGCAGATATTGTGCTGACCCAGAAGGAGGGCGGTGCTCAGGCGGCAGAATCTCTTACCGTAGCTTTCCCCAAGCAGAGAGAGGATCGCCCAGTTGTGGAACTGGAAAATATCACCTTCAGCTACGGCCAGGGAGGTAACGATATCTTGGCAGGAGCGGCGTTGCGAATCATGCCTGGAGAGGTGGTGGCACTGGTAGGGCGTTCTGGCTGCGGGAAAACCACCTTGGCCAAGCTCCTCCTGGGGCTTTACCCGCCAACGGCAGGGCGGTTGCAGGTGTTTGGCATCGAGCATCACCGCGCGGGATATGGGCAGGTTCGCCAAATGATTGGCGCGGTGATGCAAGAGGATCGGCTATTTCGTGGGGCAATACTCGACAACATCACCTTTTTTTCTCAACACAGCGATCTGGATTGGGCGCAACACTGTGCTCAACTGGCGCAGTTGCATGAGGATATCATCGCGTTACCGATGGGCTACCAGACGTTGATTGGGGAAATGGGTAATTCGCTGTCGGGGGGGCAAAAGCAGCGCCTGCTGTTGGCTCGGGCATTATATAAACGCCCACGGTTACTGATCCTGGATGAGGCAACCAGCCATCTTGATGTCACCAATGAAATCCTGATCGGCAGCACTTTGCGCAACCTGGGCTTAACCATCCTGCTGATTGCTCACCGGCCCGAGACGATAGCCTCTGCCGATCGCGTAGTCGAACTCGATGCTGGCAGGTTGGTTGTTCCTTCTTGTGCATCTGCTGACAACGGGCACCTTGAAGAGTGAGCCAATTGCGGCGATAATCTACTCATTGAAACAGACATCGAATAAATCCCTTTCTCGTCGGGCTAACGACGCGGGAGGGATTTTTTTTTGCTACCGCCCAAGCGTCCGGCTACGGGCGAACCGTTGAAAAATGAGGGTAAATATGAGTACCTTAGGCCATCAGCCCGATAATTCCTTAGTGTCCAACGCCTTTGGTTTCCTGCGCTTTCCGCTGAACTTTATGCCTTACGATAGCGATGCAGAGTGGGTGATCACCGGTGTTCCTTTTGATATGGCTACCTCCGGCCGCGCCGGTGGGCGTCATGGCCCTGCGGCGATCCGCCAGGTTTCTACCAATCTGGCATGGGAAGGGGCGCGCTGGCCGTGGAACTTTGATCTGCGCGATCGTCTGAACGTGGTCGACTGTGGTGACGTAGTATTCAACTTTGGTGATGCCCAGGATATGAGCGACAAGCTGCAGGCGCACGCAGAAAAACTGCTGGCAGCTGGCAAACGCATGCTCTCTTTCGGCGGCGACCACTTCGTGACGCTGCCGCTGCTGCGCGCGCATGCCAAGCATTTTGGTAAAATGGCGCTGGTGCATTTCGATGCCCATACCGACACCTATGCCAACGGCAGCAAGTTTGACCACGGCACCATGTTCTTCCATGCGCCGAACGAAGGCCTGATCGATCCAAATCACTCCGTGCAAATCGGTATCCGTACCGAGTTCGATCGTGACAACGGCTTCACCGTACTGGATGCTGCGCAGGTTAACGATCGTGGCGTGGACGATCTGCTGGCGCAGATCAAACAGATCGTTGGCGATATGCCGGTTTATCTGACCTTCGATATCGACTGCCTGGATCCGGCTTTCGCACCTGGCACCGGCACCCCGGTGATCGGCGGCCTGACCTCCGATCGCGCCTTGAAACTGGTGCGTGGTATGCAATCGCTGAACATTGTCGGTATGGATGTGGTAGAAGTAGCTCCGGCTTACGACCAGTCTGAGATCACCGCACTGGCAGCGGCAACGCTGGGCCTGGAAATGTTGTATCTGCAAGCGGCCAAAAAGCAGGGCTAAATCAGTTTGCTGAATGGGTAGGGGTCGCACATAGTCGACCGTAGGGGCGCGTTATGCTGCGCCCGCTTGGCAGCGGCCCTTACCCGTCAACCCATCATGAAAATATTGCCGTGAAGATAAAGTGTATTTCGCGTTTACGGAGGAACCGTGCTGACTAAACCATCTATACGCCTCAACAAATATATTAGCGAGAGCGGCATCTGCTCGCGTCGCGATGCCGATCGTTACATCGAACAGGGCAATGTTTTTATCAACGGTAAGCGCGTAGCGCTCGGCGATCGGGTATTCGCTGGCGACGTGGTCAAGGTTAACGGGCAGCTTATTGAACCCCGTAACGAAGACAATCTGATTTTTATTGCGCTGAACAAGCCGGTGGGTATCGTCAGCACCACCGAAGACGGTGAGAAAGACAATATTGTCGATTTCGTCAACCACAGCACCCGTGTCTTCCCGATCGGGCGGTTGGATAAAGATTCGCAGGGGCTGATCTTCCTCACCAACCACGGCGATCTGGTGAACAAGATCCTGCGTGCCGGTAATGACCACGAGAAGGAATATCTGGTCACGGTCAACAAACCGGTAACCGACGATTTTATTCGTGGTTTGGGTGCCGGAGTGCCGATGCTGGGCACGGTGACCAAAAAATGCAAGGTGAAGAAAGAAGCGCCCTTTGTGTTCCGTATCGTGCTGGTACAGGGGCTTAACCGCCAGATCCGCCGTATGTGTGAGCATTTCGGTTATGAAGTGACCAAGCTGGAGCGCACCCGCATCATGAACGTCGGCCTGTCTGGGCTACCGTTAGGGGAATGGCGCGATTTGACGGATGACGAACTGGTTGAGCTTTTTAAGTTGATTGAAGACTCGTCTTCAGAGGCTAAACCTGCGAAGAAAGCGGCCAAGCCCAAGCCCGCGGTGAAAAAAACGGCGAGTGGCGGGCAGAAAACCGCGGATAAAGCGGGCAGTCAAGCACCGGCGCGTAAGCGTTTTGCTCAGCCGGGGCGCAAAAAGAAAGGGCGCTAAGTCGGCGTTTTCTGCCAATCACTGCTAATTAAACGGCCTCAGTCTTGATGACTGGGGCCGTTTTGCTTTGTTTACACCCCCGCTGCATTTTTTCGTGATCCACTCCGCAGTTGTAACTTTAAAATAACCAATCATTAACATTCTTCCCTTTGCCGGCTTGACGAAAGATTCGCCATATCTATAGTGACTGTATTAAATAAGAAACTGAGTTTCATATATGAAACAATCAGATAGAGGACAGAAGCAATGAGCTGGAAGAACGTGTGCGAAGTGTCTCAAGTTAAAGAAGATTTTCCTTTCTCCGCCAACATTGAGGGAAAAGAGGTCGGCGTCTATTTGATCGACGGTCAATATTACGCGCTGGAAGACGTTTGCCCGCATGCCTATGCCTTGCTCAGCCAAGGGTTTGTCGATGACGGAAAAGTGGAGTGTCCACTGCACGAAGCGGTGTTCGATGTGCGTAGCGGCCAATGCCTGCGCGAACCCGGTGGCCGAGATCTGCAAACCTACCCTACCCGGGTGATCGACAATCAAATCCAAATCACCTTTATCGCGGAGGAATAAGCATGCAGCACATTACCGATTTCAACCCTTGGCTGCCGGATACCCAACAGGTGATCCCGGCGCGTGAGGGCGGCAACGGCCAAATCCACCAACCCGGCCAGTTTCAGAATGTGATCTGGCAAACCCGGGCACGCGTGCCAGACGGGTTTGAAACCTCACTGGTAGCCGCGCTGGAAGAGATCTTCGAGCAAGGGGCGGAGGAGCTGGAGCAGATCGTCAGTGCGCTCAATCAGCGTCGTCTGTTCGATCGCAGTGGTCAGCCATGGAATGAAGCCACGTTCCGCGAATTCCTACACGTCAACGGTTTCTGAGCCGCACAGGGAGAAGGACAATGACAGCAAACACAACATCCTCCGCGCAGACGGTACAAGACTATCTGGATCAGGGCCTGCGCGGTATGTGGTATCCGGTATTGGCCAGTTGGGAAGTGGGTAACAACCCGGTGGGCATCACCCGTCTTGAACAACAGATCGTGGTGTGGCGCGATAAACAAGGGGCGATCCACGCACTGGAAGATCGTTGCCCGCATCGTGGCGCTCGCCTGTCGATGGGCTGGAACCTTGGCGATCGCATTGCCTGCTGGTATCACGGCGTTGAAGTTGGTGGCGATGGCGAGGTTAAAGATGTGCCAGCGGTAGACCGCTGCCCGTTGGTAGGGCAGAAATGCCTGAAATCCTACCCGGCGAAAGAGGCTTATGGCGCGGTGTTCCTGTATTTCGGCGTCACTGCCGATGAACAGCCTGCCGAACTGAACTTCCCGCAAGAGCTGGCGGATGAGGCCAACTACAGCAACTTCCTGTGTACCGCCAGCTGGGACTGCAACTATCAATACGCATTGGAAAACGTGATGGATCCGATGCATGGCACTTACCTGCACTCCTCATCGCATTCGATGGCGGAAGGGGATCGCAAGGCCGATATGGCGCTGGAACCCACCGGCAGCGGTTTCATCTTTAAAAAGAACGGCCAGATTGGCGTGAACTTCGACTGGGTCGAATTTGGTAGCAGCGGTGCCTATTGGATGCGTCTGTCGATCCCTTACAAAAAGCGTTTTGGGCCAGGCGGCCACTTCTGGATCATCGGCATGGTGGTGCCGGAAGATAAAGATCACTGCCGGGTATTCTTCTGGCGTATCCGCAAAGTGAAAGACTGGCAGCGTGACGCATGGCGCTTTATGTACCGCAACCGTCTGGAAGAACTGCACTGGGACGTACTGGAGCAGGATCGCATCGTGCTGGAGAACATGGCACCGAACGCGCGTGGTCGTGAATACCTGTATCAGCATGACGTGGGCCTCTCCCGCCTGCGCCGTATGATGCAGAAAGAGGCACAAAAGCAACTGGCAACGCTTAGCGAGCTGGAGGCGGCACAGTGAGCGGCTTGCTGGCAGGGAAACGTATCGTAGTCACCGGAGCGGCGCGTGGGCTGGGGCGCAGCTTCGCCGCTGCGGTGGCTCAGGCCGGGGCCAGCGTGGTGATGTGCGATATCCTGGCGGAAGAGTTGCAGGACAGCGCCGCCAGCCTGCGTGAGCAGGGGGCACAGGTTGAAGCTCAGGTTATCGATCTGGCTTCACCGCAATCCATCACTGCGGCATTCAGTGCGATTGCCAAGGGCGGCGCGATCGACGGGTTGGTGAACAACGCTGCGATGGCAACCGGTGTCGGTGGCAAGACCATGATGGAATACGACATTGAACTGTGGGACAAGGTCATGCGGGTCAACGTGCGGGGGACCTGGTTGGTGAGCCAGGCGGCGGTGCCATTATTAGCCCAAACGCCGCATGCCAAAATCGTCAACGTTGCCTCTGATACCGCCTTGTGGGGGGCGCCGAAACTGATGGCCTATGTGGCGAGCAAAGGGGCGATCATCTCGATGACCCGCTCCATGGCGCGTGAGCTGGGGCCGCAGGGCATCTGCGTCAACGCCATTGCTCCGGGTCTGACGCGCGTTGAAGCCACTGAGTATGTCCCTGCCGAGCGGCATCAGCTGTACGAGCAAGGCCGGGCACTGGCAGGTGCACAGCATCCGGACGATGTGACCGGTAGCGTGCTCTATCTGCTGTCGCCGCTGGCGGATTTTGTCACCGGCCAACTGATACCGGTCAACGGTGGTTTCGTGTTTAACTGACCGCCTGACGGACAGGCAAACATTTTAGGAGCAGCACATGGCAGACGATCAAGCGTGTAAATATCTGATCCCGGGGCTGGATCGCGGGTTACAACTGCTGCTGGCCTTCGGCGAGCAGCATAAGGAAATGACCTTTGCAGAATTACATCGCCTGGTCGATATGCCGAAGGCAACCGCCTACCGCGTGGTGCAAACGTTGGAGCATCTGGGTTTTTTGGAGCGCAACCCGCGCACCAACACCTTTGCATTGGGGATCAAAGTACTGCGTCTGGGCTTTGAATATATCGCCTCATTGGACGTGGCCCAGGCTGGCCAACCGGTGATCGAGCAGCTGCGCGATCGCAGCCAATGCAGCAGCCATCTGGCGATCCGCGATGGACATGACGTGATCTATATCGCCCGCGTCAGCGCGGCTGGTTCGCAGATCAATCAGGTCAGCGTCGGCACCCGTTTACCGGCGCACCGCACCTCGCTTGGCCGGATGCTGCTGACCAGCACCAGTCGGGAAGAGTTTGAACGTCTATACCCACATGACGCCTTGCCCGATGCGGCACCGGGGACTCCTGCCAATCGCGAAGCGCTGTGGCAGATGGTGCAGCAGGATAAGGCCCGTGGCTATGTGATTGGCGAATCTTTCTACCGCCACGGCATTTCCTCGATCGTCTATCCGATCTTTAACCGTGAACAGCGGGTGGAAGCGGTGGTCAGCATTATGGTGCCGTCCGATGAGATCCCAAAGGCGGATCGTGAGCGGTTGCGTATGGAAGTCCGGGATGCCGCAGTGAAAATATCGGGCCTGTTAGGCGCGCCACCGCAGGCTAACGTCGGCTAACCGGCCAAACGCTTTGTTATCTGGGCGACGCTATTCGCCCACTACCAATCACTCAGGCAGGGATAAGACTCATGAGCTTCATGGGCCGGGGTCGATCATGCCTGAAAAACGCATTCAGCGAGAACGTGAGGCACAATAATGAGCATAACCGGAATCGAAAAGCTGGAATTTGGCGTCGAAGATCTGCCAACGTGCGAAAAATTCATGCAAGACTTCGGTCTGCAACCGACGCTACAGCATTGGGGCGAACCGCGCCGTGAATTTACCACGCTGAGCGGGGCTAGCGTGGTGCTGTATCCGCAAGACAGCGAGGTCTTACCGGCCGCGTTTGAGGCGGGTTCAACCCTGCGCCGCATGACCTGGGCAGTTGAAAGCCCTGCGGCGCTGGCTGCGTTGCAGCCCCTGTTGGCGCAGATGCCTGGTTTCCGCCACGTTGGCGAAGAACTGGAATGCCGCGATCCCAACGGTATGACGCTGCGTTTTGCCGTTACGGCGCAGCAACCGGTGGAGCTGCCCGTTTCGCCCATCAACCAATGGGGCGATGTACGCCGCATCGACCAGCCAAGCCCGGTTTATGCCAAAGCCGAGCCGGTCAATATTGGCCACGTAGTGTTCTTCGTTGAGGATTTGGCTGCTACCGAGCGCTTCTACTGCGATCTGCTCGGTTTCCAGGTTTCCGACCGCTATATCGACCGCGCCGTCTTCCTGCGCACCCAGGCACGCGGTGGCCATCACAACCTGTTCCTGCTGAAACTGCCTAACCGCCCACGGGGCCTGAACCACGTCGCCTTCACCGTACGCGATATCCATGAGGTGATCGGCGGTGGCATCGCGATGAATAAAGAGCAGTGGAGCACCTTTATTGGCCCAGGCCGCCATCCGATCTCCTCGGCCTATTTTTGGTACGTCAACAGCCCGACCGGCGGTGCCTTTGAGTATTACACCAATGATGACTACCTGACGGAAAACTGGCAGCCGCGTGAGCTGGAGCATTCGCTGGTGTCGTTTACCGAATGGGCGGTCGAAGGCGGTATCGATCACGATACCCGCCGCCAACATAAGAAGCCGGGGGCGGTATGAGCCAACCAACCCGTGCAGGCATTGTCATTATCGGCGGCGGTCAAGCTGGTGGTTGGGCGGCGAAAACGCTGCGCGATCGCGGCTACAACGGCAGGCTGTCAGTGATCAGTGACGAGCCTTATGATTTTTACGAACGCCCACCGCTCTCCAAGGCGGCGCTGTTGGATGGTAGTGCGCCACTCAGCCGCCTGTTCAGTGAAGAAGTGGTGGCCGGGATGAATATCGATTGGCATCGTCCGCTACGTGCCGAAGCCATCGACGGACAGCAGCAAATCGTCACGCTCAGCGACGGCAGCCAACTGCAGTTCGATCAACTGCTGATTGCCACCGGTGGCCGACCACGCCTGCCGGATGCCAACTGGGCCAAGCACCCGCGAGTAATGACCTTACGTTCCTGGGATGATGCGGCACGCCTGCGCCAGGGCCTGCAACAATGCCAAAAGCTGGCGATTGTGGGCGGTGGCTGGATTGGGCTGGAGATTGCCGCCTCGGCCCGCAAGCTGGGCGTTGACGTGACGGTGTTTGAGCGCCAACCCGCGTTGTGTATGCGCAGCGTAGGGGCCAGCGTTTCCCAGGCGTTGTTGGAACTGCATCAACAGCAAGGCGTCACCGTGCATTGCGACTGCGGCGAGATCACGCTTGAAGATCGCGAGGGTGAAGCCTGGATTGGCAGTGCCAGCAGTGCCGCGCAGCCCTTTGACCTGGTGGTTGTCGGTATTGGTGTTGAGTTGAATCTGGAACTGGCCCACAGCGCCGGGCTGAAGCTTGAAGGCGGGATCGTCGTAGATGGACAAGGGCGTACCAGCCACCCGGCCATTTTTGCCGCAGGCGATGTTGCGCGCCATCCAACCCTCGGCCTGTGTCTGCAATCCTGGGCCTACGCACAGAATCAGGCGATTAGCACCGCTTGCGCCATGTTGGATGCGTTTGCCGCACCTTACGATGATGTTGCCTGGCTGTGGTCGGATCAATACGACGCCAATATCCAAATCCTGGGCGTTCCTACCGGCGGCGTTCACCAGATAGTGCGCCGCACGCCGCAGTCACAACTGTTCTTCACCCTGAATGCCGACCGGCAACTGGTGCAACTGGTCGCGTTTAACGATGCACGCACCATCAAGCTGGGTAAACGCTGGCTGGCCAGCGGCCGGGTACTGGATCCGCAGCAACTGGCGGATGTGGAATTTTCTCTGATGGCGTTGAAATAACGCCCGACCCAAAGGGAGCGTTTTATGACTACGCAAGATATCGACGCCCGCAGCGGTCGGGTGGGGGATGCTGTTGCCGAAAATTCGCCAACCAGCGTCCGTTGGTCGGTGCCGGCAGCCCTGTTTGCCTGCGTGTTACTGGCATTTTTCGACAAGATCAGCATTGCCGCGCTGTTTTCTGACCACGAGTTTCAGCAGGCGATGGGCATCGGCTTTGATCCCACCCGGCTCGGGCTGCTGATGAGTGCTTTTTTGTTCTCCTACGGCTTCTCTTCGATGCTGTTGAGCGGCATTGGCGATCGGCTCAATCCGGTCAAAGTGCTGATTGGCATGATGGTGACCTGGGGCGTACTGATGGTGCTGATGGGGATGACGCGCTCTTATCACACCATGATGACGCTGCGTATTCTGCTGGGTATCGCCGAAGGGCCGTTGTTGCCAATGGCCTATGCCATCGTACGCCAGGCTTTTCCGCAGCGCCTCCAGGCGCGTGCCACCATGCTGTGGCTGCTGGGGACTCCGATCGGCGCGGCACTGGGCTTCCCGGTCACGCTGTTTATTCTCAGCCGCTTTAACTGGGAAACCACCTTCTTCTTTATGGCGTTTCTGACCGTGCCGGTGATGTTGCTGGTGCTGTTTGGCATGCGTCACCTGAACGTGGCACGCCCGGCGGCCAGCACCACCAGTAAACCGGCCGTTGCCGAACGCAAGCAACTGCGCCGCGAACTGTTCAGCACGCCACATTTCTGGATGATTTGCCTGTTTAACATCGCATTTCTCACCTACCTGTGGGGTATGAATGGCTGGCTGCCGAGCTATCTGATCGAAGGCAAAGGCATTCATCTGGAGCACGCCGGATACCTGTCGTCACTGCCGTTTATTGCCATGTTGCTTGGCGAGGTGGTGGGGGCCTGGCTGTCGGACAAGATGGATCGCCGAGCGTTAGCCTGTTTCATCTCGCTGTGCGGTGCAGGGATCGGTTTAGGTGTCGTTCTGTATATGCAGGGCACCTACAGCGTGATCGCCGCCATGTCCTTCAGCACCTTTATGTGGGGAGCCGGCGCGCCAAACATCTTCGCGCTGTTGGCCAAGGCCACCAGCAGCCGGGTGAGCGCTACCGCTGGTGGGGTATTTAACGGATTGGGTAATTTTGCCGGCGCATTGGCACCGGTGCTGATGGGGGCACTGATCGCCGCCACCGGCAATATGGATAACGGTTTGCTGTTCCTGGTGGTGATGGCCTTTGTCGGCTGCGCCATTCTGCTGCCGTTACTGAATAAGTATTGATGCAACGAAGGAGAGACAACATGTCCCAGGTTGAGAATAAAGCCGGCATCAAGCCGCAGGATCTGACAATGGAAAAGTGGGTGGAATCGCGTATCGCCCGTTTTGAAGGCCGTAAATATGACTGGAACGCACTGAAGTTCCAGGCCGACTACGATCCGAAATACCGCCGGGCGCAGATGCGCTATATCGGCACCGGTGCCACCGGCGTAGTCAGCGACACCAACACCATTCCAGCGGGGAACTTTACCTTCTCCACCATGGTGCTGCCGTCAAAATGTGAGGGGCCATTACACCTGCATGACGACGTTGAAGAAGTGTTCTTTATGCTCAAAGGCAAGATCACACTGATGATCCAGGACGGTGAAGAGTATTACGAAACCATCCTGAAAGAGCGCGATCTGATTTCTGTTCCGGCGGGGGTTTATCGCGGCCTGTTCAATCACGGTGAAGAAGAAGCTCTGATGTGCGTGATGCTCGGTACTGCCAAGCCGGAAACCCCGACTTACCCGGCCGATCACCCGTTGTCGAAAGTGAAGCGTAACTGATGAACAGCTTACCGGAACGCCAGCAGGCGGATTGTGGAGGCCAGCGGCTAAGTTGGCGCGAAGCCGGGCATGGCCGGGCAGTTGTGCTGCTGCATGGCATCAGTTCCGGTTCTGCTTCGTGGGTAAAACAGTTCAGCGATCGCGCCCTGACGGACGGGCACCGCCTGATTGCCTGGGATGCTCCGGGTTATGGCGGTAGCGCAGCGTTGGCACAGACAGAGCCAGATGCTGCCGCTTATGCCAACGCGCTGGCGGGGCTGATCGCCGAGTTGCAGCTACAACAGCCGTTGATTGTGGGGCATTCGCTCGGTGCGTTGATCGGCAGTGCCTTTGCCGCTGCCAACCCAGATGGGCTGAGTGGACTGGTGCTGGCCGATCCGGCCCAGGGCTATGCCACTGCGCCGCAGGAAAAACGCCAGCAGGTGTATGGCCAACGCAAACAGATGATCGAAACGCTTGGCCCACAGGGTTACGGCGAACAGCGTGCGGCGGCACTGCTACGTGAAGATGCGGATCCGCAGGACATTGCCTGGGTACGCAGCGGCATGCAGCAACTTAATCCGGCCGGTTTTCTCAGCGCCGCCTGGATGTTGGCCAATGACGATATCAACCACTACCTGCTGCGCTATCGCGGCCCGTTACAGGTGTGGTGTGGCAGTGTCGATCGCATCACTCCACCAGAGGGCGCCGCAACGTTGGCGCAACAGCAGGATGCGACGATGCGTCTGATTGATGCGGCGGGGCATGCCAGCTATCTCGATGCGCCAGCGCTGTTTAACCGCTATTTGCAGGACTTTACGGGGGCAATCCAACCATGAATTTTCAGATTGAGCGGCGAGTGGCGGTGGTCACCGGAGGATCCTCGGGGATCGGTTTTGAGACGCTGCGTTTACTGCTGGCCGAAGGGGCGAAGGTGGCCTTCTGTGGCCGCAATCAGGACAAACTGGCCAGCGCCGAGGCCAGCCTGCGTGAAGAGTTCCCGCAGGCGGAGATCCTGGCGTTACGCTGCGACGTGCTCGACGCCGAGCAGGTTGCCAAGTTTGCCGAGCAGGTCAGCACGCATTTTGGCGCAGTGGATATGTTGATCAACAACGCCGGGCAGGGGTTTGTGGCGCATTTCGATCAGACGCCGCGCGAGGCCTGGTTACATGAGGCAGAGCTGAAGCTGTTCGGGGTGATCAACCCGGTGCAGGCCTTTTTACCGGCGCTGGAGCGCTCGGATATCGCCTCCATTACCTGCGTTAACTCACTGCTGGCCCTGCAGCCGGAAGAGCACATGATTGCCACCTCGGCAGCCCGTGCCGCGTTGCTCAATATGACGCTGACCTTATCCAAAGAGCTGGTGAGCAAAGGAGTCCGCGTCAATTCCATCCTGCTGGGGATGGTGGAGTCGGGCCAATGGAGGCGGCGTTTCGCCGAACGCCAGGATCAACAACAAAGCTGGGAACAGTGGACGGCGGGGATTGCCGAGCGGCGTGGCATCCCGATGGGGCGTTTGGGTAAACCGCAGGAACCGGCACGGGCGCTGCTGTTTTTAGCCTCCCCCATGTCCTCCTTTACCACCGGCGCGGCGCTGGACGTTTCCGGCGGCTTCAATCGCCATCTCTGACGGGACTGAAAAGATGAAGAAGATCATGATGATTGGCTATGGCGCGATGGCAAAAGAGGTGCTGGCGCGCCTGCCGGAGGGCGTGGCAGTCGGTTGGATCGTGGCACGGGAAGCGCATCATGCCGAGATCGACGCCGCATTTGCCGGGCAGGTGCAGGCGTTGACCCATCCTGACCAGTGTACCGGGCAACCTGACTTGGTGCTGGAGTGTGCTAGCCAGCAGGCGGTCGCCGAGTTTGGTGAGGCCATCGTTAAACGTGGCTGGCGGCTGGCAGTGATCTCTACTGGCGCCCTGGCAGATGCCGCATTGCAGCAGCGTTTGCAGCAGTCCTGCGCACGTTACCACGGGCGGCTGATCGTGCTGTCTGGTGCGGTGGCGGGTATGGATGGCCTGGCTTCGGCGCGGGAAGGCGGGTTGGACAGCGTGACCTATCAGTCCAGCAAAAGCCCGGCCAGTTGGCGCGGCAGCCCGGCGGAACAAATGATTAATCTGGATGCGGTCAGCGAAGCCCAGGTGTTCTTTGAGGGGTCGGCGCGGGAAGCCGCAAGCATGTTCCCAGCCAACGCCAACGTAGCGGCCACCATTGCGCTCCATGGCTTGGGGATGGATGCCACGCGGGTACGCTTGCAGGTAGATCCGCATACTCAACGTAATACTCACCGCCTACAGGTGTGTGGCCAGTTTGGCGAGTTCCAGATTGAGCTGTGCGGCAACCCGCTGGCCAGCAACCCGAAAACATCAACGCTGGCGGCGCTGAGTGCGGTACAAGCCTGCCGCAGTTTGGTGGACGGCGGTTTTATTGCCTGAATGGCAGGAGCAAAGCATGGAAACGTTAAAGATTTTTCTTGCCGGCCGCTGGTGCGAAGGGCGCGGCGAAGAGATGAGTTCGGTTTTCCCGGCTGATGGCAGCGTGAATGCTCGCCTGCGAGCGGCGAACGTCGAGGATGTGAATGAGGCGGTTGCGGCGGCAGAAAAAGCCTGGCGCGAGCCGAGCTGGCGTGGATTGGTGCCGCATCAGCGTGCAGCGATCCTGCATCGCGTTAGCGATTTGATTACTGAACAAGTGGAAGCCCTGGCGCAGTTGCAAACCCGTGACAATGGCAAACCGCTGGCTGAGACCCGTGGTCTGGTCATGAGTGCGGCGGCTACGGCTCGCTATTTTGCTGCCGCCTGCGAGGTGTTGGAGGGGGAGCTTCCTACCCAGCGTAACCGTGATGCGATGACGCTGAGCCAGTATCAGCCGCTGGGCGTGATAGCGGCGATCACACCGTGGAACTCACCGATTGCCAGTGAAATGCAGAAGGTGGCTCCGGCGCTGGCGGCAGGGAATGCGGTGGTACTGAAACCGGCAGAAGCCACGCCGTTAATGGCGCTGAAGCTGGCCGAACTGTTTGAACAGGCAGGCTTGCCTGCCGGATTACTCAGCGTATTGCCGGGCAAGGGGTCGGTGATTGGTGAAGCCTTGGCTCGCCATCCGTTGGTGAAAAAGATCTCCTTCACCGGCGGGACTTCCACTGGCCGTCATTTGGCACATATTGCCGCAGAAAAATTGATCCCTACATCGCTAGAGTTGGGAGGCAAGTCGCCCACTATCGTGCTGGAAGATGCGGATCTGGAACAGGCGGCACGTGGCATCTGCTACGGTATTTTCAGCTCGGCCGGGCAGGCATGTATCGCCGGATCACGGTTGTTTGTGCACCGTTCGCTGTATCAGCCGCTGTTGGCCCGTTTATGCGAGCTGACCGCCGGGCTGCGTATTGGTAACCCGCTGCAAGCCGGTGTCCACCTTGGCCCGCTGATCAGCCACAAGCATCGCCAGAGCGTGGCGGACTATGTGGCCTTGGCTCAGCAGGAGGGGGGCCGGGTGCTCATTGGCGGTGAAGCTCCTGCCGATCCGCAGTTGGCTCAGGGCTGCTACTACCTGCCGACCATTATTGAAGGGCTGAGCAACAGTGCTCGCACCTGCCAGGAAGAGATCTTTGGCCCGGTGCTGGTGGTGTTGCCGTTTGATGATGAACAGCAACTGATCGAACAAGCCAACGACTCGATCTATGGCTTGGCGGCCGGGATCTGGAGCCGTGATTTTGCCCGCACGATGGCGCTGGCGGAACAGCTGGAAACCGGCACCGTCTGGATCAATACCTACAAGACATTCTCGATTTCCACACCGTTTGGCGGTTTTAAACAAAGCGGCCTGGGGCGCGAAAAGGGCCTGCATGGCATCCAGGCCTATATGCAGCAAAAGAGTTTGTATCTCTCCCTCAGCAATCAGCCTAACCGCTGGAGCGACTGACGTACCCTACGATCAAAGACAATAAGAAGGCAGATGATGAGCGAAAAAATTACGGTTGGTGAGGCGATAGCCCGAACGTTGGAACAGTACGAGGTGGCGGCAATGTACGGCATCATCTCGATCCACAATCTGCCGATTGCCGATGCCGTTGGGCAGCGTGGCGCGATCCGTTTTGTTCCGGCGCGCGGTGAGGCAGGTGCTGTAACCATGGCTGATGCCCACGGGCGCTTTTCTGGCTTGGGGGTGGCACTGACCAGCACCGGTGCCGGAGCCGGTAACGCCGTCGGTGCGATGATTGAAGCGTTGAATGCCAATACGCCGCTGTTGCATATCACCGGTCAGGTAGAGAAAGCCTATCTGGACGCCGATGCCGGGTTTATCCACGAAACCAAGGATCAACTGGGCTTCCTGCGCGCCTGTTCGAAACAGGCCTACCGGGTGAACTCGCCAGAGCAGGCGGTCGCGGTGATCCAGCGCGCCATTCTGGATGCTCAGACCGTGCCTTGTGGCCCGGTGGCGGTAGAGATCCCGATCGATATTCAGAACAGCCTGGTTCCCGCCAGCCTGGTAGGGAAGGTGGTACTGCCTCCTGCGCTGCCTGCTGCGGATGAAGCTGCGGTTGAACGTCTTTACCAGCAGGTGAAGCGTGCCAAACGTCCATTACTGTGGGTTGGTGGTGGTGCGCTGGCCTGTCGTAAGGCGGTGAAACAGTTGGCGGATGCCGGTGTGGTAGTGATCTCCAGCACCCATGGGCGTGGGATTTTACCGGATAGCCATCCGCGCAGCCTACGGGCCTTCCACAACTCGCCAAGCGTTGAGTCTATCCTGACGCAGTGTGATTTGACGCTGGTGGCCGGTTCCCGCCTGCGGAGTAACGAAACTCGTACCTGGTCACTCCCACTGCCGCGCCCGTTGGTACAGATTGATATCGATCCGGCGGCGGCTAACCGTAATTATCTGGCGGATGAGCAGGTTTATGGCGACTGTTCCGCCTTGCTGAGTGCGCTGGCAGCACGCCTGGCACCCGGCGAGAAAGTGAATGCCGAGTGGGATGCCGAGATTGGCCGTGCGGTGGAGTTGGCCGAAACGGCACTGCGCCAGCAGTCTGGTGAATACGCCAAACTGAACGATGCTATCGCCGCTGCGCTGCCGCAGGATGGCCTGCTGGTACGTGATATCACCGTTTCTGGCAGCGTGTGGGGTAGCCGCCTGTTCCGGGCCATTTCGCCTTTATGCAATATTCACTCGCTGGCAGGAGCGATCGGCATGGGGTTACCGATGGCGATCGGCACGGCCATTGCCAACCCGCAGCGTAAAGTGGTTGGCTTGGTTGGGGACGGCGGTTTGGCGCTGGGCCTGGGGGAACTGGCAACCATGGCGCAGGAACAGGCCAATATCACCTTGCTGATCATGAACGACGGCGGCTATGGCGTGATGCGTGGCATTCAGGACAAGTATTTCTCTGGACGCCAGTATTATAACGAACTGCATACTCCGGCGTTCTGCCAGGTGGCAGAGGCGATGGGGCTGAAAGCCTGGAAAGTGAGCGATGCTGCGCAGTTTGGTGGCGTGCTGGCGGAGGCGATTAATTACCCAGGGCCATCGGTGGTAGAGGTTGATATGAAAAGCGTTGGGCCGTTGACCTTCGCTGGCCCACCGCAGAAGCTGTACTGACCGCTTACTCAGTTCCCTCTCTCCAGAGGCGTACTCCCAAGAGAGGGAACATAGAGTTACTTACCGGCAGCGATGCGATCGCGAATGTGCTTGGCACGGGCTTCGGAAGTTGGGTGGCTGTCAAACATGCTGCTTTCATGACCACCGTCTAATTTCGCCAGTTTATCGAAACTGGTAGCCAGGCCAGCAGGATTGATGCCGCGTTTTTTCAGCAGATCGAACGAGTAATCATCCGCTTCGCTTTCCTGTTTCTGAGAGAACTGGGCATTGACCAGTTTTTCGCCCAGATCGGCCAACTGCGACTGAGACAATGAGGCTGCTACACCGCCAGCTGAAGATGCTGCGGTACGTAATGCAACTGTCCCATAAGCGACCTGCATGGCTTTACGAGTGTGGCCCAGCGCAACGTGGCCCATTTCATGGCCCAGTACGCCTTCGACTTCGTTATCATCCATCATGTCCATCAGGCCGCTGTAGACGCGGATGCAGCCGTTTGCCATCGCCCAGGCGTTGACGTCTTTGGTCACGTAAACCTTGTAGTTTGCAGGGGTACCGTTGATATTATCCCCCAACGCTGCGGCGATCTTGTTCAGGCGCTTGGTATATTCGCTGCTTGCTGGCGCGATTTGCTCCTGGCTATCCATCTCTGCGCAGGATTTATCACTGAGTGCCTTGACGTCGCTATCGCTCAGCGTCGCCGCCTGGTAGGCCTGGGCACCGGATTGTAGTAGGGTATCGGTATTAAGGTTTTGACAGCCGCTCAATAAAGCAGTAAGGCTCAGTGCAATCAAAGAAGTACGGATTTTCATCGTTCTATCGTCCTGTGATAGTAAAGGGGGTGGTACTGTGTTCTGCTGCCATTATTCTGCGCATAGCCTAGTGTACGGCAGGCTTGGCTGAAATAGCCATATTCCGAAATGTGTCCCGAACGTGCGCATTAGTGATGAACTCGCTCTCATTCGGTATTAGGGATTGCTGTTTCAATGCCGAGTCTGAGAAAATAGAAATCTTGATCGCTTTTTTAATCCGACCTGGAGTAAAACATGTCCTCTCGTAAAGAGCTTGCCAACGCCATCCGCGCACTCAGTATGGACGCCGTTCAAAAAGCAAATTCCGGCCACCCGGGCGCCCCTATGGGCATGGCAGATATCGCCGAAGTCCTGTGGCGTGACTACCTGAACCACAACCCAACCAACCCGCACTGGGCTGACCGTGACCGCTTCGTGCTGTCTAACGGCCATGGCTCAATGCTGATCTATAGCCTGCTGCACCTCACCGGTTACGATCTGCCGATGAGCGAGCTGGAAAACTTCCGCCAGCTGCATTCCAAAACTCCGGGTCACCCAGAATATGGTTATACCCCAGGCGTAGAAACCACTACCGGTCCGCTGGGCCAGGGGATCGCTAACGCGATCGGTTTCGCCATTGCCGAACGTACGCTGGCCGCGCAGTTCAACCGCCCAGGCCACGAGATTGTTGACCACCACACCTATGCGTTTATGGGCGATGGTTGCATGATGGAAGGCATCTCTCACGAAGTCTGTTCCCTGGCTGGTACCATGAAGCTGGGCAAACTGACCGCGTTCTATGATGACAACGGCATCTCCATCGACGGCCACGTAGAAGGCTGGTTCACCGACGATACCGCCAAGCGTTTCGAAGCCTATGGCTGGCACGTGGTGCGTGGCGTTGACGGCCACAACAGCGACTCTATCAAAGCCGCGATCGAAGAAGCCCATAAGGTCACCGACAAACCTTCCCTGCTGATGTGCAAAACCGTGATTGGCTTCGGTTCACCACACAAAGCGGGCACCCATGATTCCCACGGTGCTCCACTGGGCGCAGCTGAAGTTGCGGCTACCCGTGAAGCTCTGGGCTGGAAATATGCCGCCTTCGAAATCCCGCAGGATATCTATGCCCAGTGGGATGCCAAAGAAGCTGGTAAGGCTAAAGAAGCCGCCTGGAACGAGAAACTCGCCGCTTACGCCAAAGCCTTCCCAGAACTGGCCGCAGAGTTCAAACGCCGCACCAGCGGTGAACTGCCAGCCAACTGGAAAGCGGAAGCGAAGAAATTCGTTGAGCAGTTGCAGGCTAACCCGGCTAACATCGCCAGCCGTAAGGCATCACAGAACTCACTGGAAGCCTTCGGTAAACTGCTGCCTGAATTCCTTGGTGGTTCTGCTGACCTGGCACCAAGCAACCTGACCATGTGGTCCGGCTCCAAGTCTCTGGGTGACGATCTGGCGGGTAACTACATCCACTACGGCGTGCGCGAATTCGGCATGACCGCCATCACCAACGGTATCGCGCTGCACGGTGGTTTCCTGCCGTACTCTGCGACCTTCCTGATGTTCGTGGAATACGCCCGTAACGCGGTGCGTATGGCTGCGCTGATGAAAATCCGCAACGTGTTCGTCTACACCCACGACTCTATCGGTCTGGGCGAAGATGGCCCAACGCACCAGCCGGTTGAGCAGTTGGCCAGCCTGCGCGTGACGCCGAACATGAGCACCTGGCGTCCTTGTGACCAGGTTGAATCGGCTATCGCCTGGCAGTACGGCATCGAGCGCAATGACGGCCCGACCACGCTGGTGTTCTCCCGTCAGAACCTGACCCAGCAGCCACGTACCGCCGAGCAGTTGGCGAACGTTTATCGCGGTGGTTATGTGCTGAAAGACTGTGCAGGTACGCCGGACGTGATCCTGATTGCCACCGGTTCTGAAGTAGGCATCACCGTTGAAGCCGCCGACAAACTGACCGCCGAAGGGCGTAAAGTGCGTGTGGTATCCATGCCGTCTACCGACGCCTTCGACAAGCAGGACGCGGCCTACCGTGAATCCGTGCTGCCAGCGGCAGTTTCTGCTCGCGTAGCGGTGGAAGCGGGTATCGCGGATTACTGGTACAAGTATGTTGGCCTGAACGGCGCGATCGTGGGCATGACCACCTTCGGTGAATCTGCTCCGGCAGAGCAATTGTTCAAAGAGTTCGGCTTCACCGTCGACAACGTGGTAGCCAAGGCTACAGCGTTGCTGAAATAAGTCGGCCTAAGATTTAACAGCGCAAGGGGCGAATATTCGCCCCTTATTTTTTACTCCCCGTCCACTCTCCTTTCTCTATCCTCAGCCTAGCAACATTAAGAAATCCTTAATGATTGGATAATCATGGCTGTTGCTGTCCAAAAATCGCCCACCATCACAAAACAGCAACATAGCGAATTAACGGCGTTGCTTAACCACCGCCATTCGCTATATGTTAATTTTTGGTTTTATAAATGCAACCAGGAGTTAATGGTATGTTTTTTAAGATTGGCGTATCTATGGCGGCGGCGGCCGTCTTAATCTCTGCCCCGGCCTTTGCGCAGTTCCCGGCAGGCTACCCGGCCGATTATCAAAAGATTGTCGATGCGGCGAAAAAAGAAGGCAAGGTGGTGGTGTATTCCACTACGGATACCAAAGCCGCAGGGGCACTGATCCAGGGGTTTGAAGCGCTGTATCCTGGTATCAAAGTAGAATACAACGATATGAACAGCACCGAGCTGTATAACCGTTATATCAGCGAGCAGGCGGCTGGGGGCACTAGCGGTGACGTGGTGTGGAGTTCTTCTATGGATACCGCGCTGAAGCTGGCCACCGACTATGCGTTGGAATATGCCTCGCCAGAGCTGGGGCAACTGCCTAAATGGGCCGTGTGGAAAGATAAGGCCTATGGCACGACTTATGAGCCGGTGGTGTTTATCTACAACAAGCGCCTGATCCCGCAGAGTGAGGTGCCGGACTCCCATGCCGCGCTGGCTAAGCTGATTGCCAGCCAGCCGGATAAATTCAAAAAGAAAGTCACCACCTATGACATCGAGAAGTCGGGCCTGGGCTTCATGCTCTCGGTGCAAGACTTCAAGGCCGATCCAAACTACTTCGCTACCTTGGCCGATATCGCCAAGGGCGGGTTGGCCGTGCAGTCTTCCACTGGCACCATGATGGAAAGGGTTTCCTCAGGCGAAAACCTGATTGGTTTTAATATCCTGGGGTCCTATGCCGAGGCGCGAGCCAAAACGGACCCTTCACTCGGTATCTCGTATCCCAAAGACTACACGCTGGTGTTGTCACGAGTGACCTTTATCAGCCAGGAAGCGGCCAACGGCAATGCGGCCAAACTGTGGGTGAACTTCGTGCTGTCTGAGCAAGGGCAGAATATCCTGGCCAACAAGGCGGATATCCCCTCCATCCGCAACGATATCGAAGGCAAGAACGACATCGATGGCATGACGCAGATGCTGGGTAAGGCGTTGAAACCAATCCCGGTGGATGAAAGCCTGCTGGAATATCTGGAACCTGCCAAACGCCTGGAGTACATCAAACAGTGGCGTACCGCCGCTGCGAAGTGATGACGGAATAGGGCACGCCAATCATTGTTACCCCTCACCCCAACCCTCTCCCACAGGGAGAGGGAGCTGGTTCTGTGTTGTGGGTGGGTGCAGAAGCCAATCGGTGGCACGAGTGTTGTGAAGTGACACTAAAGTGAAAGTAGCGCATCCAGTTCCCTCTCTTCAAAAAAGAAAAAGGGAGCCAGTTCGGTGCCACGGTCAGGCTCAGAAGTGAATAGGTAGCACAATCAGTCCCCTCTCCCTGTGGGAGAGGGTTAGGGTGAGGGGAACTGCACAGAATCTTTCCTGCGTTCTCCTTCAGCATGAAGCCTGTATTGCTTAAACAGGGAACTCTACCCCGGTGCATCTCAGGATGCAGGGGATATCACCATCGGGACAGTCTATGAAAGCATTGCGCAACAAGTGGCAGAGCCTGCCGCGCGGCTTGGTGGTGCTGATAACCGCGCTGGTTATCTACGTACCACTGTCGTTTATCGTGATCCAAAGCTTCCTTTCCGCGCCGTTTTTCTCGCCTTCCAAGGTGTTCAGCCTTGAGGCCTTCCGGTTTATCTTTACCGACCCCGATTTCTACAAGGCGCTGAAAAGCGGATTTATTCTGGCATTTGGCCTGGTTGTCATCTCCATTCCGTTAGGTGGCGTACTGGCATTTTTAATGGTGAGAACCGATTTGCCGGGCCGCCGTTTTATTGAACCGCTGATCCTGGTGCCGATCTTCGTTTCGCCGATGGTGTTGGGCTTTGGCTACGTAGTGGCAGCCGGGCCGGTCGGTTTCTTCTCGCTGTGGGCAGAATCCTTGCTGGGTTTTGTGCCCTGGAATATCTATGCGATGGGTAGCATCGTGGTGATCGCCGGGCTGACGCATGTTCCCCACGCTTATCTCTATATTTCATCGGCGCTGCGCAGCGTCGGTTCAGATGTTGAAGAGGCCGCCCGCACCGCCGGGGCTTCTCCGTTGCAGGTTATGACCGCCGTCAGCTTGCCCATGGTGCGGCCGTCGATCCTGTATGCCAGCGTGTTGCTGTTCTTCCTGGGGCTGGAAGTGTTTGGGCTGATGCTGGTGCTGGGCGACCCGGAAGGCAACCTGGTGCTGGCGACTTACCTGTATCAACTGACCAACAAGCTGGGTACGCCGTCTTACCATCTGATGGCGGCGGTGGCGGTGGTGTTGATCTGCATTACCATTCCACTGGTGATGCTGCAACGGCGTCTGATGCGAACCGCCAACCGCTTTGTCACGGTCAAGGGAAAAGCCTCTCAGGCCCGTGCATTGCCGTTGGGTAAATGGCGCTGGGTCGCCGGTGGCGTAGTGGTCTTGTGGCTTACCGTTACCATCGGTGTTCCGCTGGTGGGTGTGGTGCTGCGCGCCTTTATTTCCAACTGGGGCGTCGGGGTTTCCATTTGGGATGAGCTGTCGCTCAACACCTTCCGCACCATATGGCAGCAACCTAACCTGCTGCGGGCGATTGTCAACTCGATGGCGATCGGGGTGTTTGGTGGTGCGCTGGCGGTGGTGTGTTATCTGTTTATCGGCATTGCGATGCACCGTAAACCTGACGGCGTGACCCGCTTTCTGGATTACAGCGTACTGGTGCCGCGTGCGGTGCCTGGCTTACTGGCAGGCTTGGCTTTCCTGTGGGTATTCTTGTTCCTGCCGATGTGGCTGGATAAATCGCTAAAAGCCGGTTGGCTCTCCGCGCTACCGATCGCCGAATGGCTGCGTGAAAACCTGGTGGTGTGGTTACGCTCTCTGCGCAGCACCATTTTCAGCGTCTGGCTGGCTTATACCGTGGTGTGGATGGCTTATGGCCTACGGCTGATCTCATCGACGCTGTTGCAGGTTGCTCCCGAGTTGGAGGAGGCTGCACGCAGCACCGGAGCCTCTCGCGGGCAGATCACGCGCCATGTGACGATCCCGCTCTCCCGCTATGGCCTGATTGGATCCTGGCTGCTGATGTTCCTGATCTTCGAACGCGAATATTCCACCGGGGTCTATCTGCTGTCACCGGGTACGGAAACCATAGGTTCCATGCTGGTTTCCCTGTGGGCGGCGGGGGCGATTGATATTGTCGCCGCGCTCTCTTTTATTAACATCCTTCTGGTCGTGTTAGGACTAGGGATTGCCCTGCGATTTGGAGTGAAAATACATGATTGAGCTTTCGGTAGATAACCTGCACCTGACCTACGGCGATAACCCGGTATTGAAGGGCGTTTCGATGCAGCTCAAACGGGGAGAGGTAGTTTCACTACTTGGGCCGTCAGGCAGTGGTAAAACCACTTTGCTGCGAGCGGTAGCCGGGTTGGAAAAACCCACCCAGGGGAAAATCGTTATTGGCAACAATACCGTCTATAACGGCACGGCGCGCAGCGAGATCCCGGCGGAAGAACGCAATCTGGGCCTGGTGTTTCAATCCTATGCGTTATGGCCCCACAAAACCGTATTTGATAACGTGGCCTATCCGCTGAAATTACGCAAAACGCCTGCAGCGGAAATTACCCAGCGTGTACAGGCGGTACTCGAACAGCTCGGTCTGGGGCAGTTAGGTAAGCGCCATCCTCATCAGCTCTCCGGTGGTCAGCAGCAGCGTGTGGCGATTGGCCGTGCGTTGGTCTATAACCCACCGGTGATCTTGCTGGATGAACCGTTATCTAACCTGGACGCCAAGTTGCGAGAGGAAGCGCGGGTGTTCCTGCGTGAGCTGATCATCAAACTGGGCCTTTCTGCGCTGATGGTAACCCACGATCAGAATGAGGCGATGGCAATTTCCGATCGGATCCTGCTGCTCAATAACGGCAAGATCGAGCAGCAGGGTACGCCACAGGAAATGTACGGCTCGCCTGCCACCCTGTTCACCGCCGAATTTATGGGCAGCAACAACCGTCTGTTTGGCAAGGTGACGGAGATCCGTGAAGGCAACGCGCGGATCGAAGGTAAAGACTGGGGGCTGTGGGGTAAGGCTGGGGCTGGGTTAACCACTGGGCAGGAAGCAACTGCGGTGATCCGCGTTGAGCGAGTACGCTTGGGGGAAGATCCGCAAGGCAATCAGATCTCGCTACCCCTGCTGACCAGTATGTATCTGGGCGACCGATGGGAGTATCTGTTCCGCACGGTGGCAGAGGACTTTGCGGTTCGTGCCTATGGTAGTGAAGTTCGTGGCCAAGAAATGTGCACGCTGTCTCTGCCCGCCGAGCATCTGTGGATTTTCCCCAGGGGCTGATTAACTGAAATTGTTTGCTGTTGTTAGAGTGTAAAGGGGCGCGCAGAATGAACAGCGCCCCTAATCGTTACAATTACAGTTGAGTCAGTTTTTTCACTTCCAGACTCACTAGCTTCCCTTCCAATTCAGCCAGGAAGGCATCGTGGTAAGACATTGCCATATGCTCTTTCAGCGCCTGCTCAGAAGTCCAGCGCTCGATAAAGACGAACGCGCCCGGATGGCCCTGCTCTTCATGCAAATCATATTGGATGCAACCCGGCTCGGAACGGCTCGGGGCGACCATGGCGCGTACCGCTTTATCTACCGTAGCACGGTGTTCTGGCATGGCTTTAATCAGGGCGACTACTTTGATTTCACTCATTTTGGTTCCTTGTAAATAACATCGACCACAAAAGAAAGAGAATTGTACCCATCGGCATTTGCTTCACCCAACAAACGCTGGGTTCATTATGGAGAACTTGGCGTTACCGGCAAGTCATTTGCGCATTCGACCTCATTTGGCTAACGAGAGTTGAGGGTAAAAATGTGCGCTAGATCATTTTATTTTCGCAAAGTCTCTTCGACATGACAGGCAGTGCGTTGCACCTGTTCCTTTTGGCAAAACTTTGGTTTATGCTCGGCTGAAGCGTTTCAGTTATCACTGTTGTCAGTGGAAACGCCAGAGTGAGCGGTTGCGATGAGCAATGGGGTTTGACGAATAATGCAAAGCAGCGATTCACAGCAGGCGGTGCGCTAAAGTACTCTAGGCGAGATAATCAGTCTGCGCGATCCTTGACGTTGAACATTACCGCCAGAGATCGCCCTTTTTCAGGGAGTAGCATGACCATCCGCATAGCGATAAACGGCTTTGGCCGTATTGGCCGTAGCGTTTTACGCGCACTGTACGAATCGGGGAGACGCGCCGAAATTTCCGTCGTCGCCATCAACGAACTGGCACATGCCGAGGGGATGGCCCACCTGCTGAAATATGACTCCAGCCACGGCCGCTTTGCCTGGGATGTGCGCCAGGAATGTGACGTGTTGAGCGTGGGAGATGACAGCATTCGGCTGTTACATCAACCCGAGCTGGACCAGTTGCCCTGGGGTGAACTGGGCGTAGATGTGGTGCTGGATTGCAGCGGTGTATACGGCAGCAGGGCAGATGGCGAAGCTCATCTGGCGGCAGGGGCAAAAAAGGTACTGTTTGCCCATCCGGGCGGTAACGATCTGGATGCGACCATCGTGTTTGGGGTTAACCACCAAACGCTGCGTGGCGAGCATCGCATTGTGTCCAACGCCTCCTGTACCACCAACTGCATTATTCCGATTATCAAGCTGCTGGACGATGCCTACAGCATTGAGTCAGGCACGGTAACTACCATCCACTCCTCGATGAACGATCAGCCGGTGATAGACGCCTATCATCAGGATTTGCGGCGTACCCGCGCGGCGAGCCAGTCGATTATTCCGGTCGACACCAAGCTGGCAGCGGGCATTACGCGCATCTTCCCGCAGTTTTGCGATCGTTTTGAAGCGATCTCCGTGCGGGTGCCGACGATCAACGTAACGGCCATCGATCTTAGCGTCAGCGTGAGCTCGAAGGTGTTGGTCACAGAGGTAAACCAGCTGTTGCAAAAGGCGGCACAGGGATCATTTCGTGGTATAGTTGACTATACAGAACTACCATTAGTCTCGATTGATTTTAACCATGACCCGCACAGCGCCATTGTTGATGGAACGCAAACCCGGGTCAGCGGACAGCACCTGATCAAGACCTTGGTCTGGTGTGATAACGAATGGGGCTTTGCCAACCGGATGTTGGATACAACACGGGCAATGGCCGCAAGCGGTTTCTAGTAAGGCGCTATCAACGTGGTGTTGATGCGTCGCTCAGGCAACTTTATAGAGAATCAACAAAGAGGGTTCACCATGTCTGTAATTAAGATGTCCGATCTGGATCTGGCGGGTAAACGCGTTCTGATCCGTTCCGATCTGAACGTACCAGTGAAAGACGGTAAAGTGACTTCCGATGCGCGTATCCGTGCCTCCCTGCCGACTATCGAAGCTGCGCTGAAACAAGGCGCCCGCGTGATGGTAACTTCCCACCTGGGTCGTCCTACCGAAGGTGAGTACAACGAAGAATTCTCCCTGCTGCCAGTGGTCAACTATCTGAAAGAGCATCTGAAATCCCCAGTCCGTCTGGCGAAGGATTATCTGGAAGGCGTTGACGTTGCAGAAGGTGAACTGGTTGTTCTGGAAAACGTTCGCTTCAACAAAGGCGAGAAGAAAGACGACGAAGTGCTGTCCAAGAAATATGCTGCGCTGTGCGACGTATATGTGATGGACGCCTTTGGTACTGCACACCGTGCGCAGGCTTCTACACATGGCGTGGGCAAGTTTGCTCCAGTTGCCTGTGCAGGCCCGCTGCTGTCTGCGGAACTGGAAGCCCTGGGCAAAGCGCTGGGTAACCCGGCTCGCCCAATGGTGGCTATCGTTGGTGGTTCTAAAGTTTCTACCAAACTGACCGTGCTGGATTCTCTGTCCAAGATCGCCGATCAGCTGATCGTTGGTGGCGGCATCGCTAACACCTTCGTGGCGGCACAAGGGAATAACGTGGGGCAGTCCCTGTACGAACCCGATCTGATCCCGAACGCGCAAAAACTGTTGGAAACCTGCGATATTCCGGTGCCAACCGACGTACGCGTTGCGACCGAGTTCTCTGAAACCGCTGTGGCCACGGTGAAGCAGGCCAACGAGATCCAAGACAACGAGCAAATTCTGGATATGGGCGACGTCTCTGCCGAGCGTCTGGCCGTTATCCTGAAGAACGCCAAAACCATTCTGTGGAATGGCCCGGTTGGCGTCTTCGAGTTCCCTAACTTCCGTCGGGGCACCGAAATTGTTGCACGCGCTATCGCAGATAGCGAAGCCTTCTCCATTGCAGGCGGCGGCGACACTCTGGCAGCTATCGATCTGTTCGGTATCGCTGACAAAATTTCCTACATCTCTACCGGCGGCGGCGCCTTCCTGGAATTCGTTGAAGGGAAACCTCTGCCTGCAGTAGTGATGCTGGAAGAGCGCGCTAAGCAGTAATTCAGATAACGGGGGGCGCAAGCCGCCCGTTTGTTTATGCTCCCCAGCTGAGCTGTGGGGGTAAAAAATCGCTATTTATCCATCGCTACCACTAGCTTGCAGGTTGTAGCTTGCAAGACGACGGGTATACGGCCAACGAAACAGGACAACGTCTAATGTCTAAAATTTTTGATTTCGTAAAACCAGGTGTCATCACAGGTGATGACGTGCAGAAAGTCTTCGCAGTTGCCAAAGAGAACAACTTTGCACTGCCAGCGGTAAACTGCGTGGGTACCGACTCCATCAACGCAGTGCTGGAAACAGCAGCCAAGGTGCGTGCTCCAGTGATCGTGCAGTTCTCTAACGGCGGTGCTGGCTTTATCGCGGGTAAAGGCATCAAAACTGACGTGCCACAAGGTGCTGCGATCCTGGGCGCAATCTCTGGCGCGCACCACGTGCACCAGATGGCTGAACATTACGGCGTGCCAGTGATCCTGCACACCGACCACTGCGCTAAGAAACTGCTGCCATGGTTAGACGGCCTGTTGGACGCGGGTGAGAAGCACTTCGCGGCGACCGGTAAGCCACTGTTCTCTTCACACATGATCGACCTGTCTGAAGAGTCACTGGAAGAAAACATCGAAATTTGCAGCAAGTACCTGACTCGCATGGCGAAGATCGGTATGACCCTGGAAATCGAACTGGGCTGCACCGGTGGTGAAGAAGATGGCGTAGACAACAGCCACATGGACGCTTCTTCCCTGTACACTCAGCCACAAGACGTTGATTACGCGTACGAAAAACTGAACGCTATCAGCCCGCGCTTCACCATCGCTGCCTCTTTCGGCAACGTACACGGTGTTTACAAGCCAGGCAACGTGAAACTGACTCCAACCATTCTGCGCGATTCTCAGGACTATGTTTCCAAGAAACACAACCTGCCGCACAATGCGTTGAACTTCGTGTTCCACGGTGGTTCAGGTTCTACCGCAGCAGAAATCAAAGAAGCGGTCAGCTACGGCGTAGTGAAAATGAACATCGATACCGACACCCAGTGGGCAACTTGGGAAGGTATCCTGAACTACTACAAAAAGAACGAAGGCTATCTGCAGGGCCAACTGGGTAACCCAGAAGGTGCCGACAAGCCGAACAAGAAATACTACGATCCACGCGTATGGACTCGTGCTGCTCAGACTTCCATGATCACCCGTCTGGAACTGGCATTCAAAGAACTGAACGCGGTAGACGTGCTGTAATATCGTCCCTCCGTTCAGATTGACGCTAAAAGGCTCCCTTGGGAGCCTTTTCTTTTTTTACCCAGGCACCCGTCACCTAAGTAGCTACCCCAATAACCCCGCCCCAACGTTAATCGACAGCCCCAGGATCAAGATATTGAAGACAAAAGAGATCACCGATTGCAACAGGGTGATTTTACGCACGTCTGCGGTGCCCACGGCCACGTCGGCGGTTTGTGAAGCCACGGCAATGGTGAAGGAGAAATAAGCGAAGTCCCAGTAGTTTGGCTCGGCCAGCTTGCCGGGGAACAAAAGTGGTAACACCTCCGTATTGGCCCGCTGGAGGTAAAACAGGTGGGCGTAGTGCATGGTGAATGCCGTGGGTAATAGCAGCCAGGAAACCACCAGTGTGGAGCCGGTCAGGGCGAGATGCAGCGTTTTCAACGCATCGCTGACCTGTTTGGCAGTGCTCAATTCAAACAGGATGGCCAGAATGCTCACTACGCAGCCCAAACTGACCAACGCCAATACCTGGCTTGCACTCTCGTCCTGCTTGCGTGCCAATTGCCGGGTACGTTGTGGCGTGCAGCCCAGCATCAGATGCCAAAGGCATAATAAATAGATCCAGGCCATCACGTTCCAACCAACGATCAACCGTTGCAACCATGGGAGATGAGCAGGAAGCAGCCCGATACACAGAAGCCCTAAGCCTACCGAAATCAATAACCTGGGGCGCACTTGCCAATAGTGTTTCAGCGAGGGAAAAATAGCGATCACGATAAGCTCTCCTTGTACCGTAAAATCATTTCAATCATAGCTGATACCAGGTTAACCCGAGATTTATTCAGGTTATACCTGGTAAAACTGGTGGAAAATTTTACCCGTTGCGGTTGGCACTGCGGCAAAATGTTGGTTACCCTTAGCTGTGGTTTGTTTATTGGCCCTGTTTCGCCAGTATATTTTGCTCATTTTCCCCGCATGGGGATGTCAAGTAGGACGTCAGAATGGAAGAACTTAACGTAGTAGAAGGCATTAACAATGCCAGCAGTTGGCTAGTCAACCATCAGGATATGCTGATCCAGTATGCGGTGAATATTGTTGCCGCGATCGTGATTTTTATTATTGGTTCAGTGGTGGCTCGTGTAGTGAGTAATGCGCTCAGCCGCGTGATGAAGCTGCGTGGCATCGATGCCACCGTGGCGGATTTCCTGGCTGCGATGGCGCGTTACAGCATCCTGGCGTTTACCTTTATTGCGGTGCTGGGGCGTATTGGTGTTCAGACCACCTCAGTGATTGCCGTGCTGGGTGCCGCTGGCCTGGCTGTGGGTCTGGCACTACAAGGTTCACTTTCCAACTTTGCAGCCGGTGTGCTGCTGGTGGCCTTCCGTCCGCTGCGGGCCGGGGAGTTTGTCGATCTGGGTGGCGTTTCCGGCACGGTAGATCAGGTGCAGATCTTCTCCACTACGCTGCGTACTTCAGATAACAAAACCATTGTGGTGCCGAACGGTAAAATCATCGCGGGCAATATCATCAACTATTCCCGTGAGCCAAACCGCCGCGTGGATATCGTGGTGGGTGTAGCTTATGACGCTGATATCGATCTGGTGAAGAAAGTGTTGGGTGACGTGATCGCGGCAGATAAGCGCATCATGCACGATAAAGGCGTGACGGTTCGCCTCAATGAAATGGCCCCTTCTTCACTGAACTTTGTGACCCGCTCTTGGACCACCAATGCCGAGTACTGGAACGTGTACTTTGATCTGATGGAAAACTTCAAGCGTCAGTTGGATGCTCACCAGATCGGTATTCCATTCCCACAGATGGACGTGCATGTCCGCCATGTAGCGAAAGCGGCAGAGCAGCCGGAGTAATGATCTGACGTTCCCTCACTTTCTAGTGAGGGAACGGATTTCAATCAATCAAACAAACGGTGCTAACGGATCGGCGGCGGCAAAGGCCACTTCACGTTCCGCCTGCGGGGGATAGATCAACTCGTTGGTAATGGAGACTTTGATTTTCTTTCCCTCTTCTTTGGTGAATTTCACCACCTGATCCCAACCTTCGCTGTAGACCGCGCCCCAGGCCCCCAGATCCAGACAGGTAACGTAATTCACCTGGCGGTAGGGCAAGGGTTCAATACCGATCAGATCGGCAGCGACGTTATGGCCGACAAAGCGCCCTAACATAATGGCGTGCTGACAGGTCATCAGGGCGTGATTGCCTTGATCGTCAGTACGGGCAAAGGCGACATCGCCGGTCGCATAAACCGCGTTTTGCCCAATCACTCTTAACTGCTGGTCGACATGCAGCCTGCCTTGCGGATCGCGCTCACCCGGGATTTGCCGGGTTAACGGGCTGGCCTGTACGCCCACGGTTAAAATCACCGTGCTGGAGGCGATATGTTCGCCGTTTTTCAGCGTCAGCCCGCTCTCGTCAATGGCCTTAATCTCGCTATTCAGCCGCCACTCGACACCCAACTCTACCGAGGCTTGGCTAATCACGTCGCGCAGTTGCTCGCTGTAACGGCCTCCCGCCACTGGGCTGCGATCGACGACAATCACACGAATTGCAGCTGAGTCACCGAGGATCGCCCGTAAGCGTGCAGGCATTTCGGTGGCCACCTCAATACCGGTAAAGCCGCCGCCACAAACGATGACGGTATTACGTGCGGCGCTCTCAGGCTGCTCGGCTAACGCAGCAAGATGCCGCTCCAGGCGGGCTGCGCTCTCCATTTTATCGACGTTGAAGGCGTACAGCTGTGCTCCTGGTAGGGCATGAGCGATGTGGCTACCGGTCGCCATGATCAGGCGATCGTAACGTACGGCAGTCAGTTGGTCCTGCTCGTTGCGGTACCAAACCTGCTGGCCGGCGCTATCAATCTCACTGGCAACCCCGGCGAGGAATTTTACCCCGGTTACTGCGAATAATGGCAGCAGCGGAGCGGCGTAGTTTTCCACCTCGGACTCATAGAAACGTGGGCGGATACGCAGCTCAGGCTGGGGGGCCAGCACGGTAATCTCGATATCGTGACGACCGTGGAGATCGGCTAATCGTGCCGCGCTCAATGCCGCCCACATCCCTGCAAAACCGGCACCCAGGATAAGAATTTGTTGTTTCATACTGTCACTCCGCTGTTGTTTCATCTGCACATTGGCTTAATTATTAACTACGACTATATTGATCGTAGTTAAGATCATCAAGCCTTTTACACGTCATTCCGGATGTGGTTTGTTTAATTTATTGAATTTTATTATCTTTTTATTATTTATGGCGTGGAGGTATGCTGGCATTGCATCGTTGAAGGGAAGAAATTACTATTTAACTCAGAATTAATCGTGCGGAGAACACATGGCGTTCTACAGTTCCGGGGTGGAGTATGGCATCCATAGCCTGATGTGTATGGTCGATAGCAAAGGCGAAGGGCGCGAGATGAGCGTGCGTGAAATCGCCGAATTGCAGGGTGTGCCTTATGACTACCTGGCCAAGATATTCACCAAGTTTTCCAAGGCTAAACTGGTTGAAAGCACCGAGGGTAAAGGCGGTGGCTTCCGGCTGGCCAAACCGGCCGATCAGATCACCGTGCTGGATATCGTGGCGGCTATCGACGGTGAAAAGGCAATCTTCGACTGCAAAGAGATACGCCAACGCTTGGCCGTATTTGATGCAACTGCGCCCGACTGGGCCTGTGAAGGCATTTGCGGCGTACGCCAGGTGATGAATATTGCCCAGCAACGTATGGAAGAGGCGCTATCACAACATACCGTGCTGGATCTGGTGCGGCGGATGCTGAGAAAGGCGCCAGATGTCTTCCCGATTCAGATTGAAGAGTGGATCGATCATCGCCGTAACGATTGAGCATTAGCATTACTGATGCCTGATTAGAAATATCCATTTCCCCTAATAATTTTCTCTTCGTATGATGCGCGTGTTGAACAGCACACGCCGCTTTCCCGGCGCTGATATTGCCAGAAGGAACACCATGTTAGCCATCTATCTGCAAGGCTTTGCCTTGAGCGCCGCGATGATCCTGCCGCTTGGCCCACAAAACGTGTTTGTGATGAACCAGGGGATCCGCCGCCATTATCATCTGATGACCGCCTCGCTGTGCGCGTTGAGCGATATCATTCTGATTTGCGCCGGTATCTTTGGCGGTAGCGCCTTGCTCAGCAGTTCACCTATGCTATTGGCGTTGGTGACCTGGGGCGGCGTTGCTTTCCTGCTGTGGTACGGCTGGGGGGCTTTCCGTACCGCGTTTAGCCAACATCTGGAGCTGACAGCGGCGCAAGAGATGAAGCAAAACCGCTGGCGCATTGTGGTGACCATGTTGGCGGTCACCTGGCTGAACCCGCACGTGTACCTCGATACCTTTGTGGTGCTCGGCAGCCTGGGAGGGCAACTGACGCCAGACATTCGATCCTGGTTTGCCCTTGGCGCGGTCAGTGCTTCGGTCGTCTGGTTCTTTGCCTTGGCATTGCTGGCCTCATGGCTGGCTCCGTGGCTGAAAACCCTGACGGCACAACGGATTATCAACGTCCTGGTCGGGCTGGTGATGTGGGTTATTGCACTGCAATTGGCCTGGCATGGGCTAACCGCTAATTGGTAATAATCGGCCGTAGGGGCGAGCCGGGCGCAGCATGCGGCGCCCCTACAGCCCGATTAGCCCTTATATTTGTCACTAATCCGAACTCCAAGGGCGGCAGGATGTGTTAGCTTTGAAGGTAAGCATTTAGTCATTCAAGGAGACACTGTGAAGCTTAAAGCATTGGCCATGGCCGCAATGATTGGATTAGGCACGTTACCTCTGGCGCTGCAGGCAGCAGAAGTACCTGAAGGGCCGCATGTGGTCACTTCCGGTACGGCCAGCGTGGACGCCACCCCGGATATTGCTACGCTGGCGATCGAAGTCAGCGTCTCTGCCAAAGATGCCGCCCAGGCGAAAAAACAGGTTGATGAACGCGTAGCGCAGTATTTTGACTTCCTGCAAAAAAACGGCATTGAAAAGAAAGATATCAATGCGGCCAACCTGCGTACCCAGCCAGAATATGACTATCTGAAAACCGGTGAATCGCAGCTGAAAGGCTACCAGGCCGTGCGCCAGGTGCAGGTAACCTTGCGCCAGTTGGATAAACTCAACGAGCTGTTGGACGGTGCGCTGAAATCGGGTTTGAACGAAATTCGTGCGGTTGAGCTTGGGGTAGCCAAGCCAGAGGTTTATCGCGAGCAGGCACGTCAGAAAGCGATTGAAAATGCCACTCAGCAAGCCGCTTCGTTGGCGCAGGGCTTTAAGGCCAAGCTGGGGCCGGTGTACAGCATTCGCTATCACGTTGCCAACTACCAGCCGATGCCGGTAGCTCGCATGTTTAAAGCCGCTTCTGCGGCACCGGAAAGCGATGCCGCTCAGACTTACGAGCAGCAAAGCATTCACTTCGACGATCAGGTGGACGTGGTGTTCGAGCTGAAAACCAACGCCGCGCAGTAAGTAATCTCTTGCCTGGGCGCGGCGTCACGCTGCGCCTTTAATCCTGCCTTAACACCTGATGCCCATGCGACAGCAGCGCATCGGTGACCTTACGCATCATGCGGCTTTCCGGGGCAAAGCGGTGCCAGAACAGCATACGGCGCTGGAACAGGCCCGGTGTCAGGTCGATCAGTTCTCCGCTGGCCAGCTCTCTCTCAATCTGCAAATGCGGGATCATACAGCAGGTGGTGCCTTGCCGTGCCAACTGAACAAACGCCTCTGACGAGTTAACGATATGGCAGGGAACGCTGCCCGGCGAGAGATCGAAGTTCTGCTGTAAAAAAGCCTGATGCATATCATCAAGATGATCGAATGCCACCGCTGGTGCCTTCAGCAGGGCGGAACGGGTCACCCCGTTGGGGAAATAGCGATCGGCAAAGGCCTTCGAGGCGACAAACAGATAGTCCAGCGCGCCTAACCGATCGACCAGGCAGCTTGGCAGCGGCTGCGGCTGGATACTGACCGCGCCCACCACTTCCCCCCGGCGCAGACGTTCCTGCGTGCGGGTTTCGTCTTCCACCTGTAAATTCAGGCGCACCGGGGAATCGGCCAGCACCGGTTTTAGCGCCGGTAACAGCCAGGTTGCCAGGCTGTCGGCGTTGACCGCCAGTGACAGCAACAGCGGCGTATCGACCCCATTGTCATTCCCTAACCACTCCTCTTCCAGCAGCTCGACCTGATGCAGCAAGGCCAGCAGTTTTTGACCCTGCTCGGTTGGGCGCGGTGGCACGGTGCGTACCAGTAGCGGTTGGCCGAACAGGTTTTCCAACTGTTTGATGCGCTGGGATACCGCCGATTGGGTGATGCAAAGTTTTTGTGCCGCGCGCTCAAAGCCACGCTCACGGATCACCGCGTCCAGCGCTTGCAGCGTTCTATAGTCTGGGCGTTTCATCGGAGAGAAGATCCCTTTTAGTAAGTTGATTCAGGCACTATGCCACATTTTTGCACTTTCTCAGGTGAAAAAATCCCGCCGCTCTTTTCAGAGCGGGCGTCGTAGGGAGGGGCAGAAATGTGCGTCAGGTTAAATAAGTGTGTTTTAGCCTAAGTTGCCATCAGTGATTTACCCTATAATACGCACACGTTTTCGTACATAGGCAATGAACACATCATGACTCAGGATGAACTGAAAAAAGCGGTAGGCTGGGCAGCATTGGAATACGTGAAGCCTGGCACTATCGTGGGCGTGGGCACCGGCTCGACTGCGGCTCACTTTATCGATGCGCTGGGTTCGATCAAACACCAGATCGAAGGTGCGGTATCCAGCTCAGACGCGTCGACCGCCAAGCTGAAAAGCCTGGGGATCCACGTTTTCGATAGCAATGAAGTGGATTCGTTGGATATCTACGTTGACGGTGCCGATGAAATCAACGGCCACATGCAGATGATTAAAGGCGGTGGCGCAGCGCTGACCCGCGAGAAGATCATTGCTGCCATTGCCCGTCAGTTTATCTGCATTGTCGATTCCACCAAGCAGGTTGATGTGCTGGGTAAATTCCCGCTGCCGGTAGAAGTGATCCCGATGGCCCGCTCCTACGTGGCGCGTGAGCTGGTCAAGCTGGGCGGCCTGCCGGAATACCGCCAGAACGTCGTAACCGATAACGGCAACGTGATCCTGGATGTGTACAACCTGGAAATCCTCGATGCCATCGCGTTGGAAAACAAAATCAACGGCATTGCTGGCGTGGTTACCGTTGGCCTGTTTGCCAACCGTGGCGCGGACGTCGCGTTGGTTGGCACGCCGGATGGCGTAAAAAAAGTGGTCAGATAATCTGGCCGTAAAAGCGGTGAGCCTGCTGACAAAGTCTCAGCCGGTTCGCCGCTTTTTACTGGCTTACGGTCCGCCACGCATAATTCTTGTCTTAAAATATCTTTTCTTAAAACGGGCGAATTTGGTGACATATGTCACATTCCGTTAATAACCTCCGTTAAGCTTCTGCCTAAATCTTTCCCAATGGCATTTTCCACCAGAAACCATCGACATCGCTGAGCCTTGTGCTAACGGGCAGGCAATCGTTTGTATTGCCGGGCGCGTTATTTTTGTTATGTTGGAGGGACGTGCTGTTGATTTTGGGTTGCCGCCAGTGTGGTGGCAATTTGAAAGCTATCCCCGTCGTGTGGTTTAAAGGATGACGGGTATAAAGGGGAAAACAGCCGCTTCTGAAGTCTGAACATAGGGTCGGGTAAATGGCAAAAGTATCATTGGAGAAAGACAGGATTAAGTTCCTGTTGGTAGAAGGGGTTCATCAGAGCACCGTGGATAACCTGCGTGCTGCCGGATATAGCAACATTGAATATCACAAAGGTGCGTTAGACACCGAAGCGCTGAAGGCATCGATCCGTGATGCACACTTCGTGGGTATCCGATCGCGCACGCATCTGTCCGAGGAAGTCTTTGCGGCCGCAGAGAAGCTGGTTGCGGTGGGCTGTTTCTGTATCGGCACCAACCAGGTTGATTTGAAAGCGGCGACCAAACGCGGCATTCCGGTGTTTAACGCGCCTTTCTCCAATACTCGATCCGTGGCCGAAATGGTGCTGGGTGAGCTGCTGTTGATGCTGCGCGGGATCCCAACGGCCAACGCCAAGGCACACCGTGGCCAGTGGCAGAAACTGGCCGTGGGCTCGTATGAAGCGCGGGGCAAGAAGCTGGGGATCATCGGCTACGGCCATATTGGTACTCAGCTCGGCATCCTGGCGGAAGGCCTGGGGATGAAAGTGTTCTTCTACGACATCGAGAACAAGCTGCCGCTGGGTAATGCCCAACAGGTGCGCCATCTGTCCGATCTGCTCAATATGAGCGACGTGGTCACGCTGCACGTGCCGGAAACGCTGTCGACCAAGAACATGATCGGCACCGAAGAGCTGGCGCTGATGAAGCCAGGTGCGATCCTGATCAACGCCTCACGCGGCACCGTGGTGGATATCCCGGCACTGTGTAACGCCTTGGCGAGCGACCATCTGGCCGGTGCGGCAATCGACGTGTTCCCGGAAGAGCCTGCAACCAATAGCGATCCGTTCAATTCTCCACTGTGCGAGTTCGATAACGTGTTGTTGACGCCGCATATCGGCGGTTCAACCCAGGAAGCTCAGGAGAACATCGGTGATGAAGTGGCTGGTAAGCTGGCGAAGTATTCCGATAACGGCTCAACGCTGTCTGCGGTCAACTTCCCAGAGGTGTCGCTGCCAGCACATGGCCCGAACGCCAGCCGTTTGCTGCATATTCATGAAAACCGCCCAGGCATCCTGACGCAGATTAACCAGATCTTCGCCGAAGAAGGGGTGAACATCGCGGCCCAGTATCTGCAGACCAGCTCGGAAATTGGCTACGTGGTTATCGATATCGAAGCGGAAACTGAACGTGCTGATGCAGCGTTGCAACGTATGAAAGCGATCGAAGGGACCATCCGTGCCCGCTTACTGCTGTAATCGGTAACCGACGGAACACCAAGGCCGGAGCAATCCGGCCTTTTGCTATGTGGAGATTGGCCAGGCCCAGCTTTGTGACGGGGTGATAATCTCTGGCAGAGGGATATCCCATTGCTCCACCGGCAGGGCGCTAACCTGTTGGCAATCGTGCGCAATCCCCAGCGGATAGGGGCCTGCGTGCTGCCAGTTTTGTAAGGTGCGATCGTAAAACCCGCCGCCCATCCCCAGACGTTGCCCTGCCGAATCGAAGGCGACCAGCGGCGTCAATACCACATCCAACAGTGACACTGGTAAGACGTGGCGGACATCGAGCGCTGGCTCAAGGATTTTGAAGCGGTTACTCACCAGCGGCGTTTGCGCAGTGTAATGCAGGAACAACAGGTTACCAGGGCTGAATGGATGTAACACCGGCAGATAAACCTGTTTATCTAGCTGCCACAGCCGCTCGATCAGCGGGCCTGTATCTAGTTCGCCATCAAAAGAGAGAAACGCCGCAATGTGTCTGGCTGCCTGAATGCGCGGATGTTGTGCAATATTACTGGCTATTTGCTGGGAGAAATCATGCTGTTGAGCGGGCGTTAAGGCACGACGTCGTTGGCGTATTTCGTTACGGATGAGTTGGCGTTGCTGAGCGAACTGAGGTTGCAATGACATAGTGTTAGATTCGCCAGTAGTGGTGAGTTAACACACTGAAAACGCAGGTGAAGGGATCTCCGAGATGCCGTCGCAGGCTGTAACCCTTGAACCCATGGTTCAAGGTGAACGTGCTGTCACAATCTTAAGGCTTCTCGGACGGGCCGAGCATGCACACCGATCGTGGATCATCACATTCTGTTGGTACTAAATATCGGCTCAGGGGACTGGCCCGCTGGCAAACATCTCAGAGAAATTTTTCACTCATTGCCGGAGCCTTCAACTCCAGCAACTTAAGTTATTCGAATTGTGCATCCTGACGTTCAGAGATGCGACCCTGTTCAAGCAGCGCTTGTTCAATGGTCTGTTGCAGCATACGAATTCGTTGTTCCATATTGGCCGCATAGTCACGCGTTTTCAAGCGTTCTTGAGCAAGTTCGTGACAGACGTTCAATGCTGCGATAAATACGAGTTGCTCTGTATTTGTGACTCTAGTGCGAACTTTAAGATCTTGCAACCGTTGGTTAAGATCTTCTGCTGCCATGTTCAACGCATCTTGTTGTTCTGGCGGGCAATTGACTCTTAACGAGCGGCCAAAAATTTGAATATCTACCGGTTGTGCAGACATGCCACCTTCCTGCCTAAATTTCGCGCCAGCACCGGTCAGCCATTGCCGGGCCACCGAAGCGGGCGCCACTATATATACCTGGGTACCAAGATTCAACACTTTTTCAGTACCTGGTTGTAATCTACCGCGCCTAACATTACCAAACAAAAAACGGTTGCAAAATGCGTATTTACCGTACGTTTGCCCGGACTGCGCTGATTATAACTAGCCACTGAGGTGTTGCCTCAACTGGTATACCAACGGACCTTGGTGGTAGCATAACACGAACTTATCCTGCCAACGATGACGAATGCGCATGTCTATACAGAATACATTTCCAAGTTACCAATCTTTGACCGTGGCTCTTAACCAGCAGGCGGTTGCTTTGACCGCAGCCGAGATGCACGGTTTGATCAGTGGCCTGCTGTGCGGTGGCAACCGTGATGCCAGCTGGCAGACGCTGGTGTTTGATCTGACCAACGAAGGCATTGCCTTCCCGCAGGCGTTGAGCCAACCGTTACAGCAACTGCATGAAATCACCCGTGATACGCTGGAAGATGATGAATTCATGTTCCAACTGATGATGCCGGAAGGCGAAACCGTCAGCGTGTTTGACCGTGCGGATGCCTTGGCGGGTTGGGTAAACCACTTCCTGTTGGGGCTGGGCATGATGCAGCCGAAGCTGGCGCAGGTGAAAGATGAAGTGGGCGAGGCGATCGACGATCTGCGTAATATCGCTCAACTGGGTTATGACGAAGGCGAAGACCAGGAAGAACTGGAACAGTCGCTGGAAGAAGTGGTGGAGTACGTGCGCGTTGCTGCGCTGCTTTGCCATACTGAATTTACCCGCCAGAAACCGACGGCCCCGGAAAATAAAAGGCCAACGTTGCACTGACCGGCGGATCCCACGTCCGTTGGCCGAGAGCGCTGATAACCCCTACTGACTGCGTTCAGCAGGTGGCATAAACCGATTTCAGGAGATGTGATGACCCAGCAGGAATTCCATAAACGCCGTCAGGCTTTGTTGGCACAGATGGCTCCGGCCAGCGCGGCAGTGATTTTCGCCGCACCGGAAGCGACGCGTAGTGCAGACTCTGAATATCCTTACCGTCAGAACAGTGATTTCTGGTATCTGACCGGTTTCAACGAGCCGGAAGCGGTGTTGATCCTGGTGAAGAGTGATGAAACTCATAACCACAGCGTGCTGTTCAACCGTGTACGCGATCTGACGGCAGAAATCTGGTTTGGCCGCCGTTTGGGTCAAGACGCGGCTCCGGCCAAGCTGGGGGTAGACCGCGCGCTGGCCTTCGACGAAATCAACGATCAACTGCACCTGCTGCTCAACGGCCTGGACGTGGTGTATCACGCGCAGGGGCAATATGCCTATGCCGATGAAATCCTGTTCGGCGCGCTGGATAAACTGCGTAAAGGCTTCCGCCAGAATCTGGAAGCCCCTGCAACCCTGACGGATTACCGTCCGTGGCTACATGACATGCGCCTGTTCAAATCGGCAGAAGAAGTTGCCGTTATGCGCCGCGCCGGTGAAATCAGCGCCATGGCGCATACCCGTGCGATGGAAAAGTGCCGTCCGGGCATGTTCGAATATCAGCTCGAAGGGGAGATCCTGCACGAGTTTAACCGCCTGGGCGCCCGCTTCCCGTCTTATAACACCATCGTCGGCAGCGGAGAAAATGGCTGCATCCTGCATTACACCGAAAACGAATGTGAAATGCGTGACGGTGATTTGGTGCTGATTGATGCCGGTTGTGAATATCGTGGTTATGCTGGCGATATTACCCGTACCTTCCCGGTTAACGGCAAGTTCAGCAAGCCGCAGCGTGAGGTATATGACATCGTGCTGGCGTCGATCAACAAGGCGCTGGAAATGTTTAAACCGGGTATCAGCATTCGCGAAGTGAACGATCAGGTCGTTCGCATCATGATCGCCGGATTGGTTGAGCTGGGCGTGATGAAGGGCGACGTGGAACAGCTGTTTGCCGAGCAGGCACACCGCCAGTTCTTTATGCACGGCCTGAGCCATTGGTTGGGGCTGGATGTGCATGACGTGGGCCACTATGGCTCTGCGAGCCGCGATCGCGTTCTGGAGCCAGGGATGGTGTTGACGGTAGAACCTGGCTTGTATATCGCACCGGATGCTGATGTGCCGCAGGAGTATCGCGGTATCGGTATCCGCATCGAAGATGACATCCTGATCACCCAGGACGGTAATGAGAATTTGACCGCCAGCGTGGTGAAGGATGCCGACGCGATTGAAGCCCTGATGGCGGCGGCCAGATAACATGAGCGTAATCATTGTGGGCGGTGGGATGGCGGGCGCTACGTTGGCGCTGGCGATTTCATCTTTGACTCAGGGCAAGGTGGCCGTCGATCTGGTGGAGGCAACCCTGCCAGACGATCGTGCGCATCCTGGCTTTGATGCACGGGCTATTGCTCTGGCGCAGGGAACCTGCCAACAGCTGATGCGTATCGGCGTTTGGGCTGCGTTGCGGGACTGTGCCACGGCGATCACTCACGTCCACGTCAGCGATCGCGGGCATGCCGGTTTCGTGAACCTGCATGCGCAGGACTATCAGGTGGAGGCGTTGGGGCAGGTGATTGAACTGCACGACGCTGGGCAGCGGTTATTTGCCCTGCTGGCAAAGGCCCCAGGGATCACCCTGCATTGCCCGGCTAAAGTTGTCGATGTGCTGCGTACCGTCGATCGCGCTGAAGTGCAGTTGGATAACGGGCAGCGCCTGACGGGCCAGTTGCTGGTAGCGGCGGATGGTTCACGTTCGGCGCTGGCGCAGGCCTGCAATATCCAGTGGCAGCAGAGTGATTACCCGCAGTTTGCCACCATTGCCAACGTTTCGACGGCCGAGGCTCCGCAAGGGCGGGCGTTCGAACGTTTCACCCGCTACGGGCCGTTGGCACTGTTGCCAATGTCTGGCGGGCGTAGCTCGCTGGTGTGGTGCCACGCACGGGAAGCTCGTCAGCAGGTCGATAGCTGGAGTGATGAGCGTTTTCTCAGTGAGCTGCAACAGGCCTTCGGCTGGCGGCTGGGCAAGATGCTGAAGGCGGGTAAGCGCCACAGTTACCCCCTTAGCCTGCTGAGGGCCAATCAGCACGTTAGCCATCGTCTGGCGCTGGTTGGCAACGCGGCGCAAACGCTACATCCGATCGCCGGGCAAGGATTCAATCTGGGTTTGCGAGACGTGATGTCGCTGGCGGAAACCCTGGCAGAAGCCGCGCAGGCTGGCACCGATCTGGGTGACTATGCGCTATTGAGCCAATATCAGCGACGTCGGCAACAGGATCAGCAGGCGACCATCGGTGTCACCGACGGTTTGATCCGCCTGTTTGCCAATAGCTACGCGCCGCTGGTCGCCGGGCGTAATCTGGGGCTGATGGCAATGGAGCAGCTACCGGCCATGCGCGATGCCTTTGCCAAACGCACGTTAGGCTGGGTTGAACGCTGATTTATTCCCTCATATTCCTTGTCGGAGAGGGTTGGGTCGAAGTTGGGATGAACACTAATTTTTGCCCTACCTGCCTTGCCGAAGTAGGGCAATATTTTGATAAAAGTCACCGAATCAGCTCCCTCTCCCTGTGGGAGAGGGTTGGGGTGAGGGGCAAATTTAAGGAACTCAAGCAGCATGCAATCATTTGATGTGATTATCGCCGGTGGCGGTATGGTGGGATTGGCACTGGCCTGCGGTTTGCAGGGCAGTGGCCTGCGCATAGCGGTGCTGGAACATCGGCAGCCAGATTTATCACCGCTGCCAGAACAGCCAGCGTTGCGCGTATCTGCCATTAACGCCGCCAGCGAGCGCTTGCTGCAAAGCATTGGCGTGTGGGATGAGATCCGCAACCTGCGCGCTAGCCCGTATAACGCGATGGAAGTCTGGGATCGTGACAGCTTCGGCAAGATCGCATTTCGCGGCGACGAATGTGGTTTCAGCCATCTTGGCCATATCATAGAAAACGAGGTGATCCAGCAGGCGCTGTGGCACAAGGCGGCCACCTTGGCCGATGTGACGCTGCTCGCCCCGGCTGCGCTGAAACAGGTGGCATGGGGGGAAAACGACGCCTTCGTCACGCTGGAAGATGGCCGTATGTTAACCGCCCGGCTGGTGATCGGTGCCGACGGAGCCAACTCCTGGCTGCGTCAGCACGCCGATATTCCGTTGACCTTCTGGGACTACCGCCACAGCGCGCTGGTGGCCACTATTCGCACCGAAGAGCCCCATTTGGCTACGGCCCGCCAGGTGTTTCATGGCGAAGGGATCCTGGCTTTCCTGCCGTTTAGCGATCCGCATTTGAGTTCTATCGTCTGGTCGGTTGCGCCAGAAGAAGCTGAACGGCTGCAACAGCTGGAACCGGAAGCCTTTAACCGCGAGCTGGCAATGACCTTCGATATGCGTCTGGGCAACTGCAAGCTTGAAAGCGAGCGGCTGACCTTCCCGCTTACCGGGCGATACGCTCGCAGCTTTGCCGCCCATCGTCTGGCGCTGGTGGGGGATGCGGCACATACTGTGCATCCACTGGCCGGACAGGGGGTGAACCTGGGCTTTATGGACGCCGCCGAGCTGATATCCGAGCTGAAACGCCTGCAACGTCAGGGCAAGGATATCGGCCAGCATCTGTATCTGCGCCGTTATGAACGCCGCCGCAAGCACGGTGCCGCAGTGATGCTGGCGAGTATGCAAGGGTTCCGCGAACTGTTTGCAGGCCATAACCCGGCGAAGAAGCTGCTGCGCGACGTGGGCTTAAGGCTGGCCGACAGTCTGCCGGGCGTGAAGCCGAAACTGGTGCGGCAGGCCATGGGGCTTAACGATCTGCCGGACTGGCTCGCCTAGTCAGCTTGGAGCTGACAAACCTCACTATGGGGCGCCACATGCCGCGCCCGCTAATCTGCATGTTTACCCGTCATCGATTTCCCTTATATCTTCCTTCGTTTGAGAAATTCTAATTTCAGGCAGAATTTCTCATTACTTTTTCTAATTCCATGGTCGGTTATCAAAAACCGAAATTCTCTATCCCAGCCCCTGTTTGTTATATAACTTCGGATTTTTGCCGCTTTAATTGTTAATTTTGTGCCTCAAAGCGCATTTTTCCAGTGAAAAACTCTGCAAACTAACGCGGCATTTTACCGACCCTGAACCCGGTCGAACCTATTTTAACTTATGGTTAATAGGGGCGTTCGGTGTTAACGTCAGGGCAAAGGTATCGTTTGCGTCGTTAACCATTGGCGAGGCAATTGTGTTGAGCAGCCAGCGTGTTTCGCGCAATCAGGCCCGCGAGCTACACCCGCCTTATTGCGTAATAACACCCTGTCTTCGGCTACTTGAGTGGAAAGAGGGAAAAGATGGCAAAGCAAACCCCACTGTACGACCAGCACGTGGCGTGCGGTGCGCGCATGGTTGATTTTCATGGCTGGATGATGCCGCTGCACTATGGCTCCCAGATTGATGAACACCACGCCGTGCGTCAGGATGCCGGCATGTTCGATGTCTCCCATATGACCATCGTGGATCTGCGCGGTGCTCGTACCCGTGAATTCCTGCGTTATCTGCTGGCGAACGATGTCGCCAAACTCACTCAATCGGGTAAAGCGCTGTATACCGGCATGCTGAATGCGTCCGGCGGCGTGATCGACGATCTGATCGTCTATTTCTTTACCGAAGACTATTTCCGCCTGGTGGTGAACTCCGCCACCCGTGAAAAGGATCTGGCCTGGATCGAACAGCATGCGGCTCCGTTCAACGTTGAGCTGACGGTGCGTGACGATCTGGCGCTGGTTGCGGTGCAAGGCCCACAGGCCAAAGAGCGCGCCGCCACCTTATTTACCCCAGAACAGAAGCAGGCTGTAGAAGGCATGAGGCCTTTCTTCGGCGTGCAGGCGGGGGATCTGTTTATTGCTACCACCGGCTATACCGGAGAAGCGGGCTATGAAATTGCCCTGCCGAAAGAGCAGGTGGTGGATTTCTGGCAGAAACTGCTGGCCGCTGGGGTAAAACCTGCCGGGCTGGGCGCTCGCGACACCCTGCGCCTGGAAGCCGGTATGAACCTCTACGGACAGGAAATGGACGAAGGCGTTTCACCACTGGCTGCCAATATGGGCTGGACCGTTGCCTGGGAACCGCAGGATCGTCAGTTTATCGGCCGTGAAGCGTTGGAACAGCAGCGCGAAAATGGCACCGAACAACTGGTCGGCTTGATCATGACGGAAAAAGGCGTATTACGTAATGAGCTGCCGGTACATTTCACCGATGCTAACGGTCAACCTCAGGTTGGGGTGATCACCAGCGGTTCTTTCTCACCGACCTTGGGCTTCAGCATTGCGCTGGCAAGGGTTCCGGCCGGTATCGGTGAGCAGGCCATCGTACAGATCCGTAACCGTGAAATGCCGGTGAAAGTCTGTAAGCCAGGTTTTGTTCGTGCCGGTAAGTCACTGATCAATTAGTTTTTATTCTTCGAAGGAGTAGCAGGCCAATGAGCAATGTGCCAACAGAATTGAAATACGCCACCTCCCATGAGTGGGTGCGTGATGCAGGCAACGGCGAATACGTTGTCGGTATCACCGAACACGCGCAGGAACTGCTGGGCGATATGGTCTTTGTCGATCTGCCGGAAGTCGGCACCACGGTTTCCGCGGGTGATGACTGTGCCGTCGCAGAGTCGGTCAAGGCCGCTTCCGATATTTATGCGCCAATCAGCGGTGAGATCATCGCGGTTAACGGCGAACTGGAAAGCTCCCCAGAGCTGGTCAACAGCGAGCCATACGGTGAAGGTTGGCTGTTCCGCATCAAGGCATCCGATGCGTCAGAGCTAGACAAGCTGCTAGATGCGGGTGCTTACCAGGCCTCCATCGACGAATAATCACTATCACGCCCCACTACCCTGTGGGGCGTTTTGCAGTTCAGGCTATATCCCGTACCCCGCAAGCATTCAGGAATTTGTAGCAATGACTCAGACACTCAGCCAACTTGAACACAGCGAAGCGTTCATCGAGCGCCACATCGGCTCTTCCGCAGAGCAACAGCAGCAGATGCTGGAAGCCGTGGGCGCTCGCTCGCTCAGCGCGCTGATCCAGCAGATTGTGCCAGCCGATATCCAACTGCCAGGGCCTCCGCCGGTAGGCGATGCGGCCACGGAACATCAGGCGCTGGCCGAACTGAAGGCGATTGCCTCACAGAATCAGCGCTACAAATCCTATATCGGTATGGGTTACAGCGCGGTGCTGACGCCGCCGGTGATCCTGCGCAACATGCTGGAAAACCCAGGCTGGTATACCGCTTATACCCCTTATCAGCCGGAAGTGTCGCAAGGCCGCCTTGAGGCGCTGCTCAACTTCCAGACGCTGACTCTCGATCTGACTGGGCTGGATCTGGCCTCTGCCTCCTTACTGGATGAAGCTACCGCTGCCGCAGAAGCGATGGCGTTGGCCAAACGTGCCAGCAAACTGAAAGACGCCAACCGCTTCTTTGTGGCTGATGATGTGCACCCACAGACGCTGGACGTGGTGCGTACCCGTGCCGAGACCTTTGGCTTTGACGTGATCGTCGACAAACCGGCGAAGGTGTTGGAGCTGCAAGGGGTGTTTGGCGTACTGCTGCAACAGGTTGGCACCACCGGTGAGCTGCACGATTACAGCGCCCTGTTGGCAGAACTGAAAACGCGCAAAATCATCACCAGCATGGCAGCCGATATTATGGCGCTGGTGCTACTGGCGGCACCGGGCAAGCAAGGGGCCGACGTGGTATTCGGTTCTGCACAACGCTTTGGCGTACCAATGGGCTACGGTGGCCCACACGCGGCGTTCTTCGCCTGCCGTGACGAATTCAAACGCTCGATGCCTGGCCGTATTATCGGGGTGTCCCGCGATGCTGCCGGCAATACTGCGCTGCGTATGGCGATGCAAACCCGTGAGCAACATATCCGCCGTGAAAAGGCCAACTCGAATATCTGTACCTCGCAGGTGCTGCTGGCCAATATCGCCAGTCTGTATGCGGTGTACCATGGTCCACAAGGCCTGCAACGTATCGCCGGGCGTATCCATCGCCTGACCGATATTCTGGCCGCGGGCCTGCAACAAGCGGGCCTGACACTGCGCCATCAAACCTGGTTCGACACGCTGACCGTGGAAGTGAAAGATAAGGCGGCGGTGCTGGAACGCGCGCTGGGCTTTGGCATTAACCTGCGTACCGATATCCACGGGGCAGTTGGCATCACGCTGGATGAAGCCACTTCCCGTGAAGATGTGCAGACGCTGTTTGCCCTGTTGGCAGGCGATAACCACGGTTTGGATATTGATGCGCTGGATGCAGCCGTGAGCAAAAACAGCCAGTCGATCCCGGCGGCCATGCTGCGTAAAGATCCGATCCTCACGCATCCGGTGTTTAACCGCTATCACAGCGAAACCGAGATGATGCGCTATATGCATCGTTTGGAGCGTAAAGATCTGGCGCTGAATCAGGCGATGATCCCGCTGGGTTCCTGCACTATGAAGCTGAACGCCGCTGCGGAAATGATCCCGATCACCTGGCCTGAATTCTCTGAACTGCACCCGTTCTGCCCACCAGAACAGGCCGCAGGTTATCAAGTGATGATTGGGCAGCTTTCTCAATGGTTGGTGCAACTGACCGGTTACGATGCGGTGTGCATGCAGCCTAACTCGGGCGCTCAAGGTGAATATGCCGGATTGCTGGCGATCCGCCGCTATCATGAAAGCCGCAATGAGGCAGGGCGTAATATCTGCCTGATCCCAAGCTCGGCGCATGGTACCAACCCGGCTTCTGCCCAGATGGCGGGCATGGGCGTGGTGGTCGTGGCCTGTGACAAGAACGGCAACATCGATCTGCACGATCTGCGGGTGAAAGCCGAGCAGGCCGGGGAAGCCCTGTCCTGCATCATGGTGACCTACCCGTCAACCCATGGCGTGTATGAAGAAACCATCCGCGAAGTGTGCCAGATCGTGCATCAGTTTGGCGGCCAGGTTTACCTGGACGGCGCCAACATGAACGCGCAGGTGGGAATCACCACACCGGGCTATATCGGCGCGGATGTATCGCACCTCAACCTGCATAAAACCTTCTGTATTCCTCACGGCGGTGGCGGCCCAGGCATGGGGCCTATCGGCGTCAAGTCTCATCTGGCACCGTTCGTTCCAGGCCACAGCGTAGTGCAGATTGATGGCGTGACCACCCAGCAGGGCGCAGTTTCTGCCGCACCGTTCGGCAGCGCCTCTATCTTACCTATCAGCTGGATGTATATCCGGATGATGGGCGCGGAAGGGCTGAAGCAGGCCAGCCAGGTGGCGATCCTCAATGCCAACTACATCGCAACCCGCCTGAAAGACGCTTATCCGGTGCTGTATACCGGCCGCGATCATCGCGTGGCGCACGAATGTATTCTGGATATTCGCCCGCTGAAAGAAGAGACAGGCATTAGCGAAATGGATATCGCCAAGCGCCTGATCGACTACGGTTTCCATGCGCCGACCATGTCGTTCCCGGTGGCAGGCACGCTGATGGTTGAACCGACTGAGTCGGAAAACAAAGTGGAGCTGGATCGCTTTATTGATGCGATGCTGGCGATCCGCAGCGAGATTGACCGCGTGCAGCAAGGCGAATGGCCACTGGAAGACAACCCATTGGTCAACGCACCGCACGTGCAGGCAGAATTGGTCAGCGACTGGCAGCATGCTTACAGCCGCGAGCTGGCGGTGTTCCCGATAGCGGGTGTGCGTGAGAACAAATACTGGCCGAGCGTGAAACGCCTGGATGATGTCTACGGCGATCGTAATCTGTTCTGCTCTTGCGTACCGATGAGCGACTACGAATAACACCATCTGCCAAAACGATGATCGAGGGACACTGCATGATGCCGTGTCCCTTTTTTATTGCAGCACCGCAGCGATTGCTGTTCACTGATTAACCTATCTTTGAGCAGCAAGTTGTCTGGCTTGCCCTCGTGAGTACCCGCTATTATTTCTGATCTCAACAGCAAGGAACCGTAATGACAAAAGTAGTGTTAGTGACCGGTGCCAGCCGGGGCATAGGCCGTGCGACGGCGTTATTGCTAGCTCAGCAGGGCTATGCGGTGGGGGTCAATTATCTGCGTGATAGTGCTGCTGCTGAGTTAGTGGTGGCGCAGATCCGCCAACAGGGTGGCAAGGCACTGGCTCTGCAGGCAGATATCGCCGAGGAAGAAGAGGTGGTGGCGATGTTTGCCGAACTGGAAGCCACGTTGGGGCCAATCAGTGCTCTGGTCAATAACGCAGGCATTTTGTTCCAACAGGCGAGCATTGAGCAACTCACCGCCGAGCGGATCAATAAGGTGCTGACGACTAACGTCACCGGGTATTTTCTCTGCTGCCGCGAAGCGGTAAAGCGTATGGCGCTACGGCATGGTGGGCAGGGCGGATCGATCGTCAACGTTTCTTCCGCTGCGTCGCGACTTGGGGCTCCGTGGGAATATATTGACTATGCGGCGTCAAAAGGGGCGGTGGATACGTTGACTACCGGTCTGGCGTTGGAAGTGGCGGCACAGGGGATACGCGTCAACTGTGTTAGGCCGGGTTGTATTTACACCGAGATGCATGCCAGCGGAGGAGAGCCGGGGCGGGTAGATCGTGTGAAGTCTGCGTTGCCAATGCAGCGGGGTGGTCAGCCAGAGGAAGTGGCGCAAGCTGTTGCCTGGCTGCTTTCCGATGCGGCGTCCTACGTCACCGGCAGTTTTATCGAAGCCGCTGGAGGGCGTTAAGTACGGCAATCGCGGTGTTCCCTCACCCCGACCCTCTCCCACAGGGAGAGGGAGTTGGTCGGAGCGCTTGGTTGGCCCTTGCTGCTGCGGGAAGTGAGCAGTAAGAAGATTGGGTATTACGCAGAGAAATCAGCGAACTCGATCGGTCCCCTCTCCCTGTGGGAGAGGGTTAGGGTGAGGGGCATTACTTCAGCCAGCCTTTACGCTGTGCATCCCGCAAATGCTGTTCCAAATATTGCCACAGCTCGGGATGGATATCGGCAATCATCGTATTACGGTCCAGTACCTGTTGCAGGCTGATATCATTCTCTACCCAGCTCTGACCGCCGTTGTGCAGGTTCATCAGCATTGGCATGCAGCGATCCAGCACCAGTGCAAAGCGGGCATCGGCGCTTTCGCCTGCTTCATACTCCTGCCACAGATCGGTGAAAACGCCACGTTGAGGTTCCGGTAACATCCCGAACAGCCGTTTTGCCGCCGCCACTTCCTGATCGTGGATCGCCGCTCGCGCCGCCAGATCGTAAACCATAACGTCACCGGCATCGATCTCGACGATATCGTGCAGCAGAGCCATCTGGATCACGCGCTGAATATTCACTTCATCGCTGGCATAAGGGGCCAGGCTCAAGGCTGCAATGGCAAAGTGCCAACTGTGCTCGGCCGAGTTTTCCTGACGCTGGGTGCCCATCACCTTGGTACGGCGTTGCACGCTTTTAAGTTTGTCGATTTCCATCAGAAACTGGATGGTTTGAGTCATGGAGCCAAAGTCTAACGCGGGTACAGCGGATGACATGGTACGAACCTCGAGGTGAATGATGGGATACCCGCCGTATTCAGCCGTAACTGAAATCCATAGGGTGCAAAGCATATCGATTGTAGCCCAGCAGGCTGAGGATTTCGATGTTCGCTTGGTGTTACAAGCGTACACAGTTTTATTTTAGCGTACACGTGTACACTGGAATCGTTCTCAGTTAATCTCATTTGCAGTTAATTCGCACAATATGCGTTGTTTTGAGGGGTTGCGCGTTATGGGGAAAAAGGACGAAGTGAAAGTCGGGGCAGACCAGTTGCCCGCCACGGCTTATCCATGGGCAGAGGAAATTGCCAACAGCATCAGCCACGGTATTGGCTTGGTGTTTGGGATTGTCGGCCTGGTGCTGCTGTTGGTTCAGGCGGTAAACGACGGCGCTGGGGTAACGGCCATCACCAGTTATAGCCTGTATGGCGGCAGTATGATCCTGCTGTATCTGGCTTCTACGCTGTATCATGCTATTCCACATCAGGGAGCCAAGCACTGGCTGAAAAAATTTGACCACTGCGCTATCTACCTGCTGATCGCCGGAACCTATACGCCGTTCCTGCTGGTGGGGCTGGACTCACCGTTGGCGCGAGGGCTGATGGTGGTGATCTGGGGGCTGGCGCTGTTCGGCGTGATTTTCAAACTGGCATTTGCGCACCGCTTTGAGGTGCTGTCGTTGGTGACCTATCTAACCATGGGCTGGTTGTCACTGATCGTGATTTACCAGTTGGCAATGCGCCTGGACGTCGGTGGAGTCACTTTACTGGCGGTGGGGGGCGTGGTGTATACGCTAGGGGTGATTTTCTACGCCTCGAAACGCTTCCGTTTTGGCCATGCGATCTGGCACGGTTTTGTGCTCGGCGGCAGTGTGTGCCACTTCATGGCGATCTACCTTTACGTATAACCTGCCCATCTGTTGTCGATATATTGCCAAAGCGTTTCTTTTGGGTTAAAAAGAGGCGCTTGTTTCTTTCGGGTATCCAGCAAGCCTTAGCGTTATTTCTGAGCCCGCCAAACCCCTCGCTTTCAAGTCGCAGGGGGTTGGCTGCGCTTGCTGCTGGCTGACCTGCATCTTGAGATCTATGGGGTATTTGCACCTTCCGGTGCCTTTAATCATTACCCAGGACTCTTCACTATGATCGTTCGTTTATCCAAAGCCCTGCTGGTTTGCGCTATCGCGCTATTTGCCTCACTGGTGGCCTTTGGCAATATCACCGATTACGACACCAACTTCGCTTTCGTACGCCATGTTTTTATGATGGATACGATCTTCCCTGATGCCACTATCACCTATCGTTCCATTCAGTCGCCATGGCTGCATCAGGTGGGATATATCGGCATTATTGCGTTGGAAACCCTTACCGCTATTTTGTGTTGGATTGGGGGGATCCGCCTGCTGTGCGGCCTGAAATTGCCTGCGGCCAGCTTTAACCGGGCCAAGACTTTTGCCATCGCAGGGTTGACGTTAGGCTTCCTCACCTGGCAGGTGGCCTTTATGTCAGTTGGGGGTGAGTGGTTTGGCATGTGGATGTCAAAACAGTGGAACGGGGTGCCCGATGCCTTCCGCTTCTTTGTCACTATTTTGCTGGTGCTGATTTATCTGGTGCCGCGTGATGGGGAATTGGACGAATAACTCGTCTGGCCGCAGGCTCGATGCCTGCGGCCAAACCACTTACTTTTCTTCCGCCAGTGAGTAAGGCAGAGGCTTGATGGCGAGCTGACTGCTGGCATCATCGCGTACGCGCAGCACACTGTCCGCTTCCAGATCGTTATTCATCACCACCTGCACCCACAGTGTTCCGTCAGCCAGCAAGCTTGCCGCCAGCACGGTGCCGGTACGGCGCCAGTTTTCACCCAGCTTCAACTCCAGATCGTCACCCGCCTGAGGTACCTGGCTGCCTTTACCTTCCAGCCAGTACAGGGCACGCTTGTTGGCTCCCCGGAACTTGGCGCGGGCCACCATTTCCTGCCCGGTATAGCAGCCTTTGCTGAAGCTGATCCCGTCCAGCGCCTGTAGATTGGTCGCCTGAGGGATCAACTGTGCACTGTTTGCTGCATCAATCACCGGGTAACCGGCCTCGATATCCAGTGCCAGCCATTGGCGGCTGTCGTTCAGCTCAGCCTGTCCTTCCAGCTTGGAAGCTAGCAGAGCGGCGGTTTCTGCCGTGGTAATCAGCACAAAACGTTCTGCTGGCAGCGCAAAGTGCAGCAAAGTGGTATCGCCGTCTTGCACCACTTGATGTTCTGCATCTGGCAGGGTGCTAAACACTTTCGCTAATGCGGCCCGCGCCTCAAGGCCAGCGAGGCCCAGCAGCACCGCATTGCTGTCTGCCGCGATGGTGATTTTGGAGAACACCGCGTATTTCTTTATTTCCGCTAGTTGGCTTTCCAGCACGCTACGGCGCTCAAGATAGGCAAAGCCTTCACCACGGTGGAATAAACGCAGGTTGCTCCACATTTTGCCTTTGGCATCGCAATGGCCGCACAGCACGTGTTGATCGGCCGCCAGTTTGTCGATATCAGCCGTTACCTGGCCCTGAAGATATTTTACCGTGTCTGGCCCGCTCAACTGCACCATGGCCCAATCTTCCAGTGAGATCAGCGTCAGTGGCAGATGGGAGGAGGCGGAAGGTTGACGGGGTGGAAAAGGAATATTGAACGCCATAATCGGTTCCTGCTGCATGTTTAGCATACCTGTTGGGGTTGCTACCATGGTAAAAGAGGTGGCTGGCTTTGCAAGCAGTTATTACCAGGCAGCGCTTTTTTTGACATTTTACGTTTTGTTGGGTAAACGCCCTTCCCGGCGAGTATGTCAAATTGTTACTCTAGGCGCTTACGGCCAACGAGACCCAATTGCACCCAAATCGTTGGCTGACGGAATTAAATTGCGCGCGCGTTGCCATACCAAGTGTCGGTTGCCCAAGAGCATGGCAAGCCATGCCGAAAAGAGGTTAGTCATAACAACATGGATATTAATAATAAAGCACGTATTCACTGGGCCTGCCGCCGTGGCATGCGCGAGTTGGATATCTCGATCATGCCGTTTTTCGAACATGAATACGATACGCTGAGTGATGCAGACAAGGTCGTATTCATCCGCTTGCTCGAATGTGACGACCCCGATTTGTTCAACTGGCTGATGAATCATGGCGCTCCGCAGGATCAAGATCTGCAGAGAATGGTGTCCCTGATCCAAACGCGAAATAAAGCCCGTGGCCCAGTGGCGATGTGATGTCCGCGTTTCCTGGCGTACCCAGTTAGTCTCGTTGCTGACTCACGGCCTGCTGATTTTGCTGATCCTGATCGCCCCTTGGCCGGAAGGCTATGGCCCGATCTGGTTAGTGCTGTTGACGTTGGTGGTGTTTGAATGCATTCGCAGCCAAAAGCGCATTGCATCCAGGCAGGGAGAACTGCGTTTGCTGGCTGAACGCCGGATTGAGTGGCATGGCCAGGAATGGCTGATGGTGAACAAGCCCTGGATGCCAGGGTTCGGTATTTTACTGTCGCTTCAGCAGGCCAACGGCAAAAAACGCCATCGGCTGTGGTTGGCTTCGGATTCCATGAGCAAAGCGGATTGGCGCCAACTGCGTCAGCGGTTGTTGTTTGAACAATCCGCTACCGACGAGGACGTATAATGAAACCGCTGCTTTGGCTGGTAGAAGACGAGCCCAGCATTGCGGATACGCTGATTTATACCCTGGAGAGCGAAGGCTTTCAGGTGCGTTGGTTTGATCGTGGCGAGCCTGCTTTGCAGGCTTTGCCACAGGGCTTACCGGCATTGGTGATCCTCGACGTCGGCCTGCCTGATATCAACGGTTTTGAGCTTTGCCGTCGGCTGCTGGCGCAGGCGGTGGATTTACCGATCCTGTTTCTTACCGCGCGCAGCGGTGAACTCGATCGCCTGATCGGGCTGGAAATCGGTGCCGATGACTATGTCGCCAAACCCTTTTCCCCGCGTGAGGTCAGCGCTCGTGTGCGCACGATCCTACGGCGTTTACACAAGCAGCAGTGCTTGCAACAGCCTGCCCTTTATCATTTTGGTGCCTTCAGCCTGGATGAAGAGGGGGCCACTATCTGCTACCACCAGCAGCCGTTGCCGCTGACCCGCTATGAATTCTTGTTGCTGAAAACCCTGTTGCAAGCGCCTGGCCGGGTGTTTTCCCGCCAGCAGTTGATGGACATCGTTTGGGCCCAGGCGGAAGAGAGCCTGGATCGTACCGTCGATACCCATATCAAAACGCTGCGTGCCAAACTGCGGGCGATCGATGCCGCAGAACCCCCAATCCATACCCATCGTGGCTTAGGCTATAGCGTGAGCCGCCAGCCATGAGGATTGGCCTGCGCCTGCTGTTGGGCTATTTCCTGATTGTGGCGGTGGCGGGCTATTTCGTACTGAGCATTTTCGTGCAGGAGGTCAAACCTGGCGTACGGCGTGCCACTGAAGGCACGCTGGTGGATACCGCCAACTTGCTGGCACAGGTGGCGCGGCTGGATATGAGACATGGGGATGCGGCAAAAGGTCAGTTGGCACAGGCTATCGCCCAGCTAAATCAGCGGCCGATCGGGGCCAATATTGCCGGGATCCGTAAAGATCGTAACGAATATCGCGTCTATCTTACCGATGGGCGCGGCAAGGTGATTTTCGATTCATCAGGCCAGGCGCTGGGGCAGGATTACTCCCGCTGGAACGATGTTTATCTGACATTACGTGGCCAATACGGTGCTCGTAGTACCCGGACGATTGCTGATGACGAGAGCAGTTCGGTAATGTACGTGGCCGCACCGGTGGTGGAGCAAGGGCAGATTATCGGCGTGTTGAGCGTCGGCAAGCCCAACAGCACCATGGCACCGGTGATCCGCCGCAGCGAGAGGCGTATTTTGCTGGCGGGCGCGGTGCTGCTGGGGATTGCGCTGGCGATCGGCCTGGGCTTCGTCTGGTGGATTAACCGCTCGATCAACCGCCTGGTGAGTTATGCCGACGGAGTGGCGCACGGCGAGGCGGTGCCGTTACCACGCATGGGCAGCGTTGAACTTACCCAACTGGCACAAGCGTTGGAAAGCATGCGCATGAAGCTGGAAGGCAAGGCTTACATTGAACAGTATGTGCATACCCTGACTCATGAACTGAAAAGCCCGCTGGCGGCGATCCGTGGCGCGGCGGAACTATTGCAGGAATCACCGCCTCCGGCGACGGCAAAACGCTTTTTGACCAACATCGAACAGCAGAGCGCCCGCATTCAACAATTGGTCGATAAGCTGTTGGTGCAGGCGCAGTTAGAAAGCCGGCCCGGTTTGGAACTGGCTACGGTAGCGATGGTGCCGTTAGTCCGGCAGATTGTCGCGGGCAAAGAAGCACAGGCGGCGCAGCGTGGTGTCACGATTGAATTGGGGGCATTAGCGGAAGCATCGCTGACCGGGGATGCTTTTTTACTGGGGCAGGCGCTGAGCAACCTGCTGGATAATGCCCTGGATTTCACCCCGGAGGGTGGCTCGGTCAGTATTGATGGCGAGCGGTTGGAGCATCATTACCAGCTCACCCTTTGCGATACTGGCAGCGGCATACCCGACTATGCGCTGGATAAGGTGTTTGAACGCTTCTATTCCCTGGCGCGGGAAGATAAACCCAAGAGCAGCGGCCTGGGCCTGAACTTCGTGCAGGAAGTGGCGCGCCTGCATCGTGGCACCATCCGCTTGCAAAACCTGCAACCCACCGGCGCGAAGGCCATCCTCACTTTACCCCTCTGATTACAACATATTGTCCGCACTTCACCTTCTCTTCACATAACCACATTCTGATTTCACTTGCCGACTTTATCGTAGCGACATTACCTACAAGGAGTCTGCCACGATGTTTAAATCGGTACTGTTTTGGAAAATAACCACCCTGCTGGGATTGATGATCCTGATGATGATCCCGGTGGGCATGCTCATGGATGTGGTACAGGAACGCAGCGGCTATCGCCAGAGCGTGGTGGGGCAAGTGAGCGAAAGCACTAGCCGGGCGCAGCGTATTCTTGGGCCAGTGATCGTGATCCCGTACACCTTGCGCGAAGAGAAGAAAAATGAAAAAGGTGAAATCAAGATAGAGACCAGCCGCTATCAACGCTTTGTCTTGCCCGAATCCTTGGTGGTGAATGGCAGGCCCAACGTTGAGATCCGCAAGTTGGGTATCTACCAGACTCAGGTGTATCAGGGGCCACTGGATTTCCAGGTGAAATTCGGCCAACCCGATCTGGAGGATTTGCAGCATAGCAACATTACGGTCGGCCAACCCTTCCTGATGCTGTCATTAAGCGATTCTCGTGGTATCAAAAGCATCTCTGCCCTCAACGGCATTCAACAGCAGGCCAAGTTTGAACCGGGTACTTTGGTCAGCGGGCTTTCTCAGGGGATCCATGCACCGCTGACCCTGGCCTCGTTGCAGAAAGAAGGGCTGACGGCGGATTTCACACTGAACCTGGCAGGGACCAGCAGCTTGTCTTTGGTGCCGGTAGGGCGCAGTTCCGAGCTGCTATTACAAAGCAACTGGCCGCACCCGAACTTCCTCGGCAACTTCCTGCCGGATGAGCGCAAGGTGACCGATAAAGGCTTCTCGGCCCGCTGGCGCAGCACCTGGTTTGCCAACAACATTAATAGCGCCTTCATGTATGACAACGGCATTATGGAAGAGGAAAAGCTGCCGACATTCACGACCAGCCTGATCGAACCGGTCGATCACTATCAATTGACCGAGCGAGCGGTGAAGTATGCGGTGCTGTTCCTGGGGCTGACGTTTATGGCGTTCTTCCTGTTCGAAACCCTGACCGGGCTGCGGGTACACCCGATCCAGTATCTGTTGGTGGGGGCGGCGCTGGTGCTGTTCTACCTGATCCTGCTGGCTTTCTCGGAACATCTGGGATTCGACGTAGCCTACCTGCTGGCAAGCGTGGCCTGTAGTGGACTGATTGCCTTCTACCTCAGCGCCGTGCTGCGCGGGATGCGCCGTGGCATGCTGTTCGCCGCCAGTCTGCTCCTGCTGTATGGCATTCTGTATATGCTGTTGCAGTCGGAAGATAACGCACTGGTATTAGGTTCGGTGCTGCTGTTCGGGGTGCTGGCGGGCATTATGCTGCTGACGCGTAAACTGGACTGGTATCAGGTGGCCGACCCGGCTCGCTCGAAAGGCAACGCTGCTGAGCCAGAAACCGCTGAGACGCCGGCCAGTAATGGCGAGAGCCGTTTCAGGTTGTGGAAATAAGGATTTTGTTGGGCGCGATATCGCGCCCCATTTCGTTACAGCAGCGGTTCCATTTCCAGCAGGATCTGTTCACACCACTGTTGCAGGCGTTCTTCGCTCAGATCGTACTGGTTCACCTCATCCAGCGCCAGGCCAACAAAGTGTTTGCCGTCGGCGCTGAGCGGTTTGGGGCTGGTGAATTCAAACCCGTCAATCGGCCAGAAACCGATAAACTGCACGCCCTGCGGGGCAAGCTGGTCGTGCAACATCCCCAGCGCATCCAGGAACCATTCGCCATAGCCCAACTGATCGCCCATCCCGTACATGGCGACGATCTTGCCTTTCAGGTCTAGTTCAGTCAGTTGCGGCCAGATCGCTTCCCAATCCTCTTGCAGCTCACCAAAATCCCAGGTTGGAATACCCAGGATCAGGATGGAATAGTCTTCCATCAGCTTGGGAGAAACGTCTTTCAGGTTGTGCAGGTCGACCAGGTCTTCACCCAGAATCTCACGGATTTTTTCTGCCGCCATCTCGGTGTAGCAGGTGCTGGAGCCGTAAAACAGACCAATCTTCATATTTAAACCGTTTATAATGCCGTGTGTAGAATTGCAACGAGTATACCTTAAGGCATAATGCCTGTGGCATATACCCGTCGTCTTTCAAGCTGCAGCTTGAAATCCATAGGGTATGAAGATAATGAAGAGGGGACCGCGTGCAACAGCAAGACAGTGCGCTGATTGAGCAATTCCTGGATGCGTTGTGGATCGAACGCAATCTGGCAGAGAATACGCTGGCCTCTTATCGGCTCGATTTACAGGCGCTGGCCGGTTGGCTGGCTCTCAACAACCGCAGCCTTTTACAGGCCGAAGCTCTGGACTTACAGGCCTTTCTCGCCGAACGGGTAGAGGGAGGATACAAAGCGACCAGCTCAGCCAGGTTGTTAAGCGCGATGCGCCGCCTGTTCCAATATCTCAACCGTGAAAAAATGCGGGCGGATGACCCCACCGCGTTGCTGGCCTCGCCCAAATTACCGCAGCGGTTACCCAAGGATCTTAGCGAAGCGCAGGTTGAGGCCTTGCTACAGGCGCCTTGCGTCGATCAACCGTTGGAGCTGCGTGACAAGGCTATGCTCGAGGTGTTGTATGCCACCGGCTTGCGCGTGTCGGAACTGGTGGGGTTGACCATCAGCGATGTCAGCCTGCGCCAGGGCGTGGTGCGGGTGATCGGTAAAGGCAACAAAGAGCGCCTGGTGCCGTTGGGCGAAGAAGCGGTGTACTGGATCGAAAATTATCTGGAACACGGCAGGCCCTGGATGCTGAACGGCCAGACGCTGGATGTGCTGTTTCCCAGCAACCGCAGCCAGCAAATGACCCGCCAGACGTTCTGGCATCGGATTAAACACTATGCGATCCTAGCGGGTATCGACAGCGAACGGTTGTCTCCGCATGTGCTGCGCCATGCTTTCGCCACCCATTTACTGAACCATGGGGCCGATCTTCGTGTCGTACAGATGTTATTGGGGCATAGCGACCTCTCAACCACACAAATTTATACTCATGTAGCCACTGAAAGATTGAAACAGCTACATCAACAGCATCACCCGCGCGCCTGACGCGCAGGGATCGAAAGGATTGGAAGAATGAAAAAAGGTTTAATGCTGCTCTCCCTGCTGGTGGCTTCGGTTACCGGTGCGGCCCATGCTGACGATGCAGCTATTCAGAAAGCACTAGGTAGCCTGGGCATTAAGCAGGCAGACGTGCAACCCTCGCCGGTCGCTGGTTTGAAAACCGTATTGACCGAAGGCGGCACGCTGTATGTGACGGAAGATGGCAAACACGTGCTGCAAGGGCCGCTGTTTGACGTCAGCGGCGGTGAGCCGGTCAACGTGACTAATCAACTGTTGATGACCCGTCTGGAAGCGCTGAAAGATCAGATGATCGTCTACAAAGCGGCGAAAGAGAAACACGTGATCACCGTGTTTACCGATATCACCTGTGGCTATTGCCACAAGCTGCACGAGCAGATGAAAGAGTACAACGATCTGGGGATCACCGTGCGCTATCTGGCGTTCCCGCGTCAGGGCCTGGAATCTCAGGCAGAGAAAGATATGCGTTCCATCTGGTGTACCGCAGACCGTGCTAAAGCCTTTGATGCCGCCATGAAGGGCGACGCAGTGTCTCCGGCGACCTGCAAAACCGATATCAGCCAGCATTATGCACTGGGCGTACAGTTTGGTATCAACGGTACTCCGGCTATCGTGCTGAAAAACGGCATGGTTGTCCCTGGCTACCAAGGGCCGAAAGAGATGGCCGCGATGTTGGATGCGCATGCAGCCTCCGCAGCCACGAAATAAGTTACGGTGAGTATTAAAACCCAATTACGCCGCCGTGAGGCGGCAGATGCCAGCCATTTACCCGCCAGCCTGCCCCCCCTGTTGCGTCGCTTATACGCGTTGCGCGGAGTTAAGGGTGAACAGGAACTGGAGCGTAGCGTCAAGGGCATGTTGCCTTGGCAACAGTTGAGCGGTATCGATGCTGCGGTAGCGATATTGCAGCAGGCACTGGCCGATGGCCGTCGCATCATGGTGGTGGGCGACTTTGATGCAGATGGTGCCACCAGTACCGCACTGACGGTGCTGGCCTTGCGTAGCATGGGCTGTAGCTCCATCGAATATCTGGTGCCCAACCGTTTTGAGGATGGTTATGGCCTGAGCCCCGAAGTGGTGGAACAGGCGGCGGCTCGGGGTGCCGAGCTGATCGTTACGGTCGATAACGGCATCTCTTCTCATGCGGGTGTAGACGTTGCGCACGGCTTGGGAATACAGGTGCTGGTCACCGATCACCATCTGCCGGGCGATACGCTGCCTGCGGCAGAGGCGATCGTTAACCCGAACCTGCGTGACTGCGATTTTCCCTCCAAATCCCTGGCTGGTGTTGGCGTTGCCTTCTATCTGATGTTGGCGTTGCGGTCCAAGCTGCGTGACAGCGGCTGGTTCGAACAGCGCGCGCTGGCTATGCCTAATTTGGCCGAATTACTGGATCTGGTGGCATTGGGCACGGTGGCAGACGTGGTGCCGCTGGATGCCAACAACCGTATTCTGGTGTATCAGGGGCTGAACCGCATCCGGGCTGGCAAGTGTCGGCCAGGTATCCGCGCTTTGCTGGAGGTGGCCAACCGCGATGCGCGGCAATTGGCCGCCAGCGATCTCGGCTTTGCCCTTGGGCCACGGCTGAACGCGGCAGGGCGGCTGGACGATATGTCGATCGGTGTAGCCATGCTGTTGAGCGACGATATTGCCCAGGCGCGTATGCTGGCCAACGATCTCGACGCGCTCAACCAGACCCGGCGTGAGATTGAGCAGGGGATGCAGGTGGAAGCGCTGGAGCTGTGCGATCAACTGGAACGCACGACCACTGAACTGCCTTACGGGTTGGCGATGTATCACCCGGAGTGGCATCAGGGCGTGGTGGGCATTCTGGCGTCGCGTATCAAAGAGCGTTTCCATCGCCCGGTGATCGCCTTTGCCCCTGCGGGCGACGGCATTCTGAAAGGCTCTGGCCGCTCGGTGGCCGGGTTGCATATGCGTGATGCGCTGGAGCGGCTCGATACCCTGAATCCTGGGCTGATGATGAAGTTCGGCGGCCATGCGATGGCGGCGGGCTTGTCGTTGGAGGAGGCCAAGTTTGACGAGTTTCGCCAGCGTTTTGGCGAACTGGTCGGCGAATGGCTAGATCCCGCCATGCTGGAAGGCGTGATCTGGTCGGACGGCGAACTGATGATGCAAGAACTGACCCTGACCACCGCAGAACTTCTGCGTGAGGGCGGGCCGTGGGGGCAGGCGTTTCCTGAGCCAACCTTTGACGGCAAGTTCCGTATCCTGCAACAGCGGCTGGTGGGCGAAAAACACCTGAAGCTGATGATCGAACCGCTCGGTGGTGGCCCATTGCTGGACGGCATCGCCTTCAACATCGATACCACGCAGTGGCCGGATAGCAGCATCAAAGAAGTGGAACTGGCGTATAAGCTGGACGTGAATGAGTTCCGTGGCAACCGTAATGTGCAGTTGCTAATTCAACACCTCTGGCCGCGTTAACCGGTTTATCAGGGCACCTGCGGGTGCCCTAATCTCAATCCCCCACAAAAACTGACCAACTCGCTATAAACTGGCGACTGGATCCGCTAGAATTACCGGTTCCAATGGCATTTCGCCATCGACGACATCAACGTAAGAACGCAAAAAATCATGTTTGAAATTAATCCGGTAAAAAACCGCATTCAGGATGTGTCCGAGCGGACAGCCGTTCTCAGGGGGTATCTTTGACTATGATGCCAAGAAAGAACGCTTAGAAGAAGTTAACGCCGAGCTGGAACAGCCGGACGTTTGGAACGAACCTGAACGCGCTCAGGCATTAGGCAAAGAGCGCTCGTCGCTGGAAGCCATTGTTGAAACCATCGATCAGCTGGAACAAGGCTGTGAAGACGTCACGGGCCTGCTGGAACTGGCAGTCGAGGCGGAAGACGAAGACACCTTTAACGAGACCGTGGTTGAGCTCGATCAACTGAGCGCCAAGCTGGAACAACTAGAATTCCGTCGTATGTTCTCTGGTGAATATGATAGCGCGGACTGCTACCTGGATATCCAGGCAGGTTCCGGCGGCACCGAAGCACAGGACTGGGCCAGCATGCTGCTGCGCATGTACCTGCGTTGGGCGGAATCCAAAGGTTTTAAAACGGAAGTGATTGAAGAGTCCGACGGCGACGTCGCGGGCCTGAAATCGGCAACCATCAAGATTATCGGCGACTACGCGTTTGGCTGGTTACGTACTGAAACCGGCGTGCATCGCCTGGTACGCAAGAGCCCATTCGACTCCGGTGGCCGTCGCCATACCTCCTTCAGTTCCGTATTTATCTATCCGGAAGTGGATGACGATATCGATATCGAAATCAACCCGGCCGATCTGCGCATTGATGTTTACCGCGCCTCCGGTGCCGGTGGTCAGCACGTTAACAAAACCGAGTCGGCGGTGCGTATTACCCACTTGCCAACCAACATTGTGGTGCAGTGCCAGAACGATCGCTCTCAGCATAAGAACAAGGATCAGGCATTCAAACAGCTGCGCGCCAAGCTGTATGAATACGAGATGCAAAAGAAAAATGCTGACAAGCAAATGCTGGAAGACAACAAGTCCGATATCGGCTGGGGCAGCCAAATCCGATCTTACGTGCTGGATGATTCCCGCATCAAGGATTTGCGCACCAACGTCGAAACACGTAATACGCAGGCCGTACTGGATGGCGACCTGGATAAATTCATTGAGGCAAGTTTGAAAGCCGGGTTATGAGGAACAGAAATGTCTGAGCAACAAGCACAAGGCGCCGAACAGGCGTTGGATCTCAACAATGAGCTGCAGTCACGCCGTGAAAAACTGGCCGCGCTGCGCGAGAACGGCATTGCGTTCCCGAACGACTTCCGTCGTGATTCCACCTCCGACAAGCTGCATGCCGAATACGGCAGCAAAGAAAACGAAGAGCTGGAGTCACTGGGTATCGAAGTGACCGTGGCTGGCCGTATGATGACCCGCCGTATTATGGGTAAAGCCTCCTTCGTGACGCTGCAGGACGTGGGTGGCCGCATTCAGCTTTACGTGGCACGTGACGATCTGCCTGAAGGCGTTTACAACGAGCAGTTCAAGAAATGGGACCTGGGCGATATCCTTGGCGCACGCGGTAAGCTGTTCAAGACCAAAACTGGCGAACTGTCTATCCACTGTACCGAGCTGCGTCTGCTGACCAAAGCACTGCGTCCACTGCCAGACAAGTTCCACGGCCTGGCCGATCAGGAAACCCGTTATCGCCAGCGTTATCTGGATCTGATCGCCAACGAAGAATCCCGTAACACCTTCAAGATCCGTTCTCAGGTGATGGCGGCGATCCGTAACTTCATGGTGGGTCGAGGCTTTATGGAAGTCGAAACCCCGATGATGCAGGTGATCCCTGGCGGCGCGTCTGCTCGTCCGTTCGTTACTCACCACAACGCGCTGGACATCGACATGTACCTGCGTATCGCGCCAGAGCTGTATCTGAAGCGCCTGGTGGTAGGTGGCTTCGAGCGCGTGTTCGAGATCAACCGTAACTTCCGTAACGAAGGCGTTTCCCCGCGTCATAACCCAGAGTTCACCATGATGGAACTCTATATGGCGTATGCGGATTACAAAGACCTGATCGAACTGACTGAGTCGCTGTTCCGTACGCTGGCGCAGGACGTGCTGGGTGACACCAAAGTGCCTTATGGCGATGAGGTGTTCGACTTCGGCAAGCCGTTTGACAAGCTGACCATGCGCGAAGCGATCAAGAAATATCGTCCGGAAACCAATCTGGACGATCTGAACGATATGGCTAAATCCGTAGCGATTGCCGAGTCGATCGGCATCAAGGTTGAGAAGAGCTGGGGCCTGGGCCGCGTGGTTACCGAGATCTTCGAAGAGACCGCGGAAAGCCATCTGATCCAGCCAACCTTCATCACCGAGTATCCGGCAGAGGTTTCTCCGTTGGCACGCCGTAACGACGAAAACCCGGAAATCACCGACCGTTTCGAATTCTTCATCGGTGGGCGTGAGATCGGTAACGGCTTCTCGGAACTGAACGACGCAGAAGATCAGGCGCAGCGTTTTGCCGATCAGGTTAGCGCGAAGGATGCTGGTGACGACGAAGCGATGTTCTACGACGAAGACTACGTCACCGCGCTGGAACACGGCCTGCCGCCAACCGCGGGTCTGGGCATCGGTATCGACCGTATGGTGATGCTGTTGACCAACAGCCACACCATCCGCGACGTGATCCTGTTCCCGGCCATGCGCCCGAGCAAGTAATTCTCACCAAGTGATTAAACCGGTGCAGGCGACTGTGCCGGTTTTTTTTCGCCTGAAGAGAGCAGGGTGTTGCTAACCGCTTAAAACATCGGCAGTTATACACTTTCTTCTCTTGCCCGGCGCGCATAACCGGTTATAATGCCAGTCGCACACCTAAGCGGGTGTAGTTCAATGGTAGAACGGCAGCTTCCCAAGCTGCATACGAGGGTTCGATTCCCTTCACCCGCTCCAATCTCAAGTCTCCCCGAACTCCACCAAAATCAACAACTCTCTGATTTAACAGCGTTTTTATCATTTTCCATATCAACTTGGTTTAACCCGCATTTCCCCAATCAACCCAGTATCTTGTACAGAAATGCCTGTAGTTGCACCTATGCAGTTTGAAACGACACAAATTGCGTGATTTCAGAGGTGGAAACTATACTCATGCCATCTTGGAAGAGCACCTCTGCGTAGATCTGACAAGCCGCCTTACAATTAGAGGGGATAAGGCATGGTTCGGTTGGTAATGATTTTACTTGGGGTTGATTATTTGCGTAGCCGCTGGCGAGGATTGATGATTGCCGGTTGGTTAGGCGTGTTAGCGGGTTTAATCGTTTTCATCGATGCGTTGGATGACGCGATTTATTTCCCTTTGCATCCCTTCGCTTTCCTGTTGTTGGTAGAGGGACTGGCAACGTTGATGGTCGCGCATACCGGCATCGGCGGGCAACGTACCTTGCGTTACGTAAAAGGAGGAGCATTTTCACTGGCCGCGATATTGATATTGAGTGGGCAACACCATGGCCATTTTATTTTATCGATGATTTTTGGCACTTTGTTTTTGGCCGATGGGCTACTGCAAATCGTCTCCGCTGGGGTCGTGCGCTATAAAAACTGGAAGTTGGTGGTGGCTGGCGGTGTATTGGAAGTTATGTTAGCTATTTTCTTCTTTCAGCCCTATCCGACCCATTATGTCGGCACCGTACCTTATTGTTTAGGACTGGGGTTGATGTTTGGTGGGTGGAATATGGTTATGCTGGCGATGCGCGTCAAAAAGCTGGAGGTCAACCCCGCAGTTTTGGGTAATAAGGCCGCAGAGGAAGCCAGTAGCGCAATAACCACGCCTTTGGTAACTGAATGGGAAGGTCCTCCGGATGATGATGAACCTGCATTGACCATACATGTCTGGACTCCTGTGGGATCCTCGAAGAGTGCAACGGTGCCTCATCCTGTTATTGATCGTTATATTGCTGCGGTGGATAAAAACGGAGTGATTTCCACTGGCCATGCTGCACTTGAATCTCCGGAAGGTATTTATATCAGTTTGTATCCGGCGGTCGATATTGACCGGTCGCCAGATCAATTTACCCGCTTGCTACGGGCAACCGCAGACAATAATGTTGAAGGGAGATTCCAACCGGATTATGTGACTGAGTCAGGTGCATGGTGTTCTTCAACCCAGCGAGTGCGGATCAGGAACTACGATGCTGAACGTCTGAAACGGTTCTGGGAAGTTTATCGTGAAGACAATACTTATAATCTCACCTATCGTAACTGCTCAAGCAGTGTGGCACGGGGTCTTGAAGCGGCGCTGGAAGGCGTAGTGAGTAAAATATGGGGGCAACGTGGCCACTGGTGGGTGTTGAGTAAAATTCTCACGACGCCGGAATTATGGGTGGCGGTACAAATACGTAAACGTGCAAAAACGATGGCCTGGACACCAGGGCTGATACTTGACTATGCTCGTGCATTAAGCATGTTGGCGGATCCCCGGCCGGCTGGCTGGATAACCACCATACGACGTGCCCTGGAGAAAATGTTTTCTTTGCGCAAGCAATGGCGCGATGAAAAAGCGCAGGGCACGATAGCGTCAGGCGTTCGCAGTGAGCCCTCAAATGACAAAGGCAACTAGCGATTATGGCAATGTTTCCCCCTTTATACGCAGGGCTTTATTATTGGCATCAATAGCATGACGAACACTCTGCTGATTGGTATCAAAAATATCGTCAATAAACCACTGCCCATTCTCAGCCACTAAATCAAACTCGGTGGTTGTCGTGAGGTTGCTATCTCTAAAAGCGCGAAAGGTGACTGTGGCATGCGATTTTTTATTATCGTTAGAGAGAATATTGATATCCGTCACCACCAGGTTCTGATAATCCTGACACTGGCAGATCGGGTCGGCGTCAAGATAGCCCATATCGCCAGGTAAGGTTAGCGCCTGATCCTCTGCCAACACCGCGATGAATTTCTTTGAGGCAATCCGCTTCGGGCCTGTTTCGCCGATGAATGCGGCTGTAACCTCATCATGGCTATAGGTGGCATAAATCCGTGCTAAAAAGGCACTGGGATTTTCAATGGCCGAGGCGGGCTGTGGGAGTGCAGCAAACGAAAGGAGAGAAAAACAAAGCAAAGCCAAAAAACGCATGGTTACCACCCCTTAAAAGTTCTCTATCCCTTAAATCAGCTGGTCCATACTACGGAGCGCTCACGTTGATGGCAACGCCTGATGGCAACGCCTGATGGCTCTTAATCAGCTCTGTACGCAACTAAAGTATACGCTGGAAAGCTATTCCTAAAGAAAGGGATGCGATCAAAGATCACCACGGTGAACGCGATGATTAATATCATAACCAAAAACAAAATCACCAGAGACATCGCAAACCAGAAGCCACTTATTTCAATCGTTGTAAGCCCTATAGATGCACCATACAAGGCCCCGCATATAAGGATAAGTGACGTAGTGATCCCAACGAAGTTTGCCAGCCTTCTTCGAAGGCTTTTCTTCTGAAACTGAAACGTCGAGGGGTTAACATTGAAGTCATAGAAAACCTCCTCAGAAATCACCAGCTCAGGCCGTTGCAGCGAGGCAATCTGCATCAGTATTGCACGTGTAATGTTCCAGTGATGCTTGAATTTCTTTATTTCATGCACCGGGACTAAATTTTCTTTCGTTTCACCGGATTGGTTTACGGTGTAGATAACCAGGTTTTTAGTGTTGTTTTTATAGCCCGTATTACGAAAGCCAATCGTGGCCTTGGTGCCGTCCTCTAACGAGCCAGTGACTTCTGGCCATAGTAGCTGATAATGACTTACACCGCCTGACAGATCGTTGTATCGCGTATAAAAAACACCTTGAGAGGTGACGTTAAAGTATACCTCTCCATGCTTTAATTTTAAGTTGTCGCTAATTCTTTTAAAGAATAAATAATTCAAGGGGAGAAGGATCAATAAAAATAAAACACCAAGTAGAAAGGTATCACCCTCGATAAAAAATAGGGTTGGCGTAGCCAGAGATGCAATGAAAACAAGTATGAAAACGGGAGAAAGCAATAAGTAGAGCGTCTTTGTCGCTATTCTACGCTCGATGGCTGACACATCATCACATCGCTTGGAGGAGCTGGCGAAAAACGCGGTATGTTCGGCAATCATACTTTTATATCCATATAATCAATCACATAATCCTGAATTAGTGTCTTGCTGTACCCTAGCTAGTTAGCCGGAAGGCTTAAAACCAAGGAACTCAAGCCTGGTAGATTACCAGACTCAGTGACTATTTTCTGCTTATGATACACGGCTCACTGCAAGGGAAATCTCCGCTTCTGGGGGCATGTGCCCGATATTCAGTAGCTTTGGTCAGTTTGCTTTCCTGTTTATGACAATCAAGCTTTGCATCGCAGGTGTAAGCATAGAAAGAATAAATATATATCCATTAATAACCCCGGCGGTTCGCCAGGGTTATTGCCATGATAGGTTATTTAAAGGCTGACTTTCCTGCAAACTGTGCTGACGAACCCAACTCATCCTCAATTCGCATGAGCTGGTTGTATTTTTCGATACGCTCACCCCGGCACGGGGCTCCTGTTTTGAGATGACCTGCACGCATGGCCACTGTCATATCGGCGATAAAGCTGTCGATCGTCTCTCCGCTGCGGTGTGAGATAAAGGCACCCCAGTTGTTGTCATGGCAGAGCTGAACCGCATCAAAGGTTTCACTCAGGGAGCCAATCTGATTGAGTTTAATCAATGCAGCATTCGCAAGATTTTCATCAATCCCGTGCTGTATATACTTCACATTGGTCACAAACAGATCGTCACCAACCAGTTCAATCTGATCTCCCAATCGATCATGCAGAATTTTCCATCCTGCCCAGTCATCTTCCGCGAGGCCATCTTCAATAAGGACAATCGGGAAGGTTTTAACCAGCATCTGGTAGTAGTCCGCCATCTCCTGCGAGGTCAGCTCGGCATTCTCCGTACGCAGATGATATTTTCCGTTTCGATAAAACTCACTGGAGGCTGGGTCCATACAGATAACGATATCTTCATTAGGGCGGAACCCAGCTCTCTCTATGGCAAGGACAATCAGTTCCAGCGGTTCACGATTTGAAGAAACTGCCGGAGCAAAACCTCCTTCATCGCCCACACCGGTCGACAGGCCCATTTCAAGAAGAACCTGACGAAGCGACTGGTATACTTCACTACCCCAACGCATGGCCTCCCTGAACGTTGGTGCGCCGTAAGGCGCAATCATATATTCCTGAAAGTCAGCCCCCTGACCGCGGGCATGAACGCCCCCATTGATGATATTCATGCAAGGCACCGGCAGCAGATTTGCCCCAATCCCACCAAGATAGCGGTACAAAGGCGTATGAGATAGTTGAGCGGCGAGCCGTGATACGGCCAATGAAACGCCCAAAATAGCATTTGCCCCCAGGCGCGCTTTATTATCCGTCCCATCCAGGGCAATCATAATGTTATCGATGCCGCGCTGATCGCGTACATCATGCCCTTTAAGGCTGTTATGAATCTCAGTGTTAACGCTTTTGATCGCATTGAGGACACCTTTCCCGCCGAAGCGCGTTTTATCACCATCGCGGCGCTCTATAGCCTCTCGCGAACCGGTACTTGCTCCGGAGGGGACGGAGGCTCTTGCAACAGTACCGCATTGGGTTGAAACATCGACTTCCAGGGTTGGGTTACCCCGAGAGTCCAGGATTTCACGGGCATGGATTGTTTCAATAATAAAGCTCATATAAACCTCTAATATCAGTTGGTTGCAATATGCTTAATCAACACGTCAACGGTCAGATGGTTGACGAATTCAATTGAATGGGAAGAGAGCATCCCGAAAAGTCTGTTTTTATGTCCCATAATGACCAGATCTACACCCGCATCGGCGACGTAGGCCTCTAGGTCTTTAAAGCGGCTGATCGTCACTATCTCTTTCACATCCACGGGAAAATTGACTGTCTTCACTAACCGACTAAGCATTGCTTTTGCCGCAATAATTTCAGCAGACTGCCGGTATTTCGTTAAAGAGTCTGAGGTAATGTCTAACTCTTGAAGATCTGAAGTGAGGTGTCCAAGGGTGATCGCCGTCCCTTGTTCATGAAAACTCCTGGCGACACTTTGAAGCAGAAACTGGCCGTCGGTTTCATCGCTGAGCATTAACAGAGCATGTTTATACATTTGCATTGACTACCTCGAGGAGGTTGAGAAAGTATCCGTCAGCCACGGCAGTATCTCTTTTTTCCTGCTTATAATGCCTGGAAGAGACAGACACGTTAGATTGAGCGCATTATTTTCTGAGAAATATATCGTTGTGTTTTTCTTAAAGATGTCCGTGACCGCCAACATCGCAATGTCAAAATCGCCGGACTGACACTCTTTTGTTAATGCGATAAGTAGGTCAGCGAGCATTGCATCTACTGCTGACATGCTGGCGACTTCGATTTGAGAAAGCAGCACCGACTGGGCGTTAATCCGGTAGTGCTTGGCGTCTTTCTTAAGAAGTGAGTCTGGTGTTTGCCCCCCAATATCTGTTTTCGCGATCAGCAACTCTTTCACGAAAGAGTCATAATTGAGTTGGCTTATGGAGAATAATGACTGCACGGCAGCGATGTCATGAGCTGTAGTGGTAGGTGATGTGAGCGCAACAGTATCACTCAGTATCGCTCCTAACATCAGGATGGCTTGAGATGAAGAGATCGGCTGAGGATTTTCAAGGGTAAGGATTTGCCAGATCACCGTGGCACAGCAGCCGTAGGAACGTATCCAAACATCCGGAGGATCCTGTGTCATAACCGTGCCCAGCCGGTGATGGTCTATGATGCCAACAATGTTGCCGTCGGCAAGTGAGGAAGGGCCCTGTTCCAGATCGGTAAAGTCGACCAGCCATACCTGTTTGCCACTGAGGTCTTCGTCGAGCAAGGGGGGAGGGGCTACTCCGGCCTGCTGCAGAATAAACGCCGTTTCAGGTGTAATGTCACCGAGCCTAAAAGGAGTCGCGCGCTTGCCGAGATTTGTCAGCCAGTCTGCTGTAATGAGCGCGCTGCAGATGCTGTCGCTGTCGGGATTCTGATGGCCAAAGACATAGATCATTTCAGCGTCTCCTCTGAGGTATCAGACGCAAGAAAGATCAAAGGTAAAAGATGATTTTTTTTCATAAGTGTACCTGACATACGTGCCTAAGGATAAAAGCAAAAATGTATATCAGGCGTCATCATCCGAACTGGACAGTCCGGCGGTTGGGAAAGGTGGAACACCATCACCTTGAAAAAAAAGCATAGGGCAAAATTATAATCTGTGCAACAAAAATGCCGCCTAATTTGACCGTGATCATTTTTTCCTGACATTCAGAAAATCGTTTAAAGCTTCACTACTTTGAATTCTAGGTGAATTTTATTATTCTGAATTACGTTTCACGACTACTTTGAAGTACTCTACAACCGGACCCGGTGCCACCGTTATCACAGCGGCATCTGTCAAGAGGCCTTCGAAAAGGCCTCATCGTGAGGACAGAAGCAGTCTGTAGAATTGGGAGTGCTCCAGTGATGGAATAATAGCCGATTAATCACTAAAAGCCATATCCTATATCAAATGTCCCTATGTTTGCATTGTAATTGTGCATTTTCATACGTTGATAAGATAAGCCGATATTCCAATGTCGCTCATCACCAAAATAATATTTCCACCCAATGGCGCCATAAAGGCCAAGTCCGTTTTTACTCTCAATAGTATTATCTTCATGATAAAGGTTAGTGCCTGCTCGAATATAGAGTGAATGATGCCCCAAAGGCAGTGTGGCTTGCAAGGCGAGCGGAATTGTATGATAGGTTATGTTTTCAGGATGAGCGTAACCATCTGAAATGATGAAGGTTGTGTCGCCAGCTACGTTTGCATGCCCATACGCATAGCCAGTATAAATGCCTAGGTTTTTTGTAAAATCATATTGATATCCTATTTGTATATGACCACCTGCATCATTACCTTCTATATAAGTAACACCTGAATTTAAAGATAGCTCCTGCCCCGCAAGTGCAGATAGCGGAGCAATGAGGAAAAGAATAGCATAGCATGTTTTTTTAATTTTCAAAATTCACTCCTTAGATATAACTAAAGGTTTTCTGGTGGAAAATGTTTTTTGTTAATATCACCATGATGTAATGCCAATGGTAATATTAACAAACTAAACAATGGTTTCGTCTATTGATTGATGCTCTAAAAGATAATCTACCCAGTCTTTTAATTGCGGTTTTTGTATGGATAGGATGATGATTTGACACTCCTCTCATAGAGGCACTCACCATATTGTTAACTAAAATGATGGTAACTATTAAAAACAGGGTTTTTAAAAATTTATTCATGATGGTAATGTCCAATATATGCATATTCTTATAACTCACTGTTTTAAAAAACATTTCATGATGTTTTCTATCGCTAATTACAGAGTTTGAGCAATAGCAGAGGTAATAAATACAGGGTAAAACAAAGGCAAGAATGGATGTAGAGGGTTTATTCTCTACGTTTACCAAGTAATAATGAGGTTTTGTTGATTTTTTCATGACGATACCTGACAAGTTAGCCTATTTGAATAAGCGAAAATATATCAGGCGCCATTATCCACTTTATAACTTAATTATAAGTGGCGGTTCGGAGAAGGTAGAGCACCATTACCTTTAAGTCAATTATCATTCAACAAAACAGGGAAATCAAGGGAAAAATAAAAATGTAAAACAAGATTTTCAAGACCCAAATAATGATAAATGGCGCCCCACTAACATATTGTATTATATTTATTTTATTTTTAGAGGTTACACACTGGTATCATTACCATGCACATCTCACTTACTAATTAGCTACATTACTTACTATAGTTTAACTTAGAATCAATGCGGCAACGCCACAAATGCAGTTTAAAATCCATGATGATTGTTTACTTTAAATTAAGAGTGATTTTAATAATTCTTTCTATGTAAATAATTTTGATGAGGGTTTAGTGATTTTCTAGGCATGGTCTAATGTTGGGGCATGTTTAATGGCATATGATTTTATGCTATGATTGAGGTTGATTAACTATCAGTGAGAGATTGATTCAATGAAGTTAGATGCAATACTTTGGGATTATGATGGAACACTGGTTAATACCGTTCCCAAAAATATTTCCATCACTAAGGAGATTCTATCCATTGTCGCGCCGCATTTGACAAAAGAAAATTTACCCAAATGCTTACAGAGTGAAGAGTTATACCATATTGCTAATCATAGAGCTAAAAATTGGCAAGAGCTATATATTGATTACTATGGGTTGTCACATGAAGAAATGTTAATTGCCGGAAGCCTGTGGGCAGAGTTTCAAGATAAAAATAAAACCAAAGTTGTGCTTTTTGATGGTGTTAAAGATGTTTTAATTAAATCAAAAAATATCCCTCATGGTATTTGCTCACAAAACTCAAAGGGAAATATCCGTAGAGTGTTTGAAATAAATGGGGTGTCTGAATTTTTTAAAGCTATTGTTGGTTACGATGATGTTCCAAATCATTACCAAAAACCACATCCATTTGGTGGTGTTAAATGTTTAAAGTCAATTTTTGGCCGTGCTAAAAATTATTCAATTATGTATATAGGTGACCATGAGTCTGATACGCAATTTGCTCGTAACATACAATCCGAACTCGGAATTAATGTTATCTCAGTCGCTGCGGCATATAGTCTTTCTGAACCTAAACACTGGAAAGTTAAGCCAGATTATATTGCATATACTACAAAGGAGCTTTTATCTATTATTGATATTCACATGTAAATATATTAAACAGGGTTTTAACTCAGGCGTTCTTGCAGGCGAAACGTTGCAATGCCATGGTCATATCACACATCAACACTACGTTTAGTTTGTCATTCTTTCAGTCCAGAGCTACTTATAGCGCCTTCTTATCTAATATGACATGTACGAGCAGCCTCTTCGGGCTGCGCATTCTCGTCTTCAAGTTACTTCAACCGTTCAACGTCGGGCTGTACTGGCCCACGGATGGCAGACCATACGTTGTAATATTACCAGTAATGATAATGACTTTATTCAGATAATAGATCCCATTATCACTTCAATAATGATAATTATTATTGAACTTTATTTTTGTGTTTTGGCCTGATTTCCCATTAAAATTATCTTTCATTTTTTGAATGATGATAATTATTTTGTATAACGGAATTGGTAAGGGGATATATCAAAGTGTAAATCAAAAAAATATATTTATGTAAGGCTATTTTTATTTATGAAACTAAAGATTTCAACAGATTTTTTTACTCACTATAAATGGCAATTAAAACAAGGGATTGTTGTGTTTTATATCCAATCTGTAACATAGATAAAAACGATCGATTGAGGTTTTTTCATTGGTAATAACGTGTTTTACTGCAGGTGTTATTGATTTAGTCTTTTGCGAAAATTCTTAATTAATATTTAAGAGGTTGTAATGAAATGTCATTTTTTTAAAGCAAGAAGCTTGTGCTTTTTACTTGGTGCGGCCATTTCCGTCGTGGCTAATGCTAGTGTAAATAGCAGCTCTATTTCTGGTGAAATTTCAGTTTCCTTGAATGTATTACCCGGCTGCGTTGTTAAATCTGCCCAACAACCCAATGACTTATCGACTGTCGCTGATGGTCAGCAATGGATGACGTTAGCTTTTCCTGATACTGGCGCAACCGCAGGCTCTCAACTAAACGCACAAGATAAAATGAATGTTCAATGTACGGCGGGAGCACAGCCTTCATTGACATTAGACGCAGGGAAACAGGGTGATAAAGACATGTACAATATGTTGAATGAAGATAGTACAACGAAAATGCCCTATACCCTTTCCAGCGATCAGGAAGGTACCAGTATTATCAAACCGAATGAGCCAGTAAAAATCACCAGTTCTGGCGATGTCGTGCTCTATGCTAAGGCCACGGTTCCACAAAATGCTCAGGCAGGGAAGTATACGGACACCATTAAAGCCACCATAAGCTGGTAATTGAAGGTCATGGGCATCAAATTGTCTTCAACATCCTTGATACTGGTGCTGGGGTTATCCACCATGAATTCCCCTGTACAGGCTAAGGCTGGCCAGCAAGTCAGCGCGAAGTTTGATGTCACGGCCACTATTAATAACGGTTGCAGATTCATAGGGAGCAATAAACTTTCTGTGGATCTGCCTGATCTATTGATTGGTCAATCCTCAGTTTCCAGCCAAACCTATTTTAACCTGCAGTGTACACCTGGTGCTAACGCAACCATTAGCATTGATGGTGGGCAGCATTCCTTAAGCGGGGGAAACCGGGCGCTAGCATTAGATGGAGGAAATGATCAACTGATCCCCTATCAGATTTTTGCAGTGAAAGAGGGAAAGAAGATTGAATGGGAAACGCCCATTGTATTCACCCCCGATGAGTTAAATAACAAAATTGAAATTGACGTGGAAATAAATCACCCTCCATCTCCACTTATACCAGGTCATTATACAGATACAGCAACTATAACTGTCTCTTACTAAATGCAAAATAAATTGTTTGGTGGAATACCGCATGAATAAATTACTTTTTTCTTTTGCCATGCTGGCATTTTCTACTCATTGCTTTTCCGCAGCAAATATGGAAATCTGGCCGGTCACGATTTCTTTTACTGGTAGTGCTAAGAACAGCGTTTTTTGGTTAAAAAACGTAGGTAGTGAAAGTGTCAGTCTGCAAGTCAGGGTATTGAACTGGCAACAGGCAGACTCTAAGAACTTGTATGCGGAACAAAATGAGGTTTATACGGTACCTGCTTTTACCATTATACCGCCGCAAAAAAAGATCCCGATAAGGATATATGGTATCAAGAATCAAGGCGACAAAGAGCATGACTTAAAGGTTATTATCGACGAGTTACCGACGCCTGATGTAAATCAAAAGAGCACACAGAACAATATAAAAATCCGCATGCAATATATTCTCCCCCTGTTTGTTTATGGGCAAGAGTTGCAACCCGCTATTCTTCCTGGTGCAGACGGTGTACCAAAAGAAAAACATCATTTAATGTGGTCTGTTGAAAAAAATACGTTATGGATAGAGAATCATGATAAGACACACGTAAAAATCACCTCCATTGATTTTAAATGTGGAAAAAAATCATGCTATCACCAGGATATTCCCGTCAGCTATGTTTTGCCAAATGCCAAAATGGCGTTCGTACTCCCTCATGATCATTTAATTCCAGCTGCTGCAAGCGCTTTGGAAATTCATCCATCCAGATAAGTAGCAGCAATTTTCCCTGCGCCTGGCTGAGAGCGAGAGCGAAATGATAATGAATAAGATTACGGTATCTCTGCTAATCATAATACCGACGGCGATGGTTCATGCAGCAACCTACGTTGACACTATTCCCGCCCAGAACAACGCAAGGCAGGACCATATTTTCATGGTCAATATTAGCGAAAACGGGAAACATTTGCCCTCTCCTGAGCGGGTCATCATGAATGGCAGTATGATTGCTCTGTCTACAGAGACTCTGGACAGCCTACACATTCGTTATGCAGGCTATCAGGTAAAAGATCACTATGTGGACATCAGCAAAATCAGCGGTGTCACCGCCATTTATAATGCCAAAACGCTGGAGTTGGCGATTGATATCCCTCCAGATTGGATACCATTACAGCTCGTTAAAATCCCGGATCGCTGGAATTCCCCCTATTACGCTGAGAATGTAACACCAGGCTTTGTTTTTGATTACGATATTTATGATGAGCACCCTCGTAACAGTAGTTATTTCTCTTCCTGGATGAACGGGCGCTACTTTAATCACTTTGGCTACGTGAATCTTTCCGGGCAGTATATCGATCTCCATCAAGGAGGGCACGGCTATTCCCGATTCAAGCGGCTGAATACCAGTTGGGTTTTCAATAATCGCAACAGTGCACAAAAACTGATACTTGGTGATATTCAAACCGATTCTGGCAATGGTTTTGGTGGTGTCTACATGGGGGGAATTCAGCTCCGTCGGGACTACACGCTACGCCCCGATATTGTCACTTATCCCTCTCTGCGTCTGAGAGGCACTGCTTCGACGCCCTCTTCGCTAGACTTTTTTGTGAATGGCTATCGTTCGGCCAGTTCTCATGTCGATCCTGGCGCTTATGTTATCAACAATATCCCTTTTATTAATGGTGATGGAACTATGACGGTAGTGACCACCGATGCGAATGGTCGGCAGGTCTCTAGCCGTATTCCTTACAGTATCCAGACTGACATGCTGCGTCCTGGATTAAGCGACTTCAATTTTTCAGTTGGAGCGCTGCGCTACAATTATGGTTGGCAGGATGATCAATACAAGAATATCGCCCTCAGTGGTACTTATCGCTATGGTATGACCGACCGCCTCACCGCACTTTCCCATATTGAGGGCGCGGACGGGTTGAAGATGATGGGGGGCGGAGTCCAGTTCAATATGAATAGCTGGGGCCGTCTTGATGCCACGGTTACCATGAGTGATGCGCAATACTCGCGGCGAGGTGCCAGAGAATACCTTGGTTACAGCAAACAATTCCAGCGCGCCAATATTAACATCAGTCACATCCGCTCAAGCGGCGGCTACCGGGATTTGGACAGTTTTGATTCTGATTACGGTAGTGCATTAGCCTCGGATCAGATCTTTGCTTCTTATGCACTTGGCGCTTCGGCTGGCGTCCTGGGGGCTGGGCTTATATATCAGCGCGATGATATTGGCATTACGCATAAAATAGCCAATCTGTCTTACAGTACCCTTGTCGCCAACCTTTTCAGTCTGTCGATTTCCTACAGTAAAGCCTTCTCTGAGGACCGGGCGGATAACTTTATGCTAGGGATATCACTTCCTTTCGGCAGTAATACCCGAATCGGTGTACAAAATATGCAGAGCAACAGTAACGCCAGTACGAATGTCGTTTCACTGACGCATAACTCCGGTTCAGAGCTAGGGGTTGATTGGGATCTGAATTATAGCCGCGAGAGAAATGCCGACATGGGCTATCGCGATATGTCTGCCACTTGGAAAACGCCAGCGTTCAGCGCCAGTGGTGGGGCATATGGTTACAGGGATCTGACGCCATGGGCTGGGCTGCAGGGGAGTGTGGTGTTTATGGATAAAAGCGTCTTTTTCACCAAAACGGTGGGAAATGCGTTTGTCAAAGTGGACACCTATGGCGTAGAGGGGGTCCCGTATTACTTGGATGGAGCCTTGAAAGGCAAAACGAATAATCAGGGGATTGGTTTTATCAGTGACGTCGTCCCCTATGAAAAAAATCTGGTCACGATCGATCCTTCCTATTTGCCTGAAGATGTCAATGTCACTGACGTGAGAAAGAGTTTCTTTGTGCCGGAAAACTCGGGTTACAGCGCGAAGTTTTCCCTACAAAACTTGAATGACCAAGTATTGCTGCGCCTTGTTCCGCCACGTGGAGTGACTTTCACATCAGGAAGCGAGATCCAGGATCAACATCACCATACCGTCGCGCTGTTGGGTAATGGTGGCTTGGTTTCAATGAGAAGGCCGCGGGTGACCGAGACTTACACGCTGGTTTCGGATGGACAAAAACGGTGTTCCTTCCAGCTTTCAGCAGAAAATAAACACGGCATTGAGGTAGCGACATGCGCACAATAACCCTGCATTTTCTTTTGCTGGCACTTAGCCTGACTTTTGTGCCTTCGACTTGGGCTATTACCATAAACTGGTCTAAGATCTGTGATATTAGTTGGACGGATGAAGTAGTCGATTTCACTGCGGGTGGGGCAGTTTCTCCGTTGGATCTGGCCGATACCCCACAGGATTACAGCCAAGCGGTTCATGTCTGGTGCGATCAGGCTCCCGATATCACCACCAAAGATGCTCAGCATATCGGGTTAGTGGTAGAGCAGCAGCATAATAGCGCGACTTCTTTTCTGGCCATGTCGGCAAATCAGGCGAACCAAAGTTTATTGCCCTTTGTCTTTTGCCTTGGTAATCATGGGTCCAATCTGCTTTGCGTCGATACGGTGAATAAAAAAATAACCTACAATTGGGGAACGGATGCATCTGTTCCTTCTCTGATGCCGCAGATTTTTCAGAAAGTCACCGATGGAGAAATGCCTGATGATTGTGCAACAAAGGGCACATGCGGTAAAGGTCGTATATGGCCTATCCCCAGTGGACCGTATGATTACGTTGCGCATGTGCATATCACCACCGATCCGAAAAAGATTGCCTTATCGCCTCCCATACCAGGAGCTTACTCTGATAACATTACTCTTCGTCTCAACGGGCAGGTGGCTTCTGGCCGCACCCTCATCCCTGATCTTGACTTGACCGCCGATAACAACCCGACGGTTACCTTGACGGCAACGCTGAAAGACGACTGCCGCATTATCAATACCCCCGATGTGCATTTTGATGGCGCCTTTTCATCGGAACTGACGCAAACGCAAGATATTACCCTGCGTTGTACTAACACGACGCCCTATACCATTAGCTTTCAGGGGGGGAACGACAGCATTGGTTGGCACCAGATGAAATCGCAGACCTCGGATACTTTTTTACGTTACCAGATGTATAAAGATGAATTACATACTCAGGTATGGGATGCAAATCAAGCCGCGGGGGAGGGCAATGGCAAAGAGCAAAAATTGAGAGTCTTCTATGCTACCGATCCATCACAACAGAATGTGCCGGCGGGGAGCTATAAAGATACCGTTACGATGACGTTATCCTATTGATTATTCGTACGTTGAATCTGGAATTCAGGAAAGGTTAATCTGGATGAGCAGAGAGCGTTTACTGGCATCCACCACTTACGGGGACATGTCCCCTAGAAGATTATTTCAGGATGAAAGGCAGCAGGAATGGCTCAGTAGATTGCTCTAGTAGAGTGATAAGTTCGGGATCCATATATTGGTAGTCATCAGGTATATCGAGAACGTGCAGCGGCTTGTGTTCCAACAGGCGGCGATACTCGGCCACCAGCCGGTTTTTGTGTTTTTGCTCCATGACAAAAATCATATCTGCCCAGCGCAATAACTCCGGCGTCACCGTTTTAATGGCATGACGGCTGGTCCCGGCCTACCTTGCGGTCAGGCCGGGAGTCCGTTGCCATATACGTTCTGCGGTAGGGCTGCGCCATTGATTACGGCTGCAGACAAACAGCACATTCATGGTTATTCGATCTCATCGAGTGCGTTACGCCGGGCTACGGCGCGGGATATCTGCGGATACTCTATGCCTAATTGACTCGCTCGCGTTATTTTATGTGAGCGGGTGTAGAGCATTTTCCACCGCTTCTCTTTGGTGAACTTGGGTTGAAAATCCCCCATCTCACGGTGTTTGTTGCGTTTGTTATTAACCAGGCGCCAGGCCCGGCCACGTATGTCAGTCATGTTAATGCCTCATCGGTGTTATCGGGGTTCAGCAGCCGCGATAATACGAGAGGTAGTGCAGCAGCATCATATGCCGCCCGGTAATGCTAACATTTCGGCTATAAACAATAAATCGTCTTGATACTGTGGCTGCTGGCCTGACGAGTCGCAACCTCTCTACGGGAAATAAAAGGAATGCATGATGTCAGTGAAGGATAGGTTTTTGGCGCTGTTCGTGGTGGTAGCCTGGGGGCTGAACTTTGTGGTGATTAAAGTTGGGCTGTATGGCATGCCACCGTTTTTATTGGCAGGCCTGCGTTTTGCGCTGGTGTTGTTCCCGGCGATGCTGTTTGTCAAACCACCGAAGGTCCCGCTCCGCTGGATGCTGGCGTATGGCATCACCATCAGCTTTGGTCAGTTCGCTTTCCTGTTTATGGCGATCAAGCTTGGCATGCCTGCGGGCTTGGCATCACTGGTGTTGCAGGCTCAGGCTTTCTTTACCATTTTGCTCGGCGCGCTGCTGCTGGCCGAAAAGCTGAAGTGGAACCATATTGCCGGGATTATGATTGCCACCGTTGGCATGTTTATGTTGGCTAGTGCGGGCATGGCTGGGCAAACGACGGCAGGCATCACGTTGACCACCATGATGTTGACGCTGGCCGCAGCGTTATCCTGGGGACTGGGGAATATCACTAATAAGGTGATTATGCGCGATCGCAATGTGCCGATCATGTCACTGGTGGTGTGGAGCACGCCCGTACCAGTGGTGCTGTTCTTCATATGCTCATGGCTGTTTGAGGGGAAAACTCAGTTGATTGACAGCCTGGTGCATATTCAAGGCGAAACTATTCTAGCGCTGATCTATCTGGCGTTTGTTGCCACCATTATGGGTTATGGCATCTGGGGTAACCTGTTGAGCCGTTACGAAACCTGGCGCGTTGCGCCGTTGACGCTGCTGGTGCCGGTTATCGGTATTCTCTCTGCCGCATGGCTATTAGACGAAAGGCTATCATTGCAACAAATGATCGGTGCATTGGTTATCATCGTGGGCTTGCTGGTCAATGTGTTTGGTGGTTTGCTCAAGCCTGCCATCAGAAAATATCAACAGCGCTAGTGGTGTGAAGGGGGAAATGCTGAACTCCTTCATGTACTCATTTTTCATACCCTGTCCGTCATCCATTGAAGGCAGCGCGATAAAGCATGAACCAACTTTACCATCACCAGCCCTAATCTAATTGTTTCACCCTCACACATTTTGCGACTATTCCGGATCCATCGCTATAGGCATCGGTGGTACAGTGGCGCGATTTTCATTCATTTGATGTTTTTTTGGCTGTTGAACGCCGAGGTGTGAGTATGAGTAAGTTTATTGCAGCGGGCCTGCTGGCCGTTTTACTGTCCGGGTGTGCTACCGAGTCGCCTTGCGTACCGGTCTATGATGACCAAGGCCGTCTGGTTCATACCAATACCTGTATGAAAGGCACCACCCAGGATAACTGGGAAACCGCAGGGGCGATTGCAGGCGGGGCGGCAGCGGTGGCTGGCCTGACATTGGGCATTATCGCGTTAACCAAATAGTGATTTTTTAGTCGGGGCGCAGCGTCGGCGCCCCGATCCTATTACTGCTGTTGAGCCAGTTTTTTGCTGTCACAGCCGGTACTCTTGCATTCCCGCTCTACGCTTTTCAGAAAATCGATACGGCTTTGCATGGTCTTGTTTGAGCAAGCGACATTGATCATGGAGTCGTCGCTACATTGACTGTCCCGATTTTTCAGCCATTCGATCTGCGATTGCTTCAGCGTCTGCTTTTGCGGCTGAGTCAGTAGCCCCATCACCTTTTTGTATTGCACATTGATCTCTTGATCCAACTGCACCATCTCCAATGCCGCGCAGTAGGTCACGTCATAAGGGGTACGCGGGCTGTCACAACCCCCGGCCAACGCTGTGGCAGAGACCAACAGCAGCGAACATCCCAAGATTGTTTCTTTAATCACTTTGCACTTCTCCGTGTTTGGTTTTGAACTGGCTACACAGTAAACCAATGCCCGCGTTTGCAATAGCCCGATCGAATACAAATATTCAACCGGGCTTATGCAGTGCCCTTACTTAAGTCTTAGCTCTCAGTTTGCGGTGTGACCTTTTGCTTATCGGAGTTCATACAGCTGTAGATCACCGGCAGCACCAACAACGTCAGCACGGTAGCGAAGCCCAGGCCGAACATGATCACCACCGCCATGCTCTGGAAGAAAGCATCGCTAAGCAGTGGGGCCAGGCCGAGTACGGTGGTAAAGGCCGTCAGCAGGATAGGGCGCAAACGCGAGGTAGAAGCGTCAATGATGGCCTCCAGGATCGGTTTTTCCTGTCGCTGTAACCCGATCTCCTCTACCAATACAATGCCGTTACGGATCAACATGCCGCTTAAACTCAACAGGCCAATCAGCGCCATAAAGCCAAACGGAATACCGGTTAGCAGGAAGCCTACGGTTACCCCAATCAAGGCCAGTGGAATGGTCAGCCAGATCGCGACGGCATTTTTCAGCGAGCTGAACATCAGCACGGTGATGATGAACATGATCACAAAGGCCACCGGCAGGCTGGTGAACAACCCGGCCTGGGCTTCCTTGGTACTTTCATAGTCGCCGCCCCAATTCAGTTCATAGCCACGCGGTAATGGGATGGCATCGATACCCGGTTTGATGCGTTGCAACAGTTCGGCAGAGGTTTCACCGCTCTGGGAGCTAGGATCGGCCTGAACCGTCAGGGTGCGTTTGCGATCCCGGCGCATGATCAGCGGGTCTTCCCACTCGGTAGTAAAGCCGTTGACCACGTTGTCGATAGGAATAAACGCCTGCCGCGCCTGGCTCCAGATCATCACGTCGTTCAACCGTTCGGCATTCAACCGCTCCGAGTCCGGCGTTCTTAACACAATCGGCATTAACCGGGTTCCATCACGGTATAGGCCGACGGTGATCCCGCCAAAACTCATGCGCAGCGCACTGTCGATTTCGCGTTTATCCACCCCTAATTCACGGCCAAGATAATCCGAGAACTGCGGGCGAATAACCATGCTGCGCTGTTGCCAGTCGTGCATAACGCCGTCGGCATTGGGGTCGGCGCTGGCGATGGTTTCTGCCTTGGCCGCCAGCGTTCGCAGCACGTTCGGATCCGGCCCGATAAAGCGCGCCTCGATGGAACTGTTATTCGAAGGCCCGAACATGATGCGTTTGGCCTGGGCGTTCACCTGGGGGTAATTATTGCGTACGTAGCCCTCTATTTGGCCGATCATACCGGGGATCTGGTTGAGCTGCTTGGCTCGTACCATTATCTGTGCATAGTTGGAATATTGCCGCTGCGCGTTGTAGGTGAGCATAAAGCGCATCGCACCCTGGCCGATGGTGACCATGGTATCGCTGACACCGTCTTGCGCCTGGATATGCTGTTCGATTTGGGCAGCAATCTTTTCGGTGTAGGCGATATCGGTGCCGTAGGGCAGCCAGAGATCGACGAAGAAGATCGGCGTATTGGACGGCGGGAAGAAGCTTTGGCGCACGTTGCCAAAGCCGATCACCGAGACGACCATCAACGCGGCCAGCACCCCCAACGTAATGGTGCGCTGGCGCAGCAGTTTGCCCAATAGATTGCGATAGACGCGGAACAGCCAACCATCATAAGGCGATTTGACCGGCTCATCGGGCTTTGGCTCGGCCATTTTCTGTTTTTCAAACGCCCATTTGGTGAATACCGGCGTCAGGGTCAAGGCGGTGAACCAGCTCAGCATCAGGGAGATCAGCAGCACCTGGAACAGTGACTTACAGTATTCCCCGGTGGCATCGTTGGATAAGCCGATCGGTGCAAACGCCAGAATGGCGATCACCGTCGCCCCCAGTAACGGGAACATGGTGCGTTTGACCACGTTATTAATGGCCTGCAGGGTCTTCTCACCCTGTTGCCGCCCAACCAGCACGCCCTCGACGATCACAATGGCGTTATCTACCAACATACTTAAGGCGATCACCAGCGCCCCGAGCGAAACGCGCTGCAGCTCAATGTTGAACAGCTTCATGATCAGCAGGGTGCCAAGCACGTTCAGCGCCAGCGAGGCGGCGATCACCAGCCCGCTACGCACCCCCATAAAGATCAGCAGGGTGCCGACCACGATCAGCAGCGCCAGCAAGAAGTTCATGATAAAGCCGTTCACCGCGCCTTCTACTTCATGGGACTGATCGTAGAAAACGCTGATATCCATCCCGGCGGGGCGTTCGGCTTGCAGTTGGGCCAACCGGGCCTTGACCGCTTCGCCCACCACAATCACGTTCACATTCGGGGCAAAGGATACGCCGATGGAGAGCGCAGGCCGCCCGTTGGCACGGTAGATATTATTGGGGGAGTGGGTTACGCCCTGGCTGATGGTGGCGATGTCGCGCAGGTAAACGCTGCGCGGGCTACCCGGCTCGCTAATCAGCAGGTTACCCAACTCTTGCACGCTGGCAAATTCCCCGGTGGGATGCAGCCTGATCGACTCGCTGCCCACCAACAGATCCCCGGCGTTGGATACCACGTTCTGCCGGCTCAACAGATCGTAAAGCCGCTGTGGGATAATATTGGCGGCGGTCATCTGGGCGCGGGAAATCTCAATCTGCACCTCTTCCGGGATCACCCCGACAATCCCCACCTTACCCACGCCCGGCACCACCACTAACTCACGGCGTAGCAGCTCGGCAAAGTTGCGCAGCTCCTGATTGCTAAAGCCGTCGCCATATAGCGAGAAGAAGAAGCCGTACACATCGCCAAAGTCATCGTTCACTATCGGAGGGCTGGCACCGGGCGGTAACCGTATCGCGGCATCGCCAATGCGCCGGCGCAACACATCCCAGATTTGTGGCAGTTCGGCGGCACCGTATTCAGCACGGATATTTATGGTGATCTGCGACAGCCCCACGCTGGAGATGGAGGTGACGTTATCAATATAAGGCAGCTGCTGAATGGCATTTTCCAGCGGCAGGGTGACTTCTTCCTCCACCTGCTGGGCCGAAGCGCCGTCATAGCGGGTGACCACCACCGCAGTCTTGATGGTAAAGGCCGGATCCTCCAGCCTGCCGATGTTGAGAAACGCCAGCACACCGCCAATACCTAGCAGCAGGATCGCCAGCCAGATTCGGGTGCCGTTGTTGATAAAATTCTCTGTCAGTTTCATTACAGACCTCGCTCACGGACCCAGGCGCGCACTTCCTGATTGGGGCGCAGTTCGCGAGTACCGGCGGCGACGATCCGTTCACCATCGGCCAGACCGGAGACGATCTGTATTCCGTTAGCGGTCAGTTGCCCGGTTTCAACCTGACGAGATTCCACAAACAGTTTGCCATCACGTTCCTTGATCACCCACACGTGGGGTTGATTGCGTGGGCTGTTATCCGGGTTAAATACCGCCTCGACGGGCACAATGACATTGGCCTTTTGCGAAGCCCCGGCCAGATTACCGAGGTTGATTTTCACGCTGCCGCTCATCCCCGAGAGCATTGGCAGGTCTTGCGGGCGCGGCATGGTCAGGGTCATTTGATAAGTCAATGAGCCTGCGGTGGTATTGGTGGTGTGTTCTTTATAGCGGGCGGTAAACTCGCGGCCCGGCAAGTTGTTCAACAGAACAATAGGTTGGTACTGTGCATTGTTTTCATCAATCACAATGAACAGATTTTCAGGGATGCTGAATACTACATCCAGTGAATCCAGCGAGTTCAAGGTCGCTATCGGTTGGCCTGCCGGGATCACTTGATAGTTGCGGGCAGTGAGCGTGGCAATCACACCGGTAAAGGGGGCACGGATTTGCATATCGCTCACCTCTTCCCTGGCCAACTTCAAGGCGGCCTGGGCCGAATCACGCGCTGCGCGATGAACGTCCAGTTCGGCACGGGGAATAACATTGCGGGCACTCAGGGTGGCGAAACGATTGAATTGAGCCTGTGCCAGATCGAACGTGGCTTGCCGGTCACGTAACCGTAGCCGTGCGTCATTGCTGTTTAGTTCGGCAATCACTTGCCCCTGGTTGACTCGTTCGCCTTCGCGCACCAGCAATTGCTGTAGTTGCCCTGGGCGCTTGAAGGCCAGGTCGGTACGGTCACCTGCGATAATCCTGGCAGGGAAGATGCGTACTCCTTGCTGGGCACTGTTGCTAACCTCAAAAATGTTCACCGGACGGACGCTTGCGGGTTCTTTCGGCGTCTCTCTGTCACAGGCAGTAAGAAAAAGTGTGCAAAGCACAACGGCAACCAGTTTTATATTCACGATGCAATCTCTTAGGATCGGATTTTAGGGGGAGCGATGAGTTAACTCGTTGACCATATGCATCACGTCTTACCGCTCGTCTAGGCCAGCTCCGGCCTTTGTTCACGCTGCTGCGAGAACTTAATCTTGCTACTGTGACCGTAGGACACAACCACTTCGGATTTCACGCACTCCCGGCGCTATTCCCCTTACCCACTAGCGGACGTGCGCAACCCATATTGTTTCCTTCAGTTTCAACCACTCGTAGACTCTTCAAGCTTAGTATGCCGTTTGCCAATGTGAGTAAATTATCTTCAGTTGATGCCGTCGGCCCGGTTTTTGGCTATGGCTAATCTATCAACGCTAATGATTTCCCGACTAAGATAATGAGTACCCGCGGTGGCAGGATGCCGATGATGGTACGGATTAAGATGATTCCTGGTTATGATCTGAATCATTTTCCGCATTATTGTGTTGGCTATGATAAAAAGCCCATTGCCGTACACCTCGCGTTATCAACATTGCAAGTTGCTCCGCTTTCTCCTTCCGATTATTACCTCGTAATACCGTTTAGATTTTCTTTAATATCTTTCGTTCTTGAAGCGGGGCTGATTTTACGCTCAGGGAATTATCCTTTATTAACTATTGTTATTTTTTACGGTATATCTAGTGGCGTATTTTTTATTGTATTCAATCTTATTGTTTAACGAGAAACATCCTGTATTAGCGGTGTTATGATTTTTTTGTAATGTGTCAATTGCCACAAAAATTATTATTGATCTGATTTAAACGTCGGGCTATCCTTGGGTCATAACTCTTTTGAAAGAACGAAATAATTCAGTTTGACCTAATTTCTTGCGCTTTAATAAAGGTATGGTTAATCGTGCCTTTATATCAAGCGTAGGATTACTCTATCACTGATGATAGATGTTACTCGGGCTGTTTTTGTTTCACTTTTATAAAAAGGACGATACTGTGAAAAAAGTTAATACCTTAGATGCAGGTGCAATTGTTGGTGGTAAATGTAAAAGAGTCTGTGCTGTTGAGTATGTGGGTGGCGCTGGTGGTGCTTGCTATGTCGTTAGAACTTGCCTGGATAAGAATGGCCGAATTGTGAGTCAGACTAGCTCCTCTGTTGATCCTGCCAACTGCCCGGCTGGCCGACCGTAAGCTCTTCCTGAGTTTCAGGATATAAGTTTGGGCTGGTGCGATAGGATTTTTGCATCGGCCTGTTTGAAAATGGTGCTTATTGATGGACAGGGATGTAATGACTTTTGGCTTGCCAACGGCGCTACGTGCTAAATAAAAATGGCTATCCCTCCGTTATAAGATCTCATTGGTGTGCCTTTTTTAGGATGTACGGTTTATGTTCAAAAGACCCCTGCAGCTTCTCATTTACACCTTGGCGATTATCGTTATTTCCTCGTTGATCACGACGGCCTATTTCCACTATTTTGTATTGAATCAGGGCATCGAACAGCAAGCTCTGGTTGCCGTCAGCGATGACGAGATCAAAAATAGCCCGATCAACGAGAGTAATACCATCGTCGAGATATTCTCTTACGGCTGCCACTACTGTGCCATAAACGAAGAGAATATTGCCAAGCTGGAAGCGCGTATGCCAGCAGGTACAAAACTGGTCCGCCTGCATCTCAATAATGCACAGAGCAATGGCCTGGCAAGTTTCGCCCCATTATTTGCCACCCTGACGGTGATGGGCATTGAACCGCAGCACCGTGAAAGTGCCTATAACGCCGTCATCAAACAAAAAAGCGATCTGAGTCACCCTCAACACCGTGATAGCTGGTTGGCGGAGAACGGTATCGACCTCGCGGCTTATCACGCTGCCAGTCAAACTCCGCAGGTCGCAGAGTTGCTGCGCTATATGACCACCGTGTCCGATCACTACAAAATCAACGCGACCCCAACCTTTATCGTCAGCAAGAAGTGGCTGGCCCTGCAGGATCGCGATTTCCCTGAGTTTGCCGATCACCTGCTGTCGCTGCTGCAGCATGATAAACCGCTGGAGCAATAATGCGTTTCTTTGCCGTGTGGGTTTACCTGGCATGGAGAGATGCCTTGGCAAAAGTCGCGCGGAGTTTTTTGCCGTTGCGTAGAGCACAGAACAACACTGCTTGCTGGTTGCTGCGGCATGGCGATTATCGTTGGTTTCTTGGGCTGGCGGCGTTTAGCCGCTGGCTGCGGTTGAGTAACCGGGGGGAACGCAGGCGTGCTTTTGTGGCCGCAGCCAATAAGCAATGCCTGATTAACGATGGCCGCAAGGTGGATTTTGCCAAGATCAGTCAGCGGCGTCGCTTGCTGGATCTGGCCGCTGCCTATGCCGGTAATGCCCAGCTCCTGGCCCAGTTGGAGCACTGTCAGGTGCAGCTCAACGCGGTAGTTGAGCCCTTGCACCGAGCAGGGCAACCGGTGGTGCTTGCACCGCTGCATATGGTCTCTGACGTGCTGGCTGGCATGGTAGGGGCCGGGGTTTTTCCGGGGCAGGCAACGGTAGTGGTTTCTGCCAGTGCAGAGGTCTATCAGGAAAGAACGCGACAGCAAGCGGGAATTAACCTGTCTTACTGCTCTATCCATGACGATAACCGGGCGATTGCTGGCAATTTGACGAGCGCGATTATGGCGGCGGCCGATCATCAATGCAATATCATGATTTTCCCCGATATCTCGCCGGATTACACCGTCAATACCAATGAGGCAAAAACGGCGAAGCTCCGTTGTCGCCTGTTTGATCGCCCGGCCAACCTGCACAGCGGCGTTATTCGAATCGCCAGAGCCTTGTCTGCGCAGGTGGTCTCTTATTACCTGTATTACGACCAGGGAATAAAGATCCACATTGATCCGCCGATAGCGGCCTGCAACCTGAAAGCCAAACTGCCGGAACTGATTGAAACGTCGATCGTCAGGCACCCTGAAGATTGGCTGTTATGGCACTCACATTCGTTATTTTTTATCAATGAATAACCTGGAAATTGAAGAAGTCAGATCATGGAAAAGATAATCCCGGCGCTGGTGTTTCAAGGCGAAACGAATGAATGTGGACTGGCCTGCATCGCCATGATGGCGGAAACGCAGGGCATCAGTGTGCCATTGGAAAGCCTGCGTGAGCGCTATCCTGCCTCGCAGCATGGCACCTCGCTGGCCACACTGTGCGACATCATGGCTGAGCTGGCGATGCCCGCCTATCCCGTTGCCTTCGAGCACGGTGAACTGGCGGAAATACCGCTGCCCGCCATTTTGCATTATGGGGCGAGCCATTATGTGGTGTTGGCCTACCGTAAAGGTAATCACGTTTGCGTGATGAACCCAGGCATTGGCCAGCAACTGTTGCCTATTGATGCGCTAAAAATGGAAATCAGCGGTTATGCGTTGGTACTGGACAGTGAAGCCCAGCCTGACCCTCAGGCGTTGGCCAATGTTAAGCCCAGTAAACGCTTCAGTGCGTCCGATACCATGAGCCTGAAAGAAACCGCGCGTATCCCCGGTATTTACCGGCTGATGATACTGGCGTTTCTGATCTCTTTAACGCTGTTTATCATGCCGACGATGGTCAGCAGCGCCATCAATCAGGTTTTTTCCAGCGTAGGTGAAACCGACTTCCCTTACTTCTACTTCCTGTTGGCATTTGTCGTTTCGACCACGCTGGCCTTCGGCGTGCGTTGGATCACCGAGCGCTTTATCAAACGCTTTGTGGTGATCAACAGCGTGGCTGGATTCTCGCGCTTGCTCAGCAATTCGCTGAACTTCTTTGATAAACGCGCACCGGGCGAAGTCTTCAGCCGTTTTTCCAACTGGCAGATGGCGTCGGGGACTAAAATCGAACTGGATAACGGCCTGCGTACCGATTGGATCATCGGCGCTATCGCACTGGCGGTGATGTGCTACATGAGCCCGCTGCTGGCCATGGTGTCTGGTGTGGGGGTCACCCTGATGGGGTTGGTCAGCGTTTGGGCCATCTATCGTGACCGTTTCTACACCCAGCAGTTGCAGGTAAAAACCGCCGAGCAGAGCGACTTTATCCTGGAGAGTATTCAAGGATTCTCCACCATCAAGTCCGCCGGGTTGGACAGCCAGCGTAAAGGGATGTTCGCCAAGTTTGCTCTGGCGCTGTTTACCTGTCGCCAACAGCAGAAGATGTACGAGCAGGTCAAAAGCAGTCTGTATCAGTTGATCGGTAGCCTGGAGATGGTGTTCTTTATGTTGCTGGCGCTGCCGTTGCTGAAAAACGGCACTATCACGCTGGGTGAGTTCTTTGCCTACAGTTTTGTGCGTGAAATCTTCACCTCTTATATCACCAAGATTTTCTACTCCGTCCTGCAAAAGAACCAACTGCACGTGATCGATACCCGCGCCAGAGACTTGTTCCCGTCGCGGTCTGAACAGGATAGGGCGGAGGATGCGCTACCTGCCCCCATCCCTAAATTCACTTCGCAGTTACGTTATAAAAATATCGCCTTTGCCTATGACGCCCAGCAACCGGTATTGCACGACCTTTCCCTGTCGCTCAAACCGGGGAAAAGCATTGCCATTGTGGGTGAGTCGGGTGCGGGAAAAAGCACCTTGCTGAAGGTGATGACCGGCCTGATGACACCCCAGCAGGGGCAGGTGATTGTTGATGGCCAGCCGCTCGATTATCAGCAGGTGCACGCGTTGTTCTTCCTGCAAAGCCAGGAGGACATCTTGTTCAATGCCTCGGTGCTGCAAAATATCACCCTGTTTGATGAGAGGTTTGATGAGCGCAAACATCGGCAGGTCGAGCGTTCCCTTGCAGGGCTGAATCTGAGCTTGGTGATAGAAAAACTGCCGGGGGGGTTGAATGCCCTGATCCGCGAAAGCCATGCAGGGCTGTCTCAGGGGCAACGCCAACGTCTGCTGCTGGCGCGAGCTATGTACAGCGATCGTCCGGTGTTGGTGCTCGATGAGCCTACGGCCAACCTGGATGAGGAAACGGCGCACCAGGTGATGACCACCTTGCTGGCACATTGCCGCGAGCAGCATAAAACGTTGATCACCGTGACGCACAGCGAAAGCGTATTACCGATGTTCGATCGGGTATACCGCGTGAGTAACGGCCATGTGGTGAGCGTTGCCACGGAGCTTGAAGCGCCAGCGGCGTTAACCACGGCGATGAGTTAATGAAGTTGCAAATGTTTGGCATGGATAAACGCAGGCTAGTGCCGATTGCCTTGCTGTGTCAGGTGGTGTTGATCGGCACGATCGCCTGGTTCATCGTTGGGCCTACGCAGAATAATACCTATGACATCGAAGAGATCGCCCGTGGCGATATCGAGAAAACCGTGTTGGCCACCGGTATCCTCAAACCAGCGCTGCAGGTCAGCGTCGGTGCGCAGGTTAACGGACAATTGCAAAAGCTGTATGTGAAGCAGGGCGATCGCGTCACCCGAGGGCAACTGCTGGCGGAAATCGATCCGACCTTGCAACAGAATGAGTTGCGTAAATCGGAGGCTGCCTTGCAAAGCGCTCAGGCGCAGAAGCAGGTCACCCAGGCAACGCTCAAGCAGTATCAGCAGGAGTTGAAGCGTCAGATGAAGCTGGATCGCGATGGTTCAGGCGTGAAAAGCGATCTGGAGAAGGCGCAGGCGCAGTACCAAACCCAGCTTGCCCAGTTGAAGGTCAACGATGCGCAGATCGTTCAGGCGCAGATGGAGCAGCAAACCGCGAAAGCCAATCTGGGCTTCACCCGCATCGTCGCGCCGATCGACGGTGAAGTGCTGGGGATCGTCACTAAAGAAGGGCAGACCATCGTGTCGTCACAAACCGTCCCGACCATTCTGGTGTTGGCGGATGTGGACACCATGACGGTGCACACCCGTATTTCGGAGACCGATATCCTGAAGGTGCGCGTGGGGCAACCGCTGTGGTTCTACGTTGTTGCCGATCCAAAACAGCGCTACGACAGCGTGATGGGTTCGATCCAGGAAGCCCCGAACGAAGCCTTGCAGGAAGGCAACTCGTCAGGTTCTGCCAATCAGCAAGCCTCGGCGGTGTATTACAGCGGTGTGTTTGCCATTGCCAACAGCAAACGTCTGTTGCGCACCTCGATGACCGCCCAGGTCTTTATTATCACCGAACAGGTGAAAAATGCCCTGCGCGTGCCGGTGGCCGCCTTTGGTGAACAGCAGGGTAAAGATCGTTATCAGGTACAGGTGATGAACGGTAAACAGCTTGAATCACGCTGGATCCGCATCGGTCTGAACGACCGCCAGTTTGCCGAAGTGAAAGAGGGGCTGAAAGAGGGCGATCGCGTAGTGTTGGTGCAGCATTCAGCCGGGAGTGCTAGCAATGGTTAAGTCATCCGCTCCCTTGATCGCACTGCGCGGCATCTCCCGGCATTTTGTCTCCGGGTTGCAGACCGTGGCGGTACTGAAAAATATCACCCTCTCCATTCAGCGTGGCGAAATGGTGGCGATTATCGGCGCGTCCGGCTCGGGGAAATCCACGCTGATGAATATCATCGGCTGCCTGGACAAGCCCACACAGGGCGAGATGCAGATCAAAGGTATCTCCACCCAACTCGCCAGCAGTGAGCAGTTGGCCCAGTTACGCAGCCAGTACATCGGGTTTATTTTCCAGCGTTATCACCTGATGCCTTATCTGAGTGCTGCCGAAAACGTCGCCATTCCCGCCCTGTATACCGCGATGCCTGCGGCAGAACGCGAGACGCGGGCCGAATACCTGCTCACCCGGCTTGGGTTGCAGCACCGGATGGATTACAAACCGGCACAACTCTCCGGTGGGCAACAGCAGCGCGTCAGTATTGCGCGGGCGTTGATGAACGGGGCGGAAATTATTCTGGCCGATGAGCCGACCGGTGCGCTCGACCGTGCCAGTGGCCAGGAACTGATGGGGATCCTGCACTCGCTGCACCGTTCGGGGCATACCATCATTATCGTCACCCACGATCGGGACGTGGCCAATCAGGCGCAGCGCATCATCGAAATCAGCGACGGCGAGATCGTGGCCGACCAGCGTAATGAGGTGCTAGCCCTACAGGAAACCAAACCTGCGCTGCCGGTTGCCGCGGCTACCGGGCGCAACCCGTTTTGGCCGAGCGTGCAAGAGGCGGTCAAGATGGCCTGGCGTGCGTTGCTGGGGCACCGAGCAAGGGCCTTTTTGTCGATGTTGGGCATCATTATCGGCGTCTCTTCCGTGGTGTCGTCAATGGCGGTGGGTGAGGGCGCTCGGCAAAATATACTCAATGAAATTAGCCAATTGGGCACCAGCACGTTAGATGTTCGCCCCGGCCTGGGGTGGGATAAACCGCGTCCGGATCTCGCCCGCTCGCTGACGGTGGCTGATGTTGAGCTGTTGGAGCACCAGCCTTATGTCGACAGCGTGTCGCCGGTGGTCAGCAATACCGTGGCCGCCGTGCGCGGTGGCAAAGAGGCGATGGCTTCGATTTCCGGTATCAGCAACGCCTATTTTCGTGTGCAGGGCCTGAATTTCCTTTCCGGCAACGGCTTTACCCGGCGCGATCTGGATGAGCGTGAGCCGGTGGTGATCATCGATCCGGAATTACGCGACACACTGTTTGAGCCGGATGAAGTGGCTGAGGGCGGGATCGTCCAGCTTGCGGGTACGCCTTACCGGGTGATCGGCGTTGCCGAACGTAAAGGTGGTAAATACAGCGGCATGATGTTGGGTGCCTGGATGCCTTATACCGCGGTGCTGGAGCGCATGTCCGGCGATATGCCGATCGAGTCGATTATGCTGCGTGTGCACGAGGGGACTTCGCTTATCGAAGCACAGGGGCGCGTCGAACGGCTGTTGGAACAGATGCACGGCCGGCGCGACTTTTTCACCCAGACCAATGACCAGATGACCAAGGCCATCCGTAAAGCCTCGGATTCCATGACGCTGCTGATCACCGCCATTGCCGGGATTTCTCTGCTGGTGGGTGGGGTTGGCGTGATGAACATCATGCTGGTGTCTGTCACCGAACGTACCCATGAGATCGGCATACGCCTTTCGGTCGGTGCGCGGCCCGCAGACATCATGCGTCAGTTCCTGATTGAGGCGATGGTGATCTGCTCGTTGGGCGGGTTGATCGGCATTATTGGCTCCGGGCTGGCCGGGGTGATGTTCTCCCTGGTGACGCAGGAGTTCACCATGATTTTTACCTGGCCGCCGCTGGTGCTGGCCTGTGGGTTCTCGGCGTTGATCGGCCTGGGTTTTGGTTTTTTCCCGGCGCGCAACGCGGCGCGTCTGCATCCCACGGAGGCGTTGGCGCGCGAATGATGAAGAGCAAACTCCCTCTACTACTGTTGCCCCTGCTGCTGAGCGGTTGTGGCTCGTTGACGAAAAGCGACTATCAGCGGCCAATGCTGTCAGTACCTGCCGAGTGGCGGATGCAGCAGACCGGAAGCGATTTTCTGCAACACACCGAGCATTGGTGGGATAACTTCGACGATCCGCAGCTCTCCGTGCTGATTGGGCGGGTGCTGACCAGCAACAACGATCTGGCCATTGCCGGGCTGCAACTCCAGCAGGCGAGGCTGGCGGCCGGGCTGAAGAATACCAACCTGACGCCAACCGCGACGGCAAACGGCGGGGTCAGTAATAGCAAGAATCTACGCCAGAATACGAACTCCACAGAGTCTTACAGCAGTGGGCTGGAGCTAAGCTATGAATTGGATTTGTGGGGCAAACTGGCACGAACCAGGGAGCAGGCGCAGTGGCAGGCTGAGGCCAAGGAACAGGATCGGCAAAACACCGCGCTGACGCTCATCGGCAATACGGCGCAGTATTATTGGCAGATCGCCAACCTTAATCAGCAAATCAAGCAACAGCAGGCGGGGCTGGAAATTGGCCAGCAGACGCTGGCGATGGTGCAATCCCGTTATGACGCCGGTGCCGCCGGGCAACTCGACCTGCAACAGGCGCAGCAATCGCTGATTAATCGTGAGAACACTTACCGCACGCTGCAACAACAGCGGGAAGAGAACCGTAATGCGCTGGCGATCCTGTTCAACCGTTCACCCACCGATCGTCAGGCCGAACGCCCTTCCCTGGATATCAATCAGGAAGTGCCGGTAGCGAGCGCTTTGCCGGTAGTCGTCATTGCTCGTCGGCCTGATGTGCAGGCGGCAGAAAAGAACTTGCGTGCTGCGCTGGCAGGGTCGGATGTGGAGCGCTTGAACTTCTATCCTACGCTTTCGCTGAGTGCTTCACTCAATGCGGGCAGCACGATTTTCCAGCAGTGGTTCAGTAACCCGAGCAGAAGCTTGGGGAGCAGTGTTGCTTTACCCTTCCTGAACTGGAATACCGTGCAACTGACCATCGAAATAGCCGATTTGGACGTCAAGCAGGCGGCGATCACTTTCCGCAGCCAGGTCTACAACGCGTTGGCCGACGTGGATAACGCCATGTCGCAACGGCTTAGCTATCAACAGCAAAAAATCAATCAACAACGCAACCTGCGGCTTGGTCAGCAGCGTTTGGCGCTGGCCAGCAGCCAGTATCATGCCGGTGCTGCCTCTCTCCAGACCTTGCTGGAGGCCGAGGATGCGTTATTGACCATTGAAAGCAATTTGTCAGATCTGCAGTACAACTACCTCAATGCCACCATGAAGCTGTGGCTGGCGTTGGGCGGCGGTGTGGAAAAAGACGGTGATATAACAGGATGAGATCATGAATAGAGATGCTTTGCCACGTCGCGTGGTGGTTACAGGCTATGGTGCGGTCACGCCATTAGGGATGAATACCGAGCAAAGCTGGGCGGCGATGATGGATTACCGCTTGGGTTATCGCTATTACGATAAATCTGCCGTGGGGATCCAGTCGCATTTTTTGGGGGTGATAGACGACGAACCTGACTTGAAAGGGGTGCCTGCCGCGATCCGCCGCCGTTTGCCACGCTTTGCCCGGTTAGCCTTGGGGGCGGCCCGCGAAGCAATGGAGATGGCTTTCCATGGGGAAAGCCCGGCGGCCTATTACGATCTGCTGGAGTGCGGCACCATCATCGGTAGCGGCTGGGCGGGCCAGGATGAAATACAAAACAATCATGAGGACTTTCTGCGTGCAGGACTGGGTTCACCCTTTGGCTGTTTCCTGTCCATGCCGAATGTCGCGACGGCCGCCTGTAGCCTGTTCTGGGGCCTGCGCGGCTATCAGAATAGCCCGATTGCGGCCTGCGCCACCGGAACGATCGCCATTGGCGATGCGTTTGAGGTGATCCGCAGTGGCCGTGCCTCGATGATGCTGGCCGGGGCAGGGGAATCGTTAAGCAGCGACACTGCCGTCTGGAATATCGATGTGCTGCGTGCTTTGACGAGTGAGCAGGACGACATCAGCAAGGCCTGTTGCCCATTCAGCCTCGATCGCAACGGCTTTGTCCTTTCCGAAGGTGCTGCCGTGTTGTGCCTGGAAGAGCGCGAAGCCGCACTGGCACGTGGGGCAACCATCCTGGGGGAAATCAAGGGCTACGGCAATTACTCTGATGCCTTCGACTTTACCGCCCCGGCGGAAGACAAGATTGCCCGGGTGACAACCATCCAGCACGCCTTGCGGCAGGCCGGGGTGACGGCGGAGGAGATTGACTATATCAATGCGCACGGCACCTCTACGCCCCTCAACGATCTGAATGAAACCCAGGCGATCAAGCTGGCCTTCGGCGAGGCGGCTTATAGCACGCCGCTTTCCAGCACCAAGTCTTACTCCGGGCATCTGATTGCGGCGGCCGGCAGCTTTGAATCCATCATCTGCCTGCAAGCGTTACAGCATCAACTGATGCCCGCCACCTGTCACCTGAAAAATGCCGATCCGGAGTGCGATCTGGACTACGTCAGCGAAGGGCACCGCCCGGCCCGGTTACAGAACATCTTGAATCTGAGCTTCGGTTTCGGCGGCGCTAACGCGGCGTTGGTTATCGGGCGGGCATGAGCATGATCCTCAACTACACCTTGCGCGATGCCGAGGAGTGGGCCGCCTTTTCCGGCGACTACAACCCGATCCACTTTGATCTGCAACACGTACGTAAAATGGGAGCCGATCAACTGAGCGTCCATGGGATGCGTGCGATGCTGGATATGAAACGTCATCTGAGTGCGGTGTTGCTTGCGACTCCGTTGGAGCATGACTTTTATGTTTTCAGCACCCGCATGCGCCGACCGGTGCTGTGCCAGACGCCGTATCACTTGCAGATAGCGGGTAACGGCAAGCAGATCACCGGTGAATTGCGGGATTGCGCCACGCAGGAAAGCTGCTTCAGCAGCAAGCTGGCCCCGGCCAGATCACTAGACTTGGTGGCTTGCGATCACGAGCATGCGCTGACCGTTAACGAGGTGATGGCACTCTGCCAGCCGTTCCCGGGGCAGGCATCGGAGATCACCCAGGCGTGGAGTTTCTTTGACGCCCTGCTGTTCCAACTGCTGGTGAAATCCCCGGAAACCTTGGCGGCGCTGACGACGGCGTTGCCGGAGCTGCAGGCCACCACGCTGATTGAGGTGTTTGCCCTGAGCCCAGTGGTACAGACACATCATGAGACTCACTTCAGCGCCCGATTATTCAACCCAGAAACGCTTTTTGCACCCGAAGATCGGCTGTACTACTGCATTCAGCCGATGCTGATCATCGGAAACAAAAGCAGTGGATTGGTGTTACGCACGGTGATCGAGGCCAGAACGCAGTGGCATCCGCTGCTCGCGACTTCCATCACCTTGAAAACATGGCCAATGGCCGATCATTAACATAGGGATATAACCATGGAAAACTACCAACAGGTTTACGATACCGTCACGGAAATGATTTGTGATGCCAAAGATCTCGAGAGGGCCGATCTGGCACCAGAGATGCCCCTGCATCAGTTGAAGCTGGACAGCCTGGACTATGTGGAGCTGATGGTATTGGCCAAACGCGAGTTCGGGGCAACGCTCACCGCAGAAATGTTCATCAATCAGCCGACTATGACGCTGGGTGAACTCTGTCAAAACCTGGCCGATGCGCAAAAGTAATCCCATGACTAAACAATGGGTGTTGGTGACCGGTGGGAGCCGGGGGATTGGCCGCGCATTGGTGGAAGAACTGGCCAAGCAATGGAACGTGGTGTTCACCTGCCGTCACGCTCAGTCAGCCAGCACGGCGGTGATTGAAGCCTGCTCGGGTTTGCCGGGCTGGGTGGAAAGCTGCGTCTGTGACGGCAGTGACGAGCAGGCGGTGAACGTTGTGGCTCCGCCGTTGCTGGCACGCCTCGGTGCACCTTTTGCGGTGATCCATAACGCCGGGATCACGCTGGATGATTTGCATATCCAGCAAACCGGTGAGCGCTGGCGGCAGGTGATCGACACCAACCTGAACGCCATCTTCTACTGGAACCACCACCTGCTGCCCGCCATGATGGCGCAGGGGGAGGGGGCGATGGTGCTGATGTCTTCGGTGACGGGCATCAAGGGCAACACCGGGCAAACGGCCTATGGGGCCAGTAAGGCGGCGATGATCGGCATGGGGAAATCTCTGGCGCTGGAAGTGGCCCGTTTTGGTATCCGGGTAAACTGCCTGCTGCCCGGGATTATCGAAAGCGAGATGACGCAGGCCATTCCGCCGGAGGCGCTGAAGGCGCTGCGCAAGCAGATTCCTCTGCGCCGCCTGGGCAAAGCCAGCGAGGTGGCGCGTACCACCGCGTTTCTTATCGGTGATGACAGCCGTTATATGACGGGCCAGAGCCTGATCCTTGACGGAGGTTTTACCGTCTGAACGCGTTAATACCTCCTGTATTATGTTGGGGCACTGTCTATCGGTGCCCTTTTTTATTGCCGTACATTCCCGCGAATATATTCAGGTCCGTTTGATTTTCAACCCACTCATATACGTATTTTCCGATAGATATGCCTCTTTGTATAGTTTTGGGTTATGTTTGTCATTTATTTTATGTGTTTTTATTTTGGGATTATTCTCTAAAGGAACCGCTGTAGGAAGCCTCTCTACTCAACGTCCCATTTGGCTGTTGGAGATGGGTGTTATTCAATTTTTCATCAGGGTGTTTATATTTTGTATTTATTGCATTCATCCTGTTGTTATTATGTTGCATAATTTAACCTTGATGTTTTATTAACCTACAGCTGAACTGAACTACTGATTTTAATCTCATTGTTGGCTAAGTTGCGTTAGATCATAAGCAATTAGCATTGTTCCATGACCAGGCTGTTTCGTGATTACTTATCGGCTATACTCCACTTAGGATCCAGGATGTTATCCGAAGGTAGGGGGCTAATGCTCCTGAGCGTTGTTGTGGAAATAAAAGGGAGGAAAAATCCACATACTTTTGGTGAAAAGTCAAAGAGGTATTATGACCAGTCGTAAACATTTAACGCCTTCCGAAGTGGAAAAACTGCTAGAGGCAACGCTGAAAGGCAATAATCCAGAACGTGACTACTGTTTGATTTATATGTGTTTTATCCATGGTTGCCGCGTGAGTGAAATCAATAGCTGGCGGCTATCAGATATCGATCTTGAAGGTGGCAATATTTATATTCATCGATTGAAAAACGGCTTCTCAACGGTTCATCCTTTGTATGTGCGCGAGCGGAAGTGTTTACAGCGTTGGATGGCCAAGAGAAAACATTATCGTGGTGCGGATAGCGAGTGGTTGTTTCTTTCTAACCGGGGATCTCGTTTATCACGTCAACGTATTTATTGGCTAATTCGTAATTACAGTGAGGCGGCCAATCTGGAGGTCAATGCACATCCCCATATGCTGCGTCATGGCTGCGGTTTTGCCTTGGCGGACCGGGGAATTGATACGCGTTTGATTCAGGATTTTCTTGGCCATAGGAATATTCAGAATACGGTGTTATATACGGCAAGTAATGCCAGAAGGTTTAAGGAAGTATGGTGATTGAAGTATGAGGAAATATGTCTAATGAGTCACTTTGAACTAAATTGCAACATACTCTAAGGATACTCAAAAATAATGTCAACACTAACTATTCAATAATCCACCTTGATTGACAAATGCATTAAATAACAATGATTTAAATAATTCCTGCCCTAAAAAAATCCCATCCAGCCTTAAGTGTTTTCTTACTTAAACACCTATAAAAAGCCAAGTGCAAAACCTGCCTGTTTTATATCCAGTTAATAATTCTTTTATTATTCAATTTGTCAGAATATTGAGCTGAAAATTATTTGTTATAAGGCCATCCTTGGCACGTTAAACCAAAGGAGTCACTTTAGTTCAAAATGAATCGTTTGGCTGGAAAGGTATTACTGCCCTATCGCTATTTGCGGACGCGGCTTTCAGTCGATGAACTAAATAAAAAGGAATGACATAGGGTTATGTCAAAAATAAACAAATGCGCGCATTCGAAGTGCATTATTTAAAAGGAAAAGTAGTATATGAACAAGAATCTGCTCGCCGTGGCTGTACTGGCTGCCTCCGCGTTCTCTACCGCTGCGTTCGCTGCAGACGGCAAAGTAAACTTCTCTGGTGAGATCATCGATCAAGCTTGTACCGTGCATTCTGACTCAGAAAACCAGACCGTTACTTTGGGTAAAGTGTATGTCGGCGCATTCAAAGGTGGCGCTGGCGTAACTGCTGCCTCTAAGGATTTCTCCCTGATCCTGCAAAACTGCCCAGATACGGTTACAGCGGCGACAGTGCGTTTTGATGGTATCCAGGTCGCAGGTAACGATGCCGTTCTGGCGCTGACCGAAGAGCCGGGTGTGGCCACGGGTGTTGGTGTTCAGATTGCTGACAACAACAACAAAGTGATTAACCTGCACACGGATTCAAGCGTTTACCCGTTGAGCAGCACCGATGATAACGTGCTCGGGTTTGTTGCACGTTACTACGCGACTTCAGCCACCGTAACTGCTGGCAAGGCTAATGCAGTGAGCAACTTTACCATTATCTATCAGTAAGTTTTATCCGCTTGGCTGATACGGGCGGTATAAGGCTGGTCAGGGGAGCGAAAGTCACCCCCTGGCCTTTCTCTCAATGGGCGAAGTGGTGAATAAGAAATGAAAGTCTGGCGGAGCACAATAGTCGCAGCGCTGTTACTAACCTTTGGTGCGCAGGTACAGGCGGGCATTATTGTCGGCGGAACGCGCCTGGTTTATGACGGTGGTAAAAAAGAAGCCTCCCTGGGGATCAATAACCCGGATAAGGTGCCCTATCTCATCCAATCCTGGGTTGATACAAACGAAGGGGACACCTCCAAGGCGCCATTTATCATTACCCCCCCTTTATTCCGTTTGGATGGTGAGCAGAATAATATCCTACGCGTAGTGCGTGCCGGGGGGAATTTGCCGACCGATAAAGAATCTCTCTATTGGCTGAACATCAAATCTATTCCTTCAGCCAAGAAGCAGGAAAACAGTTTACAAATTGCGGTCAAGACCCGTATCAAGCTGATTTATCGCCCTCAGGGGTTACCCGGTACGTTAGAGGATGCTGCCAAGACATTGACCTGGCAGCGTAGCGGTAACGCGGTTCAGGTGACCAATGCATCGCCCTACTTTATCACTCTGTTCTCAGTCAAGGTTAATGGTAGTCCGCTGAAAAATGTCAGCATGGTTGCGCCGAAGTCCAGTGCACGCTTCGAGTTACCCGACGGTAGCTCTGGTGGGGCATTGAGCTGGGAAGTTATTAACGATTACGGCGGTATTACTAAACCGTTTATCGGGAATCTATAAGGCATTCACCAGATTAAATACAGCTAATCCCTGCACAGGTAGTTCAGGGAAGGGACGCGGCTTGCCGGAATTTACTGGCGCGGCTGATAAATGGAGTTAAATGGATGAAAAACCCGAAGCGTATAGGCTCGCGCGGATTTAACCGTACCCCGTTGGCGTGGTTGATCTCATGTCAGGTTGCCATGTTAATGGGAATGTCCGGTAGCGCACAGGCCCGCGATTACTTTAACCCGGCACTGCTGGAGCTTGATAATCCGTCTCAGAGAGGGGCCGATCTGACGGTTTTTGAAGATGGTCGGACTCAAGCCCCAGGTACGTACCGGGTTGATATCTATCTGAATGGGGGGATGATCGATACCCAGGATCTTGATTTCTCCCTGCAGCGGAGCCCGGCAGGTGAGGACAGCCTGCAGCCTTGCTTAAGCAGCGATATGCTGGAGGCAATGGGTGTGAAGATCGCTTCCTTCCCCGCTATTCCGGCCTCTGGGCAGTGCGTTAATCTGGCGCAGATCATTCCTCAGGCATCGGCCTCGTTCCGTTTTAATCAACAGCGGCTGGATATCAGTATTCCCCAGGCGGCATTGAACTCGACCGTGCGTGGCTATGTTTCGCCAGACCAATGGGATCAGGGAATACCGGCGCTGTTGGTTAACTATAACTTTAGCGGTGCCAACAGCTGGGCACGAAGCAGTAACAGCTCGGACAGCAATAGCTATTATCTCAACCTGCGTTCAGGGGTCAACCTCGGCGCCTGGCGTCTGCGTAACTACTCAACCTGGAATCGTGACTCTGATGGCGAAAGCCACTGGGATTCCATCAATACCTATTTACAACGCGACATCGTGGCGCTGAAGAGCCAGTTGATACTGGGTGACAGCTCCTCTCAAAGTGAGGTGTTTGACAGCGTGCCTTTTCGTGGTGGTCAGTTAGCCTCGGATGATGACATGCTGCCAGAGAGTTTGAGGGGTTATGCGCCGACGGTACGCGGTATTGCCCGCAGTAACGCTCAGGTCACCGTTCGCCAGAACGGCTATGTCATTTATCAGAGCTATGTGCCGCCAGGGGCCTTTGAAATCAGCGATCTCTACCCGACGGCGGGCAGCGGCGATCTGCAAGTGAGCATTAAAGAGAGCGATGGCAGCGAGCAAAGGCTAGTGGTGCCGTTTGCTTCCGTCCCGGTGTTACAGCGGCAAGGGCGTTTCAAATATAGCCTGACCAGCGGCCAATATCGTTCATCCAACAGTAACGTGGATGATACGCTGTTTACTCAAGGCACGGCGATCTACGGCTTGCCGAGGGGCGCCACCCTCTACGGCGGCGTGCAGGCCGCCAGCAAATATCAGGCACTGGCTTTCGGCTGGGGGCAAAACATGGGGGTTATCGGCGCGTTTTCTACCGATGTTACCCAGGCTTGGTCTAAACCTGAATTTGCTGCCAAAGAGCGTGGCCAGTCGTGGCGTATGCGTTACGGCAAGAACTTTGTCGAAACGGGTACCAGCTTCACCTTGGCCAGCTATCGTTACTCGACGGCGGGGTTCTATACCCTGCAGGAAACGTTAAATACCTATACCGGCGGCAAAACTTCACAAAGTCAGAACCACAAGAAGAGTCGTGCTGAACTGTCGATGAGCCAGGCGCTATGGGAAGGTGCAGGTTCACTGTCGCTCAGTCTGTACAACGAGGATTACTGGAACGATCGGCGCCGTAACCAGTCGGTAAGCGTTGGCTATAACAATAGCTGGAACAGCATCAGCTATGGCCTGAACTATACCTTCAGCAGAGATGGTTATGACAGCAGCGGCGAACGCGTCAACTACGACGACCATATTCTCGCCTTCAATATCAGCATGCCATTGGGCGGAAGGCTGTCTGACAGCTATGCAAGTTACAACCTGAATACCAGCCGCAAAGGTACCACCAGTAACTCAGTCGGCCTTAATGGTACCGCATTACCCAGTAATAACCTGAGCTATAACGTCAGCCAGGGCTACACCAGCCAGGGAGTCGGGGCTTACGGCAATAGCAGCCTTGGCTATCGTGGCGGCTTGGGCAGAGTCAATGTGGGGTATGGCTATAACCGTTCCGATCAACGCCTCAACTACGGGGTACAGGGCGGGATCCTCTTGCACGAAGACGGTCTGACACTCTCGCAACAGATGAATGAGACGGCGGTGCTGGTGAAAGCACCGGGAGCCAAGGGTGTCAATATAGCCAACCAATCAGGGGTGACTACCGACTGGCGTGGCTATGCCGTAGTGCCTTATGCCACGGTATATCGCAAAAACAATATTGCGATAAACACCACTACTCTGCCGGATGATGTCGATATGACGATAACCAGTCAGACGGTGATCCCAACCCGTGGTGCCATAGTGCGTGCCGAGTTCAAACCTAATATCGGCCAACGGGTATTGATGACCCTGTTGAGGCAGGGCGGTGCGCCAGTACCGTTCGGTGCCACCGTAACCGATAGCAATGGGGGAGATAACGGCAGCATCGTCGGTGACGGTGGTCAGGTATTCCTCTCAGGGATGGCCGGTAGCGGCAAGTTGCTGGTCAAATGGGGCAACGCCGCGTCGCAACAATGCCAAGTGTCTTACAGTGTGCCGGAGCAAAAAGATAGCGCCGGGATCCGTCTGATGAATGGCCAATGTTTATAAAGGCTTTAATGATGAATAAATGGAAATCGTTAGTGCATTATTCAGCAATCGGGGGAGTTATCGCCTTAGGGTTGGGGATCCTGCCGTCGGCGCAGGCAGCCATCGGGCAGTGCGAACCTGCAGGCTCGACTATGGGTTATCACTTTACCTTTAATCAGCTGTTCGACCATCCGGATAAGAACACGGCTGGCAAGACTTTTTATGAGGTGAATAAGGCCGAAAATGTGTGGCAGAACGAGGGGGACGGGTATCTGGTCAACTGCGACTGCGGTAGTGAAACTCGGATGAAAGAGTCGTTTATTATGGCTGTCCCAAGGGGGGCGCCTCTGCCGGATGGGGATGGTAGCAGGCAGTTCTATTCATTGAGCGGTAGCGATGATTTTTCTGCAGCTATGGACGTGTATATTGCCGGTGCCGTCAATAAATATTTCCCTGTGCCTTTCCCCGGCAACGGATGGAGGGGGAATGGTTTTTTTAACCGGCCTCAGGATTGTAAGGGCGTACTCTATGATAGTGGTGCACAAGGCTTGGTTCATCTCTATTTCAGACAGGCGGTCATTGGCACCTCGACAATAACCTATTCTCCCTTGTTGGATGTCTATATTAATTCGGATCCCAATGTAGGCCGGGGGAACAGGCCAACGGCGTCAGTGAGCATGAGCGGTAAGATCACCGTGCCGCAAAAATGCGAACTTAAAAACCCAATGATTACCGTGCCCTTTGGCAGCATTATGTCCACCGATTTTAAAGATAAAGGCCAAAAGCCAAGTACCGTCCAGATACATGAAGAAACCCTGTATCTGGAGTGCACCAACCTATCGACACGCGCAAAAATCAGCTTGCTGTTTGAGGGGGAGGTGAATCCTCATGATCCTACTGCCCTGAAGACCACCACCACTAATGGTTCAGTGACGTCGGATAATGATGATATTGCGATCAGAATTGAAGAAAAGCGTGGCGGAAATACCCAGGTTATTTCGCCTGGGGACAAACTGTCTATGGAAATGAATGGCTTGGGTAATATCGATAGTGATAGTCAGACGACATTGAACATCTACCCTATCAGCACGACCGGCAAAGCACCGAAAGTTGGAGACTTTGAGGCAACCGCGACTATTACGGTAAAAATGGAATAATCCCGTTTGCATCGGAAAGCTCGGACTTTCTGCGAAAGTAAGTTTAATTAAAATGGAGAAGGATATTTATTATGGATATGAAAGCAATTTTTAAAACGACTGCATTGTGCCTGGCTCTCGGTGGTATGGGGATCAGTTGCTCGGCTTCGGCGGTCGATGCACGCATAAAGATTACCGGTACGGTTAAAGCTTCGCCGTGTACGGTCGATGCCGTGGGGGGCGATGTCAATGTCGATCTGGGGGAAGTTAAGGCACATACTCTGACCGCGGGGGCGGGGAGCGATTGGGAGAGTTTCAGCCTGGATCTGAGTGATTGCCCCGTTTCAACCACTGACGTTACTGCGACATTCACCGGTACGGCAGCGGATGAAAGCGCGGATTTGTATAAGAACGCCGCGGCCAATCCTGCCGGTGCTGTGCAGATTGAAATGGTTGATGGGAGTACATCAGGAGCTAATCGCCGGTTGGGCAGCGGCAGTGATATGACCGTGCTTGTCGATCACTCCACCAACAAGGCGAGCTTCCCGCTGAAGGCGCGCGCTTTTAGCACTAACGGTGGGGCAACCCCAGGCAGTATTGAGGGGGTTGTGCAGGTGGCTCTTACCTATCAGTAATCACCAGTAATACCCTCTAGCCATAAGAAAACCTGGCCCCATTTTTTTATGGCCGCTTTAGCTTTACCTGTGTCTGTTGAGTTAATTGCCTGGGGCTTATTAATTTTTGATAGCTGGCTATATTTTCAATGTGTTGTTTGATCAATAAAAATAAGAAGAGATAACCCTCATATATATGAGAGGGAATGACATTTTTGCACACCAATTTATCAAGGAAGTAAAAAAGGGTATTTAGCAGAAATGGGAGGTTCAATATGACAATGGTTCATACTTATCAGAGAGGGAGTGCGCATTCCCCCAGCCCTAATGGGTTAAAAGGGGACGGTGTGATTGTAATGGAATCTTGCCCCATCACTGCACTTGGAATGCGTAATATTTTGGCCCAGTCCTGTGGCCTGACGGACGAGGTACAGCGGGTCAGTAATCTGGAGCAAATCCCTGGATTGATGCGCCACCGCCCGGCCCGGCTGTTGATTATGGAACTGTGTGGTGAAGAAGAGTCGGTTCTGGATGGTTTAAGACTGATTGCACAGTGCCTGGAGCATTGGCCAGCCACGGCGATGATTGTGTGTACCGCTCTTGACGATCCTCGGGTGCTGCAATTGCTGACCGCGTCAGGCATCAAAGGGCTGGTGCTCAAACAGGAGCCTGGAGTTGCGCTGGCGCAATGCGTAAAGCAGGTCTTGTCGGGGTGTCGCAGCTATAGCCATAAGGTGCGGCAATTGTTGAGCAGTCAGTCTGCTATTGGCAAAGCCTTGACGTCCCGTGAACTGGATGTGCTGACACACCTGTTTTCAGGCAAAAGCGTGACCACCGCGGCGTTGATGATGCACCGTGATGTTCGCACCGTTAGCACCCACAAGCGTAATGCGATGCACAAGCTGGGCTTTCAGAATGATGGTGAACTTTATTTGCAAGGCAAGTGGATGGCAAAGACCGGCCCGGTGTTTGCCCGCTAACCTTTGATATCGCTATGCACTTATTCTCTGGATGGAATCAACGAGATATTTATACAGGAGTCGTCTATGCAACCGTTGTCACAAAAGCCGCTTGGCTTGGCATTAATGGATCGCAGCCCACTCACACTTACTGGGCTGTCTTGCTTTATTGGCACGCTTAACGTCGCCAATGAGATTATCGTGCAGGAAACCAGCATGGCTGCGGTTGCCGAAAGGTTGCTGTACCAACCTGTCGATATTCTCATCACCGAACTCAATGGCCTGAATGAAACCATCGCGCAGTGCCGTGAAGTTCTACTGAATTTGTGTGCGCAGCAGCCTGAGTTACGGGTCATTGTTTACACCCGCAGCCAGACAGGCGAGGATCTGTGCAAGCTGCTTGATGTGGCCAATATCAGCGTGGTGTCCCGTGGGGATGAATTGCCACTGGTCGGAGAGTTCTTTCACCGGGTATTTAACGGTGAGCGCGTATTGAGTCCATTGATCGGCTCTTACCTGGCGCGTAGCGATCCTGAAGATGTTTCAAGCCTGCATCATCTGACCCGCTGCGAAAATGATGTTCTGTCGTTCTTGTTCAACGGGATGAGCCTGCGGGAAATTGCTGAACTGCAACAACGCAGCATCAAGACCATCAGCGCGCACAAATGTAATGCCATGCGCAAACTACAGGTTAAAAACGACAGCGAACTGTTCTCGTTGAGAAAAAACATTAGCCAGCAGTTTGCCTGTGATTGATGGCTGGAAATCGCTTGATGCCCCGCCGTGCTGTCATCAAGTATGGCGGGGCATACCGCAGAGCTGACGGAACGGTACCTCGATCATCCAGTTACTGAGCCGCTATCCATGGATATTCTGACCGGCGATCTCCAAGCGGCCAAATCACGGCAGTATCACGATGATCGTGCCGCCAAGCTTGGCTTATGGCAATAAAGGTCAGCCCCTGATATCCCATCGTGATCGACTATGATATATAACGTTAGAATATTGGCTGTTACACAGCTAGCTACACCCGCGAAGTAAAAAATGCGGTGCCAGTGTTAATCGGTGGCCTGCGTTGGGTTAAATATGTATTACCCGAAAGCGTTCAACATTGCTGGCAGTATAAATAACGGTATTTTGAATGTTGCGATGGCCCAGGTAATCTTGAATGAGTCTGGTGTCTATCCCTCTATCTGCCAGGGCATAGCCGCAGGAATGGCGTAGCATATGGGGATGGACCTGGACGTCGATACCGGCTAATTCACCGTAGGACTTTATTAATCGGTAAAGCTGTTGGCGTGAAATTTGCCCACCGTGGCGAGAAAGAAACAACCAGGGGCTATCAGGTTCCAGGTAGCCCGGGCGCTTTGCCAGCCAGCGGCTCAGCGCGATACGCTCACGGATTTGAATAGGATGCTGGACCGAAAAACCGTTCTTTAGGCGGGATACGTGTAAGCGGTTGGTAGCCAGGTCAATATCCTCCAGCCGCAGTCCCCGTAGTTCGCTGACGCGTAATCCATGAATAAAGCACATCAACAGCATACAACGATCGCGGCAACCGTTGACGCCGTCCGGGACGGCGGAGATCATTCTCTCAATTTCAATATGGCTGAGATATTTGCGTTTTGTCATTCTCTTATCCCTAAGTTAAATAAAGCAAATATGACGGATGGTATATTCATTTAAACATTGAATACCCTTATCAGCAAACAAAATAGCAGTGTTACTGCGGGGTTAATCCTACAGCATTATCTTATTACTAGGGTTGAAGGGGGGTTAACGGTTATTTATTAAGAAAAAATCAACTCACTTGATCATCAGGAAGCCCTGTTGGATAGGTTTGTAAACCGTATATTTAGAAATGATTTATCTAATCTAACCGGTTAGCTGTTTATCTAAAGCGACTTGAACATCTTTGGGTTTATGCCTATTTTTGAGATTTTTATTATTGCGTTAATAATGTTTTTTAGCCCGATAAGCTGCTGCTAGCCCTCTATTTTCTTTAGTCATCGCCCTGCGTTTGGCCTGCACGGCCAGGCCAGGGGCATCATCTGCTCACCCAACAAAATGAGAATTGTTATTGATATCACGCTTTCGCCAACTACAATGCCCGCCAGTGCATGATTTTTGAATAGGGTTTCTGATGGAGTTGTTACGGGTGGTGTTCCAGCAGTATCGCTGGCCGTTTCTGGCGGTAATGGCGTTAACCATGGCCAGTGCGGCGTTGGGGATTGGCATCATTGCATTTATTAACGTGCAACTGATGGGCGCGGCGGGTAACCCGCTAGTGGTGTTGCCGCAGTTTCTCGGCCTGTTGGCCCTATTGATGGCGGTTACGCTCGGCTCTCAGTTGGCGTTGACCTCGTTGGGGCACTATTTTGTTTACCGGCTGCGTGGTCAACTGGTGAAGCGAATATTGGATACCCATATTGAACGGTTGGAACAGTTGGGTAGTGCCTCACTGCTGGCTAGCCTGTCGAGCGATATTCGCAATATCACCATTGCTTTTGTCCGCCTACCGGAGTTGGTTCAGGGGGTGATCCTGACCTTGGGATCGGCTGCCTATCTGGGCTGGTTGTCGCCTGCCATGTTGGGCGTGACAGCGATATGGGTGACGGTCACCATTTTGGGGAGTTGGTATCTGGTCTCGCGGGTTTATAGCCACCTGAGCAGCGTGCGCGAAGCGGAAGAGCGGCTCTATCTGCATTATCAAGCGGCGATCGATGGGCGTAAAGAGTTGGCGCTGAACCGCGATCGGGCAAAAATGCTATTCCAGCAGGCTTACCAGCCCGATGCCGGTGACTACCGTTATCATATTATCCGTGCAGATACCTTCCACCTTAGCGCCGTGAACTGGTCGAATATCATGATGTTGGGCGCCATCGGCCTGGTGTTCTATATGGCAAACAGCCTGGGCTGGGCGAATACCACGGTGGCGGCGACCTATTCCCTGACCTTATTGTTCCTGCGTACCCCCTTATTACAGGCGGTTGGGGCATTCCCGACGCTGATTGCGGCCGAAGTGGCCTTCAATAAAGTGAAGACGCTCAAACTGGCGGACTATGATCCGGCATTTCCGGCTCCAAAGGCTCGCGCGTGGCAAACGCTGGAACTACGCGACGTTGCATTCCACTATGCGGCGGGTGAACAGCAATCAGGGTTTGCGGTTGGGCCGATCAATTTGACGTTACGGCGTGGCGAACTGGTGTTCCTGATTGGCGGCAACGGTAGCGGTAAATCGACGCTGGCCATGCTGCTCACTGGGCTGTATGTGCCCGTTAGTGGGCAGATCCTGCTGGATGGTCAACCGATTACGGTTGCCGATCGTGAAGATTATCGCCGCCTGTTCTCTGCCATCTTTACGGATTTCCACCAGTTTCACCATCTGTTGGGGCCGCAAGGAGAACAACCGGACGCCGAACTGGTGGAAACCTGGTTGCAGCGCCTGAAGATGAAAAGCAAATTGGAGTTCGACGGTACGCGCGTCACTAATCCACAACTGTCGCAAGGGCAGCGCAAGCGCCTGGCCCTGTTGTTAGCGGTGGCTGAAAAGCGGGATATTTTACTGCTGGATGAGTGGGCGGCGGATCAGGATCCCCAGTTCCGCCGTACTTTCTACCGTGAGTTACTGCCCCAACTGCGCGAAATGGGAAAAACCGTGTTTGCTATCAGCCATGACGACCATTACTTTGAACATGCCGATCGCCTGCTGCAAATGCGAGATGGGCATCTGAGCGAACTGATTGGGGATGATCGCCATCAGGCGAGTCGGGACTCCGTTAGCCAGCTTGATTGAATTGCTGAATTTGTCGGGGCGCTAATATTCGCCCCGACATAGCGACTTGGTTGAGGAATATCTGTCGTCCCATAGGCCTAGGCTTGTGGAGTGATTGTTTATACCGATAATCAAAATCGCCGCCAATGATTTACTCTGTGTCTAGGGGAAAACGGTACATGGCATTGCGCTCGTGGTACCGATTTCAATTGGCAACAGGGTAGCCAGGGGAGCAGGAACGCGCCGATGGACAATCAATCACTCATTCCCACCACAGAGGTTCTACTAGCGGAAACGCTAAGATTTCCGCCATCCTGGCAACTCAATGAGCGGCAACAGCGCTTTATCGAGGATCTTTGGCTGGGAGAAGATCATGCCATGCCTGGTTCAGCCGATAATCTTGCGACGCCCGGCCAAGATGCCGAACAGCAGCTGTAGCAGCGTTAACCCTAGCAAAATCGTCAACGGCACCGTCCAGCCTTGGGTCAAATCATGCACCAGGCCAAACAAGGTCGGCCCCAGCGCGGCCAGCAGATAGCCGATGGATTGTGCCATCCCTGACAGCACCGTTGCCTGGTGATGGTGCTGGCTGCGCAAGCCAAAGAAGGACAGCGCCAGCACCAGTGAACTCCCCGCCCCCAGCCCGGCAAATATCAGCCAGATAAGCGAGTGGGCAGGCAGCAACAGCAATCCGCCGACGCCAATAAAGATCAACAGCGAACTGACCAGTGCGATCCCCCGCTGGTCACGAGCGCGTGGTAGTGCAAACACCATCACAAAGTTGGCGGCGATCGCCACGATCTGATAAACAAACAGCTCGAACCCCGCCTGCTGCGGTGAGGTGCCGTGGCTGGCGGCAAAGGCGCTGAACCAACCGATAATGGTGTAGAAGGTGATGGATTGCAGCCCCATGAACAAGGCCACCTGCCAACCCAGGGCGCTGCTCCAGGGGGAGCGAAAGGTTTCTGCAGCCACCGGCGTGCCGGTTCGGGGAACCGGGATGGGTTTGCGCTTCAATTGGGGTAGCCAGATCGCCAGCGCGATAAACGCCGGCAGGCTCCAGCACAGCAGTGAAAAACGCCAGCCGTTATCGTTGAATGCCGCTAACGGCACCGCCATGCCGGAGGCGATAGCGGCCACCAGTGACATCACGGCCGCATAGGTACTGATCATCACCGCAGCCCGATGAGGAAAATCGCGTTTTACCAGCGTTGGTAGCACCACGTTGGCAAAGGCGATGGCAGCGCCGATCAACACCGTTCCCAGCCACAGCATGCCATCCCACGGTTGTGAACGTAGCACGATCCCGGCGACCAGCAGCATTAGCGCCAGCCCGAGTGTGCGTTCAATCCCAATGTGTTTGGCCAGCGACGGCGTTAATGGCGATAACACCGCAAACAGGATCAGCGGCAGGGAATTGAGTAACCCGGCGGCGGTGGCAGAAAGCATCAGTTGGTGCTGGATCTGTTCCAGTAACGGGCCTACGCTGGTTAAAGGGGCGCGCAGGTTAGCTGCCACCAGCATGATGCCGGCCAGCAATAAGAAACGCGTCAAACGGCTGCGTTTAACAACACAATGTGTGGATGGTTCGGGTTGGGGCATGGGATCCTCGCATCAGGCATGCAGCCAATCATTACTGCATGACGAGATGCGTTGATTGACGTTAACGCTTACGTACTGGCAGGGCTGCCGGTATCTACGCGCCAGTTTAGGAAAGATCGCCTCGCCTGACAAGAGGTTAAGGAAACCGCACTTGGCACCCTCCAGATGGCTTTGATCAACGCGAGGGAAATTATTGCTGGCAGCATTGCCCGCCATAACGGATAGTAACGGCAGTAAACTTATTGTGAGGAATCGCTATGTCTTCTTTCTACAGCCCCCGCCGTATCGTGCTTTACACCATCGCCGTGATCGTGATTTTGGTGATTGTCGGTCTGGTGACTCACCTGGGTGTCGGTTGGCTAAACTGAACCAATTAACAGTTTTGTGAAGTTGATCACCTAAGGAAAGAAAAGCCTTTTCGCTGCTGCCCGCCAAAGCCGCTTTCACTGTGCTATTTTTCACATACTCTTAACCTGCCGCCCTATCGGCCTGCGGCAGATTTCACTTTTCTCGCGCCCGCCGAGAAAATAGTTTCATTTCATTTCGATCCGAAAGCTTTTTACCCCCATTTGCTGCTAAAACTGCCCTGTAACCCCGATCACAATTTCATTGCTTTCGCTTTGTTGTAATACCGCCGCAGTAGAGCGAAAGCCATCATCTCCCGGCCATAACCGGAAACCTGAGGACCTATTGCTCATGCCAGTGAACACCGCTAAACGACGTGAACACATTATCGATCTGCTCTGCGAGCACGGAAGCGTGCGGGTGGAACAGCTCAGCAAACAGTTTGCCGTTTCCACGGTGACGATCCGCAACGATCTGCGCTTTCTGGAACGCAAAGGCTGTGCGCTGCGTGCCTATGGTGGGGCGATGCTCAACCAGCAGTTTGCCTTCGATCGCCCATTACACGACAAGGGGCGCTTGAACCGAGATGTGAAATCACAGATTGCCTGCCGAGCGGCAAGCTACGTGCGGGACGGTGATGCGCTGATCCTGGACTCCGGTTCCACCACGGCCCAGATCGTGCCCTGGTTGAAACCGCGCCGCGATCTGGTGGTGATGACCAATGCGCTGAACATTGCCTATGAGCTTTCAGGCTACGACGGGGTGGAAGTGATGGTGTTGGGGGGAAGCGTCCGGCAGAACTCCTATTCGCTCTATGGCCCGGCTGCCGAGCAGCAATTGCGCCAGTACCGCTTCGACAAACTGTTTCTGGGCGTCGACGGTTTCGATCTGGTTGCGGGGATCACTACGCCTCACCCCGGCGAGGCGCACCTCAATCGTGTGATGTGCGAGGTGGCGCGCGAAATTATCGCGGTAGCGGATGCCAGCAAGTTTGGTCGCAAGAGCTTTTGCATGATCCGCGAAGTCGGGCAAATTCATCGGCTGATCACAGATAGCCGTCTTCCACAAGATTATCAGCAGGCGCTCAGCGATTTAGGCGTAGATGTGGTGATAGCCGATCGCGAATAGGGTGCCATCATGGGGGATTCATGCAGCAGTGGTTACAACTGGTAGCACAGCACAAGGCCGGCCAGCCGGTGGGGATATTTTCCGTTTGCTCCGCGCATCCTTGGGTATTGCAGGCCGCCTTGCGGCAAGCAAAGGCACGTGGCACGCCGGTATTGATCGAGGCGACGTCAAACCAGGTTAACCAGTTTGGCGGCTACACCGGCCAGACCGCCGCACAGTTTCGTGATGCGCTGTGGCAGATGGCGGATGACATCGGGTTGCCAAGGAGCGCTATTTGGCTGGGGGGCGATCATCTTGGCCCTAACGCCTGGCAAGAGCGCCCGGCACAAGAGGCGATGGCGCTATCCGAAACCCTGATTGACGACTATGTGCGCGCCGGATTTCGCAAAATCCATCTCGACTGCTCCATGTCCTGCTCTGACGATCCCACCCCGTTGGGAGATGAAGTGGTGGCGCAGCGTGCGGCGCGCCTGTGCGCAGTGGCGGAACGAGCCTGGCAGCAAGCGGGTGGTGAAGCTCCGGTGTATGTGATCGGAACCGAAGTGCCAGTGCCGGGCGGTGCGCAGGAAACGCTGCAAGGCATCCAGGTGACTACGCCACAGGCCGTCTCCGTCACGTTAGAGGCGCACCGTCATGCCTGGCAGCAGGCAGAACTGAGCAGCGCGTGGTCACGAGTGATCGCCTTGGTGGTGCAACCTGGCGTCGAGTTCGACCATCACAGCGTCGAACATTACCAACCGCAGGCGGCGCAGGCGTTGAGCCGCTTTATCGAACGCCAACCGGGGTTGCTGTATGAGGCCCACTCGACCGACTACCAGGCACCGAAGGCTTATTCGCAGCTGGTGCGTGACCATTTCGCCATTCTGAAAGTTGGCCCGGCGCTCACTTTTGCGCTGCGTGAGGCGCTGTTTGCCCTCGATCGTATCGAACGTGAATGGTTAGGGGAGCATCGTTCGGCCCAGCTGTGCGCCACGCTTGAACAGGTGATGCGCGAACAGCCGCAGCAGTGGAGCCGCTATTATCACGGCAGCCCGCATCAACAGTATCTGGATCGGCACTACAGCCTGAGCGATCGTGTGCGCTATTACTGGCCGCAGCCACAGGTCCAGCAGGCCGTGGATGCGCTGATGGACAATCTACGGAGCAATCCAATCCCGCTGGCCTTACTCAGCCAGTATTTACCCGACCAGGCACGGGCCTTGAATGCCGGTGAGCTGAGCCAGGATCCGCAAGATTGGGTGATCCACAAAATTACCCAGGTGCTCGACGACTACCACTCAGCCTGTTACCCGGAGGTGCGCTGATATGCCCAATATTCTGATGACCCGTATCGATAATCGCCTGGTGCATGGCCAGGTAGGGGTGACCTGGACCAACACGCTGGGAGCCAATCTGGTGGTAGTGGCCAACGATGACGCCGCCGCCGATCCGGTACAGCAAAACCTGATGGACATGGTGGTGGCCGAAGGCGTGCAGACTCGGTACTTCACCCTGCAAAAAACCATCGACGTGATCCATAAGGCGGCGGATCGGCAAAAGATTTTTCTGGTGTGCAAAACGCCGCAGGACGTATTGAAACTGGTGCAGGGCGGAGTGCCCATCACTTTTGTCAACGTTGGCAATATGCACTTCGCCGCAGGAAAACGGCAAATCCACAAAACGGTCTCGGTGGATGACGATGATATTGCCGCCTTTCGTGAGCTGGCGGCGTTGGGCGTAGCCTGCGAGGTGCGCCGAGTGCCGGATGAAGCCGGTGAAGCGATAGGCAAACTGCTCGCTTGAGCGCAGGGGGAAGCATGTTAACTGACGCGTTATTGATTGCATTACTCGCGGGGCTGGCCGGAGTCGACCTGTTTGACGGCCTGACCCACTTCCACCGCCCGGTAGTGATGGGACCGCTGGTTGGCCTGATCCTGGGGGATGTCACTACCGGCTTGCTGGTAGGCGGGACGTTGGAACTAGTGTGGATGGGCATGGTGCCATTGGCCGGTGCGCAGCCGCCTAACGTGGTGATCGGCGGGGTGGTCGGCACGGCGTTTGCCATCCTCACCAAGGCCGATCCCAAGGTGGCCATTGGCGTGGCGGTGCCGTTCGCCATTGCGGTACAGGGCTGCATCACGCTGCTGTTCACCGCGTTTTCACCCATGATGCACCGCTGCGATCGCATGGTGCAGGAACTGAACTGGCGTGGCGTTGAGCGAGTGAACTACCTCGGCATCAGTATCCTGTTTGTTTTCTATTTTGTGGTGGCGTTTTTGCCGATTTACTTCGGTGCCGATGCGGCCAGCGCCATGGTGCAGAAAGCGCCGACCTGGCTGCTGGATGGGCTGGCGGTGGCGGGCGGTATGATGCCGGCGATCGGCTTCTCACTGCTGATGAAAGTGATGATGAAGAAAACCTACGTGGCGTATTTCATCCTCGGCTTTATTTCGGTGACTTTCCTTAAGCTGCCGATCTTGGCGGTGGCACTGGGGGCATTGGCGATCGCGCTGATCGATTTCTTTAACAGTCAACGGGCAGATGCGGATGTGACCAGGAAGCCTGTTCAACCGGAGGACGCTGAAGATGGCATTTAATGACTCTGACGATCTGCTGGCGCAAAAAGCAGCAAAACGCCTGGAACAGGCATTGGCCACCAGCCAGGTAGAGCAGGACGACTACGTTGATAGCCGCCCGGCAGAGGCGCTGACGCGCAGTGATATCAACCGTATGGCCTGGCGTTCGTTGTTACTGCAGGCATCATTCAACTATGAACGTATGCAGGCCGGTGGCTGGCTGTACACCTTGATCCCGGGTTTGCGCAAGATCCACCGCAATCCTCAGGATCTGGCGAATTCGATGAAGATGCATATGGAGTTTATCAACGTGCATCCTTTCGACGTTACCTTCCTTTCGGGGTTGGTGCTGGCGATGGAGCAAAACAAGGAGAAAGTCTCCACCATTCGAGCGGTGAAAGTGGCGCTGATGGGGCCGTTGGGAGGCATTGGTGATGCGCTGTTCTGGCTGACGCTGTTGCCGATTTGTGCGGGCATCGGGGCCTCTTTAGCGCTGGAAGGCAGCCTGTTTGGGCCGATAGTGTTCCTGCTGTTGTTCAACGTGTTCCACTTCGGGCTGCGCTTTGGGCTGGCGCACTATGGCTATCAGGCGGGCACCAGTGCGCTGACGCTGTTGAAAACCCATACCAAACGAATATCCCATGCGGCGTCGATCGTGGGCATGACGGTCATCGGTGCGCTGGTGGCCTCCTATGTACATCTTTCCACGCCGCTGATCATGCATGCCGGTAAGGCCACCGTGGCGTTGCAAACGGATGTGCTCGATAAGTTGATGCCTAACCTGTTGCCGCTGTGTTTCACGCTGCTGGTGTTCTTCCTGATGAAGCGCGGTTTCTCACCGGTGAAACTGATCGGTGTGACGGTGGTGATCGGCGTAGTGGGTAAATTTTTCGGTTTGCTGTGAGGAAGTGAACATGCCAGGAATTGTCATTACCGGCCACGGCGGCTTCGCCAGTGGCCTGCTGCAGGCGCTAGAACAGGTGGTAGGAGAACAGCCTGCCTGTATCGCGGTGGACTTCCCTGTCCATATGGGGACGGCGGAGCTGAAAGTGGAGTTGAGTGCCGCGCTGCAAGCGGTAGAGCAAGCGGACGGCGTGGTGTTCCTTACCGATATGTTGGGGGGATCGCCTTTCCGTAGTGCCTGCGAGTTGGCCGATGCGCATGGCAACTGTGAGGTGCTGACCGGGGTTAATATGCAGTTGGCTGCCGAAATGATGCTGGAGCGTGAAGGGCTGAGCCTGACCGAGTTCCGTGACATGGCGCTGGCCTGCGGCAAACGTGGCTTGACCAGCCTGTGGCATGAACGGCGTAAGGTGAAATGCGCCAACGCCGAGGCTGATGGGATTTAATCAGGTGCCCTCTCACTCCAACCCTTCCAAAGGGGGGAGTGAGAGGAGCTATTGAGGCTAACTCGGCATCGGCAACGGGCTAAGCGCCATCTGGGCCGGGCCATTTTCATTACGGCTGAAACGCCAGCAGGTCTGATGATATTTCGCCACGCTGTTGCGGTGTGCCACGCTGACCAGCGTGACCTCCGGCAGTTCGTCAACCAGCAGGCAATACATCAATTGCTCGGTTTCATCATCCAACGCGCTGGTGGCCTCATCCAGGAACAGTACATCCGGGCGGGTAAGGATCGCACGGGCAAACGCCAATCGCTGCTGCTCGCCCGGTGAAAGGCGATGGCTCCAGTTGGCGCTGGTATCCAGCCAGCGTTGCAGGTGTTTCAGCCGGCAGTTTTCCAGGACTTTCAACAACTGCTCATCGCTGTAGTCTTTATCCTGATGCGGATAGCTCAGCGCTTCACGCAGCGTACCGATCGGGATATAGCTGCGCTGCGGTAGGAACAGCGTCGTGAGGTGATTATCCAGGCCGATTTCACCGGAGCCGTAAGGCCAGATCCCGGCAATGGCACGCAGCAGCGTTGATTTACCACAGCCAGAAGGGCCAACGACCAGCACGCGCTCGCCGCGTTTCAGCGTCATGGTTGCTGCACTTAACAGAGGCTGTCCATCGGGCAGCGTAAGGCCAACATCGCGCAGCATCAGCGGTGAGTGGTCTTCCTGTTGCAGGCTGATACCGCGGCTCTGGTTATGCACCTCGTCCACCGCCGCGTTAAAGCCAGCCAGACGGTTAACGCAGGCTTTCCAGGTGGCCAGATCGGTAAACGCGTCGATAAACCACGACAGCGACCCTTGCACCTGGCCGAATGCGGAGGAGATTTGCATCAGTCCGCCCATTTGGATCGCACCTGAGAAATAGCGTGGTGCCGCCACCAGCAGCGGAAAGACAATGGCAAACTGGCTGTAGAAATTACTGGCGATATTCAGCCGCCGGGTGATACGCATGATCGACCACCAGTTACTGCGGATGGCCTCAAAGCGGTTACTTAGCTGCTGTTTCTCTCGTGGTTCACCGTGATACAGCGCGATGGCATCGTTATTTTCACGAATACGGATCAGCCCGAAACGGAAGTTCGCCTCATAACGTTCCTGATTAAAGCCGAGCATAACCAGGGGCTTGCCGACCCACCAGATCAGTAAGGATCCCAGTACCGCGTACAACAGGGCAAACCACACCATATAGCCTGGCAGGGTAATGGCATGCTGGGCGATCACGAAGGTCATCGGCCCGCTGATATGCCAGAGAATGGTAATAAACGAACAGAGTGTCACCAGGCTGGAGAGCAGGCCGAGCGACAAAGATAAGGTGTACTGGGTCAGGACGTTGAGATCGTCAGAGATACGCTGATCGGGGTTATCGATAATCTGCTGTTGTTCGGTATGGTAATAGGCCTGGTGCGCCAGCCACTTGCCCATAAATTTTTCCGTCATCCAGCGCCGCCAGCGCATCTGTAGGCCCTGGGTCAGGTAGATTTTGTAGACCGCCAGCACGATGAAAGATAATGCCAGATAGGTAAAGCGCCACAGCTGGGCTTTGAACACCGGGTAGTTTTTATTCTGCAGGGCATCGTAGAACACCTGGTTCCACTGGTTGATCAGCACGCTGATATAAACCAGCCCCAGGGATAGGCCCACGATGGCGATCAGCATCGTCCAGGCGCGCCATTTTTCTTCCGAAACCCAAAAGGGTTTGATCAACTGCCAGACGGCTTGTTTTTGTGTGGTGCTCGTGTTCATAAAAATCCAGAAGGTATCGTTTTCTTCTAGCATGGGCACGAGGTTGGTAACAAACAAACCGCCACATGTAAGCAGTTTTGACGTGGCTCATTATTTGCAATACAGCAGAGATAAAACGAGCGCTAGTAACGTTGATTAGCGTAAGGCGAAGGCGTCTTTGGCGCGGCGGCAAATCACAACACAAAATGAAATTGTTACAACTATGTTCGGGGCGAACATGTGCTCGCCCCGGCAGATTTATTTTACGGCATCTTTCAGTAATGCTTTCCAGCCTTCAACATTTCCCAAATACTCCTGCACGGGGATCTGGGATAGCCGCCCTTGATTATCCTCCAGGGCAAAGGTTGGGAAGCCATGCCCACGGACTTTGGCGAGCAGTGCGCGGCTGTCGGCGATATGCTGTGCCGTTGGCGCGCCGCTGTTCAAACGCATCTCGGCAATAAAGGCAGCAGGATCCAGGCCCAACTCTTTCGCCAGCGCTTCCAACACTGGCGCATCGGCAATACGTCGCCCTTCCCGGTAGTGGGCTTCCTGAATGCGGTGCAGCATATCCAGGCCCCGTCCGGCGAGCTGTTCAGCGGCCAGGATCGCAACGATCGGTGGCTCAGAGTCCATCACCGCCGTGGTGTCTCGCAGCAGTCCGTTGAAGTAACCGTCGCCGAAAGGCTGGCCGGTTAGCCCGGCAATCCGCTTATCATGCGGCATCACGTAATTGCGCCATTCCTCGTTGATGGTTCGGCGGGCATTGCCGGTCATCATGCCACCGGCGTGCAGGGCAACGGTCAGGCCTGGAATAGCCTGCGCGGCCTTGGCCAGCGGTGCTGCACCGTAACACCAGCCGCACAGCGGATCGAAAATGTAATGCAGGGTCGTCATGTTTTTGCTCCTACCGCTTTACTGTGGCCACTTCATTTCGCCTTTCAGTACCTTGGCGCTCAGTTCCAGGCTAGAACCATCTTGCAGTTTTGGATAGTGCTGCTGCATGGCCGCGATCAGTTCCGCGGAGTTCTTGGTTTTTGGCAACTCACTTTCCAGCGTGGTCAGGTAATTGTGGGTAAAGGTCACCGACTCCAGCGTTTGTGCCGCTCCTGGCAGGAAGTGCCCTGGAACTACTACCAGCGGTTTCAGCGCCTTGATGCTTTCCAGCGTTTGCTGCCAATGAGCGCGTGACTCGACGGTCTGATTATCCGCAATCCACGGATGAATATTGTCACCGGCCACCGGTACGCCACCCACCACAGCTTTCAACGACGGGATCCACACAAAGGTGCGATCCGGCGTTGGGCCATTGAGGCCTTTCACTTCGACCTGCTGGCCATCGATGCTAAAGCTGCTGCCTTGCAACGGCTGCGGCACGATCACGGCTTTCGGCGCATTCTCCTTCAGGATCGGCCCCCAATAGGCGAGTTTACCTGCCTGGGTTGCATTGATCGCTTTGATCGTTTCCGGTGAAGCAATGATATTTGCCTCCGGGAAGGCGGCTTTGATCACATCCAGGCCGAAATAGAAATCCGGATCCGAATGGCTGATATAGACCGTGGTCAGCTTTTTACCGGTAGCCTTGATCTTTTTCACCAGCTCCTGCGCGTCGTTACGCTGGAATTGGGCATCGATCAGCGCCACTTCATGTGGGCCGCTGACAATCTCGGAAGAGACCGGGAAAACGCTCTTTTCGCCTGGGTTGTACACTTCCAGGGTCAGAGTATTAGCCGCAGTGGCGAAGGTGCTGAGTGAAACGAAGCCGGTTGCGGCCAGAGTCAGTAATGATTTCTTAAACATGTGCAGGTGCCTTTTGGGTGTTTGTTATCGTTGGTCAGATGATAGGTTGCATAGAACGGGAGAAAAACCGGATAATAAGCAATTATTCATTGCGTAAATCGAGCGAATCATGGATCGCATTACCGCCGCAGAGGTTTTTGTCACTATCGTCGAACGCGGCAGCATGATTGCGGCAGCGGATACCCTGGCAATGTCGCGAGCTATGGTGACGCGCTATCTGGCGCAGATGGAACAATGGGCCGGGGCGCGGCTGCTGCACCGTACTACGCGTAGGCTCAGCCTGACCGATGCCGGAGAGCGCACCTTGGAACGTTGCCGCCAAATGCTGGCGGTAGCGAAAGATATCGATCTGGTGGAAAACGAGCAGAGTGACGATTTACGTGGCCTGCTACGAATCACCTGTTCGCAATCGCTTGGCCAAACGGCGCTGGTGGGGGCGGTGGCGCAGTACCTGAAGCGTCATCCTCAGGTGGCGGTGGATCTGCAAATGAATAACCGAGCGGTCAATCTGGTGGAAGAGCGGATCGATCTGGCGCTACGCATCACCAATGAACTGGATCCCAATCTGATTGCCCGGCCACTTTCCAACTGCGCTTCGGTGATCTGTGCGTCTCCAGCCTATCTGGCCGCTCATGGTACCCCGCGTCACCCACAGGATTTAGCCCTGCACAACTGCCTCACCTATTCCTACTTTGGTAAAAGCCTGTGGCACTTTGATGAGCAAGGCGTGAAGTCGGCGGTGGCGGTCAGTGGCAACCTCAGTGCCAACGAATCGGTGGTGCTGTTGGCAGGAACGCTGCAAGGTGCGGGGATCTCCATGCAACCTTATTATTCTGCTGCGCCACTGTTGGCAAAGGGGGAGTTGGTGGAACTGTTACCGGGGTATTTGTCACAGACGATGGGGATCTACGGCATCTACACCTCGCGCCGCCAAATGCCCGCCACGTTGCGCACCATGCTGGATTTCCTGGTGGAATGGTTTGCCACCGATCCTGGCTGGCGTGCCACGCTGCGCTAGCGTTGGATAACCGAAGCCAGGCGGGCGGGCAACTGTTGCGCCTGCTGCTGCAAGTGCTGCACAAAGGCGGTGACCAGCGCGGAAGAGGGGCGGTGCAGCGGGCGGATCAGGCTCACGGTAAACGGTACCTCGACGCTGAAGGGCCGCACATGAACACCATTATTGGCGTAATCCAACGCGGTCAGTGGGTTGACGATCGAGATGCCGACTCCAGCCTTGACCATCGCACAGACCGAAGCGGCGCTGTGGGTCTCCATCACCATCCGGCGCTCGATGCCTTGTTCATGGAACAGCGCATCCAGCAGTTGTCGATAGCTGTCGGTGTTCGACAGGCTGATAAAGTTTTCTGCGTTGAAGTCCTGCGGCGTCAGCGTGCTTTTCGCAAGCAATGGGTGCCCGGCAGGCAGCACACACACCTCATTCATCGTCATCAGCGTCATGCGCTCGGTGCCAGCGGGCGTCAGGGTATTCTCCGTCAGGCCCAGATCGTGGCGCTGTGCCGAAAGCCACTCTTCCAGCAACGGTGACTCCTGCGGGATCACGCTGAAGCTCACTTCCGGATAACGATCAACAAAAGGTTTGCACACGGCAGGCAGCAGCGATTGGGAAAACACCGGCAGACAGGCAATGGAAAGCTGCGCCTGCTGGAATTGCCGGATACCGGCGGCCGCATTCTTGATGCGATCCAGGCCGTAATAGGAGCGCTGCACTTCTTCAAACAGCCGCAAGCCTTGCACCGTCGGGTAAAGGCGGCCACGTACGCGGTCGAACAGTTGCAATTGGATTAACTTCTCGAAGCGGGCAAGCTCGCGGCTGACGGTCGGTTGTGAGGTTTGCAGCAGCGCCGCCGCTTCGGTCAGATTGCCGGTGGTCATCACCGCGTGGAAAATCTCAATCTGGCGCAGGGTAATGGCGTACATGGCGAAACTCCACGGAGAGGGAAAGCCATATCATAAATGAATAGACTATGGCGAAATAGATATTTTTCACACCGGGGCCGCTGCGGCATGATGGTGGAAAATTTGATTATGGGAACCGAACCATGCCACGCTCCTTGAACGACACCTCTACCGCCCTGAACGCCGCCAATCTGCTGGCACTGCCCCAACGCTTTGGTTGCCCGGTCTGGGCCTATGATGCGGCTATCATCAGCCAGCGTATCAGCCAGTTGCAGCACTTTGACGTGATCCGTTTTGCTCAGAAAGCCTGCTCGAATATTCATATTCTGCGCCTGATGCGCCTGATGCGCGAGCTGGGCGTCAAGGTGGATTCGGTGTCGCTGGGGGAAATCGAGCGCGCGTTAAAAGCCGGTTTTGAGCCGGGTGGCGAAGATATCGTGTTTACCGCCGATGTGCTGGATCACGCCACTCTGGCGCGCGTCAGTGAATTGAAAATCCCGGTCAATGCCGGTTCTATCGATATGCTGGAGCAGCTTGGCCAGGTGTCTGCCGGGCATCCGGTATGGCTGCGGATCAACCCTGGTTTTGGCCACGGCCACAGCCAGAAAACCAATACCGGCGGTGAAAACAGCAAGCATGGTATCTGGTATGCCGATCTGCCGCAGGCGGTCGCCAAGGTGCAGCAATATGGCCTGAAACTGATCGGGCTGCATATGCACATCGGTTCCGGGGTGGATTACCAGCACCTGGAGCGCGTGTGTGATGCGATGGTGCAGCAGGTGATTGCGCTGGGGCAGGACATTACGGCTATTTCCGCCGGTGGCGGCCTTTCTATCCCTTATCAGCAAGGGGAGGAGGCGATCAATACCGAACACTATTACGGCCTGTGGAACCGCGCACGTGAGCGAGTTGCCGCACATCTGGGCCATCCGGTGAAGTTGGAAATCGAGCCGGGGCGTTTCCTGATGGCCGAAGCAGGCGTGCTGGTGGCCGAAGTGCGTTCGGTAAAACAGATGGGCAGCCGCCACTTTGTCCTGGTGGACGCTGGGTTTAACGATTTGATGCGTCCGGCGATGTATGGCAGCTATCACCATATCTCCCTGCTGCCTGCCGACGGCCGCAATACTGATAACCAACCGTTGCAAGATACCGTGATCGCCGGGCCACTGTGTGAGTCGGGTGATGTGTTTACCCAGCAAGCGGGTGGCGGTATTGAAACCCGTCCGTTGCCGCAGGTGCGGGTCGGTGATTATCTGGTATTCCATGACACCGGGGCCTATGGCTCGTCGATGTCCTCCAACTACAACAGCCGCCCGTTGCTGCCGGAAGTGCTGTTTGAAAACGGTGAGCCTCGGCTGATCCGTCGCCGCCAGACGATTGAAGAATTGATCGGGCTGGAGTTAATTTAAGCGTAGGGGCCAGGTACCACGGACTCACGCAGTTTTAACTCACCGACAAACGGCGTTAGCGGTTGCAGCGCTTCGCCGTTGATCAGACGCAGGGCCTGGGCGATCGCCGCTTCGATCATCGCGTCGATCGGCAGATAGACGGTGGATAACGCCGGTTGCAGATAGGCGGCGCTTGGCTCATCGTCGAAACCAAACAGCGAAACGTCCTCAGGCAGGCGTTTGCCAGCCTGGTGCAGGGCCTTCATCGCGCCGATGGCCATATCATCGTTGCTGGCAAACAGCGCGCTGAATGCGTTGCCGCTAGCCAGCAGGGCCTTACAGCTAAGGTATCCGCCAGGTACGCTACTATCACCGTTGGTGATCAGGGCATCATTGAATGCTATCTGATGGTGTTCCAACGCCTGACGGTAACCCGCCAAGCGGGATTGGGCAGTGGGTGTATCAATTGGCCCGGTGATGCAGGCGATCTCACGGTGCCCTTGACCGATCAGATAATCCACCACGTTGAAGGCGGCCTGTTGCTGTTCGAAGAACACGCAGCGTTGACGAGCCTGCGGCAGATCGCGGTTAATGACCATCACCGGAACCGGCAGGTCTTCCAGCAACTCCATCAGGGCACTTTCGCCCATAAAGCGGGTGTACAGGATAATCGCGTCGCAACGGCGATCCGCCAGCAGCCGTACCGCCTGCAATTCATCTTCTGGCGTGTCGTGGCCGTCGGTGACGATCAGGTGCTTGCCGCTGGCTTCGATCAGTTTGGCGGCCTGGCGCAGCAAACGGCCAAAGTAGGGGCCGTCAAAATTGGATACTACCAGCCCAATGCTGTTGGAGCTTTTATTGGCCAGCGATTGGGCGAGAAAGTTTGGCCGGTAGCCCAACTCATCCATTGCCTTGAACACCGCATCACGCGTGCTCTTCTTCACCTGGCCGGTGCCATTTAAAACGCGGGAAACCGTGGCTTTGGATACCCCCGCGCGCATGGAAACATCCAACATGGTGATCATCAATGGCTACCCTCTTTCAACGTCCGCTGCGGTAAATATTGCTGAGTCTAGCATAGGGTTAGATCGCGTCGAACATGTTCGACTCCTACAAATTCAGCAACATATGTTGTTGGGGCACCCATGCATTGATTCGCGTACACTGACGGTGCTGGCGTTTAAGGCATTTTTCAGAGGGGATTAGCGTGTTTCGTATCGTGCATCTGGCGGACTATCCGCAGCATCAGCAACAGGTTATCGACTGGCAGTGGCAGGCGTTTGGCTGCGAAAACAGCCGGGAATTTTTTGCCAGCGTGGTGGCCAGCAGCCTGCGGCATGAAGGTTTGCCCATCACCTTTATTGCCCTGTTGGATGACAAGCCGGTAGGCACCGTGGGGCTGTGGCGCTGTGATTTGATCAGCCGCCAGGATTTAACGCCGTGGCTGGCCGCGCTTTACGTTGAAGAGAGCCAGCGCGGCAGCGGGCTGGGGCTGCAGCTCCAGCAATATGTGCAGGAATACAGCCGCCGGGCCGGGTTCAAGGAGCTGTATCTGTATGCTGAGTTTAGCGGTTATTACGAACGCCATGGCTGGCAGCACATCGGCGAGGCGCTGGAGTACCCGGATCGCCCCGTGCGCCTCTACCACCGCCTGCTAGATTAGTTTTGCTCGAAAGCGTTATTGATGCTGGCGACCGAATGGCGGCGTACCAGCGTCGGGCTGAACATATTGGTGATCTCCGGTAGCGGCTGGTTGTTGGCCAGCGCTAATGCCAGCTCTGCTGCTTGCGTCGCCATCGCCACCACCGGGTAGCGGATAGTGGTCAGGCGTGGGCGCAGATAGCGCGAAATCAGTACGTCATCAAAACCAATCAGCGAAATCTGGCCTGGAACGTCCACGCTGTTATCACTGAGTACCGAAAGCGCCCCGGCGGCCATCGGATCGTTATAGCAGGTGATGGCGGTAAACTGCTTACCACGGCCCAGTAACTCGGTCATGGCCTGCTCGCCGCCAATCTCATCCGGCTTGCCGTAGGCAACCAGCTTCTCATCCACCGCAATACCGTGCTCTTCCAATGCATCCAGGTAGCCCTGTAATCGATCGGTAGCATCTGAAATCTGGTGGTTGGAGCAGATGAAGGCGATCCGCTGGTGGCCCTGCTGGATCAGATGACGGGTGGCCAGCCAGGCACCATAGCGATCGTCAAGCGCTACGCAGCGGGGCTCAAAGCCAGGCAGCGTACGGTTGATCAGCACCATGCCTGGGATCTGGCGCATCCAGACGGTTAGCTCATCGTCGGTCAGCTTCTTGGCATGCACCACCAAGGCCGCACAGCGATGACGCACCAGTTGCTCAATGGCCTGGCGCTCTTTTTCGGCATTGTGGTAACCGTTACCAATCAGCAGAAAATTATGCGTGGCGTAGGCCACCTGCTCCACGGCTTTTACCATGGCACCAAAGAAGGGATCGGAAACGTCAGAGACAATCAGGCCCAGGGTTTCGGTGGATTGCTGTGCCAGCGCACGGGCATTGGCGTTGGGGTGATACTGCAATCCTTCCATGGCGGCCAGCACGGCGGTCCGTGAACTTTCGCTGGCTTTCGGGGAATTATTTATTACGCGGGACACCGTGGCGACGGAAACACCCGCCAGCCTGGCAACATCCTTAATCGTGGCCATATCTGCAACACTTCCTGGGTAATCGCTTACATTCCTCAGTTTTGCGGAAAAAATCGCGCGCCGCAAGGGCTGGTATCGTTAACTTGTGGTGAGTGTTGCATTTATGGTTTTTAAATCCACCTTTTCGCCCAAGCGGATCCAGGGTTAACGGGCACAGCATGCAGGCTCCTGCGATCCGGAGCGGCTGAGGTTTTGCAATAGTTTCAAAACCATGTCTATCAAAGGAAAAACTACATCGCTGGTTACACTTTGCGCCTGACTGTTGCGATTGGCCGCTGGTGAGAGTTTGGCGTGGCGGGGTAAATTGAATGTCCCAGAGGTATTGATTGGTGAGCAATCGGCATACTCTGTATGTTGAAGCCATTTTCAATTGCACCAACCTACGCGGATGCGTAGGTTTTTTTTTGCCTGCCGTATAGTATTCTTCCCTCAGACAATTTTTAAGGCCATCAACCCCGAGGGAGAGTGGGATGATATATACCGTGTTACGTGCACTGTTTCGCCTGATGTTTCGTGTTCGTGTCGAAGGCGATGCCAGGCATTTTGAGCAGCAGAAACTGCTGATCACCCCGAATCACGTTTCTTTCATGGATGGCGCGCTGCTGGCGTTGTTCTTACCGATCAAACCGGTGTTTGCCGTTTACTCCAGCATTTCGGAACGTTGGTTTATGCGCTGGCTGAAGCCTTATATCGACTTTGTGCCACTGGATCCCACCAAACCGATGGCCATCAAGCATCTGGTGCGTATGGTTGAGCAGGGCAGGCCGATCGTGGTGTTCCCGGAAGGGCGCATTACGGTGACCGGCTCATTGATGAAGATCTACGACGGGGCGGCCTTTATCGCCGCCAAATCTGGTGCCACCATCGTGCCGGTACGTATCGATGGCCCGGAGTTCAGCGTGTTTGGCCGTATGGCCGGGGTGTATAAACTCCGCGCCTTCCCACAGACCACCATCAGCATTCTGCCGCCAACCACTTTACCTATGTCAGATGCGCCAAAAGCCAGTCAACGCCGGCAATTGGCCGGTGACAGGCTGCATCAGATCATGATGCAGGCGCGCATGGATACCCTCAAACCGCAAACCTTGTTCGGCGCGCTGTTGGCCGCGCAGCATCGTTATGGCCGCTTCAAGCCCTGCATCGAAGACGTGGGCTTCAAGGAAGACAGCTATCATACGCTGCTCAAAAAATCGCTGGGCGTCAGCCGCATCCTGGAACGTTTTACCGCGCCGAAAGAGCATGTTGGCCTACTGTTGCCCAATGCCACTATTACCGCTGCCGCCATCTTTGGCGCTTCATTGCGGGGCCGTATTCCGGCCATGCTCAATTACACCGCCGGCGTGAACGGGCTGAAAAGCGCGATGACCGCGGCCACCATTAAAACCATCGTCACCTCGCGCCAGTTCCTGGAAAAGGGCAAACTGACACACCTGCCAGAGCAGGTGCCGGAAGCCAACTGGGTCTATCTGGAAGATTTGAAAGATACCGTCACCCGCGACGATAAGCTGTGGATCCTGCGTCACCTGTTCCAGCCACAAAAGGCAATGGTGCCACAGCAGCCAGAAGATGCAGCGCTGATCTTGTTTACCTCCGGCTCGGAAGGCCATCCGAAGGGCGTTGTGCATTCCCATGCCAGCCTGCTGGCCAACGTAGAGCAGATCCGAACCATTGCGGATTTCACCCCGCGCGATCGCTTTATGTCCTCGCTGCCGCTGTTCCACTCTTTCGGCCTGACTGTCGGGTTGATCACCCCGTTGATGACCGGTAGCCGGGTATTCCTCTACCCAAGCCCGCTGCATTATCGCGTGGTGCCGGAACTGGTCTATGACCGCAACTGCACCGTGCTGTTTGGTACCGCGACCTTCCTCAACAACTACGCCCGCTTCGCCCATCCTTACGATTTTGCCCGCCTGCGCTATGTGGTGGCCGGTGCCGAGAAACTGGCCGAAAGCACCAAACAGATTTATCAGGACAAATACGGCATCCGTATTTTAGAAGGCTACGGTGTGACGGAGTGTGCTCCGGTAGTGTCGATCAACGTGCCTCTGGCGGCCAAAGTTGGCACCGTAGGCCGCATTATGCCGCAGATGGAAGCACGTTTGATCAAGATGGCTGGGATCGATAACGGTGGCCGTCTGCAATTGAAAGGCCCGAACATCATGAAGGGCTACCTGCGGGTTGAGCGCCCAGGAGAACTGGAAGCTCCGGCAGCCGAGGACGAAAACGGCGTGCTGCAAGCCGGCTGGTACGATACCGGTGATATTGTCAGCTTCGACGAACAGGGTTATTGCACCATTCGTGGCCGCGTGAAGCGCTTTGCCAAACTGGCGGGGGAAATGATCTCGCTGGAGAGCGTGGAACAGTTGGCAGTGCGCCTGTCACCGGAAGGGCTGCATGCGGCCACGGTGAAAAGCGACAGCAGCAAAGGTGAAGCGCTGGTGTTGTTCACCAACGACGCCAGCATTACCCGTGACAGCTTGCTGCGGGTGGCTCGTGAGCAGGGCACCCCGGAGCTGGCGGTGCCACGTGATATTCGCCTGGTGAAGGCGTTGCCGTTACTGGGCAGCGGCAAACCGGATTTCGTTACTTTGCGCCAAATGGCTGAACAGCCGGAGAAGGCATAATGAATGCAACTGATTCCCCACTGCTGTCACGTTCAATGATCGCGGTGATCTGTGCCCAGTTTCTCTCGGCCTTCGGCGATAACGCCTTGCTGTTTGCGACCCTGGCGCTGATCAAACAGCAAATGTACCCCGATTGGAGCCAACCGATACTGCAAATGGCCTTCGTGGCCACCTATATCATCCTGGCGCCGTTTGTGGGCCAAATCGCCGACAGCTTCTCCAAAGGCCGGGTGATGATGGTCGCCAACGGCTTGAAGCTGGCCGGTGCGCTGGTGATCTGCTTTGGGCTGAACCCGTTCCTGGGCTATACCCTGGTCGGCATCGGGGCGGCGGCTTATTCACCAGCGAAGTACGGCATCCTGGGTGAGATCACCAGCGGCGATAAGCTGGTGAAGGCCAACGGTCTGATGGAGGCTTCCACCATTGCTGCCATCCTGGTGGGGTCGGTAGCCGGTGGCCTGCTGGCAGACTGGCATATCGTGGCTGCACTGGCGGTGTGTGCCGTGGTTTACGGCGCGGCAGTCGTCGCTAACCTCTATATTCCGCGCTTGCCTGCTGCCCACAAGGTGGCCTCCTGGCACCCACGCGTCATGGGGAGCACTTTCTTCAACGCTTGCGTAGTGCTGTGGCGCGATGGCCAAACCCGTTTCTCACTGATCGGTACCAGCCTGTTCTGGGGCGCTGGTGTCACCCTGCGCTTCCTGCTGGTGTTGTGGGTACCGGTAGCGCTGGGCATTAGCGATAACGCCACGCCAACCATGCTCAACGCGATGGTGGCAATAGGTATTGTAGTCGGAGCCGGGGCGGCAGCCCGCTTTGTGACGCTGGAAACGGTTAAGCGCTGTATGCCTGCCGGGATCCTGATCGGCATTGCCGTGGCCTTCTTCGCCGTGCAAACCAGCATGCTGAATGCTTATGGCGTACTGCTGGTGATTGGTGTGCTGGGGGGCTTCTTTGTGGTGCCGCTGAATGCGCTGTTGCAAGAGCGGGGCAAACGCTCAGTTGGGGCGGGGAATGCCATCGCGGTACAGAACCTGGGTGAAAACACCGCCATGCTGCTGATGCTTGGCCTCTACTCTTTGGTGGTCAAATTAGGCGTGCCGGTGATCGGCGTCGGGATCGGTTTTGGCGTCGTGTTCGGCCTTGCCATCACCATACTGTGGATATCTCAATTCCGCTCGAAAGCCTAACAATAGTCCCCTCACCCCAACCCTCTCCCATTGTACAGACCGGGA